>NZ_CP075529.1:2512597-2867695 GCF_025809055.1 Devosia sp. | reverse complement strand
GCAAGGCGTCGGTGACCAATGCTCTGTCGCTGCCCCTGGCACCCTTTGGCTATCTGGCCGCCCTGTCCTGCGCCGCAAGCGCCATCATCATGCTCGTCCAGGTTGGCACCACATGGACCACGCGCAACCCACCGGCATCCGGGGAGGCCCGAATTGATTGAGTCACTTATCGGCATCGGCGTCCTGCTGGCGCTGATCCTTGCCCGGGTTCCCATCGCTTTCGCCATGGTCGCCGTCGGTGGCATCGGCTTCGCCCTGATGCGCGGCTGGGGCCCGGCTTTCGCCATGACCGGCCAGATCGCCTTCGACAGTTCCCTGTCCTACGGCCTTTCGGTCATTCCGCTTTTCATCTTCATGGGCAATGTGCTGGCCGCTTCGGGCATCGCCCATGGCCTGTTTGCCGTGGCCAATCGTTTCCTGGGCCGCACCAAGGGCGGGCTGGCCCTGGCCTCGGTCCTGTCCAGCGGTGGCTTTTCGGCGGTCTGCGGCTCGTCCCTGGCGACGGCCGCGACCATGACCAAGGTCGCCATGCCCTCGATGCGCAAGTTCGGCTATGACGACCGGCTTGCGACCGGCTCCATTGCTGCCGGGGGCACGCTGGGCATTCTCATCCCGCCTTCGGTGGTCCTGATCATCTACGGTCTTCTGACCGAAACCAATATTGCCAAGCTCTTCGTCGCCGGCATCATCCCCGGCATCCTGGGGATCGTGCTCTATCTGGTGGCGATCAAGGTGGCCGTCTGGCACAAGCCAACGCTGGCGCCGGATACGGTGCAGCAAGAGAAGCTGACCCGCAAAGATATTCAGGGCGTCATCAGCGTCTTGGGCCTGTTCGGCTTCATCATGGTGGGGATCTATGCGGGGCTTTTCACCCCCACCGAGGCCGCGGGCATCGGCGCCGCCGCTTCCATCGTCGTTGCCCTTGGCATGCGCACCATGACCTGGCGTCACTTCCTTGCCGCAACCATGGACAGCGTGCGCGCCACGGCCATGATCTTCATGGTGGTGATTGGCGCCGAGATCTTTTCCAACTTCATCAACTTTGCCGGCCTGCCCTATGCCCTGGTCGACCTGGTGATGGACCTCGAAGTTCCGGCCTGGGCGGTGATCCTGGTCATCGTTGGGATCTACATCGTTCTGGGCTGCGTCCTCGAGAGCCTCTCGATGATCCTGCTCACTGTGCCGGTATTCTACCCGCTGATGTATGAGCTGCACTTTGCCAATGAGATGCTGCAGGACCCCGAAAGCGTCCTCATCTGGTTTGCCATTGTCGTCGTGGTGGTGACCGAGATCAGCCTGATCACGCCGCCGGTTGGCATGAACGTCTTTGTCCTTCGGGGGGTGCTGCGCGATGTGAGCCTCGCCACTATTTTCAGGGGCGTGCTGCCATTCTGGCTTGCCGATATCGTGCGGCTGGGGCTGCTCATTGCCATCCCCTGGCTGTCGCTCTGGCTGGTCAGCGCCATGTAACGGCCCAAATGCCCATCGAAATCGATGCAACAAATCGGTTCCGCACGCATTTGTTTGATTGCAAGTGAAATGGTCGTGGATATGGTGGCGTGGGCCGAAAGCGAGCGGCCCACCCCTTGATGACGGGAGATCGCGGCATGAATGACGATGCCGTAACATTGGACGACTTCTTCCCCTATCAGCTGGCCGTAGCCGCAGAGGGCTTCTCCAGGCTGCTGGTCGAGGTCTATGGGCGGCAATATGGCCTGAGCCGGGAAGAATGGCGCCTGCTGTTCCTCCTGGCCGAGGAAAAGGAAGTGTCGTCGTCCGAGCTGTCGCGCCGCACGACACTGGACGCCGTCCAGGTGAGCCGTGCCTCGCAGCGCCTGCAGGACAAGGGCCTGATCACCCGTTCGGTACCCGCCGAAGATCGCCGGCTACGCGTCTACAAATGCACCAAACGCGGCCGGAGCCTGTTTGCCGAGGCCCTGCCCGAGGTCAATGCCCGCGCCAAGCTGATCCTGGCCGAATTGTCCGAGCACGAGCACGAGGCGCTGCGCACCGGGTTGGCCGCCCTGACCCAGGCGGTGCAGCGGGTTCGCGAACCGCGGCAGGACGACGCTGTCTGAGCGACGGCTGGCTGGAGCGTTTTCCAGAAAAGTGGGCACCACTTTTCTCCTCGGGCATCGACCCGAGGGTCGAAAACGTGACTAATCAAACACCGAGAGCGCTCGTTCAGATTCCGTCAGAACGTGAAGCGCCCTAGAGGAAACTCGCCTCGAACAGCTGCCTGGAATAGTCGTGATGCGTCCGGGCCTCCTGAAGGTCCTGACGGGTCAGTTCGTCGACAAAGACCCCATCCTTCATCACCAGCACCCGGTCGCACATATGGGCGATCACGGCCAGGTCATGGCTCACCAGGACATAGGTGAGATTTCGGGCATCACGCAGATCGGAAAGCAGGTTCAGCACCTCTGCCTGGACCGACACATCGAGGGCGGAGGTCGGCTCGTCGAGCAGCAGGATTTCGGGCTGCAGCATGAGCGCACGGGCGATGGCGACACGCTGGCGCTGGCCGCCTGACAGCTCGTGCGGAAAGCGCTCGGCAAAGCCGGCAGGAAGGCCGACCTGTTCGAGTGCGGAGGCAACCTGTCCCCAGCCATCCCCGGTCTTCATGGCGCGAGCCGGTTCGGCAAGCACACGTTCGATGCGGTGACGGGGATGGATGGAGCCATAGGGATCCTGAAACACCATCTGCGCCCGCTTCAATTGCTCGCGGCTGCGTTCGCGATCGACCGGAGTTCCGCCGAGGCTGATTGTCCCTTCCCAATGGCGATCCAGCCCCGCCAGCGAGCGCAGGACCGTCGATTTGCCGCAGCCTGACTCGCCGACGATGCCGAGGGTCTCACCCTTGTCGACGGAGAAGGAGACACCCTTGACCACCTGACGGCGGGCTTCGCCGCTGCCAAAGGATACCGAAAGCGCGCTGACTTCGATCATGCCCGCACCTCCGCCGCATCGATCACGGCCCGATCGAGCGTCTGCAGGCGCTGCACGGGATTGCGCGGGTCGGGCATGGCCGCGATCAGTCCGCGGGTATAGGGGTGTTGTGCCTCATCCAGCCGGGTGAGCGTCTCGACCACGCGGCCCTTGTACATGACCAGAATGCGCTGACAGAAGGCGGCGACCATTCTTATGTCATGGCTGATCAGCATCAGCCCCGAATTGTTCTCGCGCACCAGCCCGTCGAGCAGCCGCAGCACTTCGCCGCGCACGCTGACATCGAGCGCCGAGGTGGGTTCGTCTGCAACAACCAGGCGGGGCTTGGCCAGCAGCATCATGGCAATCATCACCCGCTGGCCCATGCCGCCGGAAATCTGATGCGGATAGAGGCGCATGACCCGCTCGACATCGGCAATGCGCACCCGCGCCAGCATGTCGGCCGCCAGGACATGGGCCTGCTTGCGGTCCACCTTCTGGTGCAACAGGGCCGCCTCGGCCACCTGCTTGCCCACCGGCAGCACCGGGTTCAGCGAATAGCGCGGGTCCTGCATGATCAGCGCCATGCGATTGCCGCGCAGGCCGCGCATGTCGCGCTCCGACCGGGAGAGCAACGGCACGCCGTCGAAATCGAGTTGATCGGCCGCGACTGTGGCAGCGGCCGGCAACAGGCGCATGATGGCCCGGCCCAGCGTGGATTTGCCCGACCCTGACTCCCCGACAATGCCAAGTCGCTCGGTGCCCAGATCCAGGCTGACGCCGTCGACGGCGCGGAGGGCGGAGCGCCCGAAGCGGACCGAGAGGTTGCGAACGGTCAGAACGGTCTCAGGAGCGGGCATGGCGTGGATCCAGAATGTCGCGCAAGGCGTCGCCGACCAGGTTGAAGGCCAGGCTGGTGAGCAGGATGGCGATGCCAGGCATGACCGCGACCCACCAGTTGTCGAGCATGAACTGGCGCCCGCTCGAGATCATGGCCCCCCATTCGGGCGTTGGCGGCTGCGCGCCCAGGCCGAGAAATCCCAGCGCGGCCGCCGTAAGGATGATCCCGGCCATGTTCAGCGTCAGGCGGACGACGACCGAGGGAATGCACATTGGGGCGATATAGAGGAACAGCAGGCGCAAGGGGGATGCGCCGTAGAGCCGGGCGGCCGCAACGTAGTCGGTATTGCGCACGATCAGCGTTTCGGCACGCGCCAGGCGGGCAATTGGCGGCCAACCCGTCAACGAGATGGCGATGATGGCCGTCTGGAGCCCCGCGCCCATCGCCGCGGCAAAGGCCAGGGCGAGGATCAGGGAGGGGAAGGACAGCACGATATCGGTAAACCGCATCAGGATGGCGTCGGTGCGCCCGCCGACAAAGCCGGCAACGATGCCGATCAGCATGCCGATGGGACCGACGATCAGGGTAACGGCCAGCACCGTCTGGATGGTAATGCGGGTGCCATAGATAAGGCGCGAGAGAATATCGCGACCGAACTCGTCCGTACCCGCCCAATGCGCCCAGCTCGGTGGCTGCAGCGCCTGGCTCAGGTTCTGCGACACGGGATTATAGGGAGCAATCAGCGGCGCGAAGATGGCCACGACGACCAATAGGCTCAGCACCAGAAGGCCGAACATGCCGACCGGCTCCCGCGCCAGTTTGGCGAGCGCGCCATTGAGGCTGCGGCGGGCGCGGGACAGCATCAGTGCCGGATTGGCGCGCGGACTTGTGGACTGCTGGAGGCTCATGCGGTCACCTCGCGGGTGCGCGGGTCCAGCACGAGATAGGCCAGGTCCGACAGGAAATTGAGCAGCATGAAG
Organism: Devosia sp.; assembly: GCF_025809055.1. NCBI lineage: Bacteria > Pseudomonadati > Pseudomonadota > Alphaproteobacteria > Hyphomicrobiales > Devosiaceae > Devosia > Devosia sp. The sequence goes on along the minus strand of NZ_CP075529.1, from coordinate 2,862,946 downwards.
ATAAAGCCGATGATGAGAGTGCCGGCCACGACAGCATTCATGTCGCCGATCATCAGTGCATTGGTCATGTACTGACCGATGCCGGGCCAGGAGAAGACCACTTCGGTGACAACCGCGCCTTCGAGCAGCCCGCCATAGGAAATGGCCAGGACGGTAACGAGTTGCACCGCGATATTGGGCAACAGGTGCCCGCTGACGATCCGCCAGTTGGACGCGCCCTTGGCGCGTGCGGCCACCACATAGTCCTGGTTGAGCTGCTCCAGCGTGAAGCTGCGGGTCATGCGGGTGATATAGGCCATGGCAGAGTAGGCCAGGATGCAGGCCGGCAGGATGATGTGGCTGACCGCGTTCCAGAACACTTCCGTGTCCCCGGCCAACAGGCTGTCGATCAGCAGCATCCCGGTGCGGGGCTCGACCAGGCCTTCGAGATAGATATCGACCCGGCCCGGGCCGCCGACCCAGTTGAGCGTGGCATAGAAAATCACGAGGCCCACAATGCCGAACCAGAACACCGGGATGGAGTGGCCGACAAGGGAAATCACCCGCGCAAACTGGTCGAACCAGGTGTCGCGGAAGAAGGCCGCAGTCATGCCCAGCGGCACGCCGATCACGGTCGAGAGGATGATGGCGAGAGTGGCCAGTTCAAGCGTGGCCGGGAAGGCCGTGCTGAGATCCTTGATCACCGGGTTCCCGGTGAGGATGGCCGTGCCCAGGTCCCCCTGCAGCAATGAGGTCAGATAGACCCAGAACTGCTGATAGACGGGCAGGTCTAGCCCAAGCCGCTGGCGCATCGCCTGGTAAGTTGCCGGGTCGGCAAGCTCACCGACGATGGCGCCAACCGGATCCGTGGGCAGAACGCGACCGATCACAAAGGTGACGACGAGCAGGAAGAACAGGCTGACGAGCAATTGCCCGATACGCTTGCCCAGCTCAACGAAAGTGAATTCCTTCATGATCGGTCACTCGGTCCGGTTTAGTTACCGTCGGTCTTGGTAATCTGGTCCAGTCGCGTCAGGGACCAGGGGTGGCCGTCATAGCCCTGCACGCGCGCACTGACCACCACCGGCTCGAACCGCTCGAACATGGGCAGCACCGCCGGTACGGCCGCGATGAACTTTTCCTGCAATTCGACCGCCATCTCGAGACGCTTCGCCGGGTCGCGTTCCTGGTTGGCTGCGGCCCGCAGGCTGTTGAGCTCGGTAATGTCCCAAGCCGAACGCCAGACGAAGTTGCCGGCATTGTTGGCTTCGAGTGAGTTGTCGGGATTGTTGGTGAAGTTGTCGAGCGCCCCAAGGGCCGTGGGCTCGGCCGCACCATTCTGGGGCAGCAGCAGGTCGAAATCACGCGCGCGGTGAGCGGCCACGATATCGGCACCATTGCCCTGCTGGATGCTCACATCGATACCGACCTCGGCAAGATTGGCCTGGATGGCGGTTGCCAGATCCACGCGCGGCGCCTGGGCGATGGTCTTGATGGTCAGCGCAAATCCATCGGGATAACCAGCTTCGGAGAGCAGTTCCTTTGCCTTTTCCGGCTGGAATGACCAATCCGGATTGGCAATGGCGCCCTCCCAGTCCTCAGGCACCGGCACATTGCGCGCCCGCCCATAGGGACCGAGAACCGTTTCGGCGATCCCCTGGTAATCAATGGAATAGGCAATCGCCTCGCGCACCAGTGGATTGGCCAGTGCCTCATGGCCGGCATTCATCGCCAGTACGTAGAAGCCGCCGGTCTTGACCTGGTCGATGGCAAAACCGTCCTTGCCGTCAAAGGTGCGCACATCCGGCGCCGTCAGCGCATTGGCGATATCGATATCACCGCGCTCGAGCATCAGGCGCGCAGCCTGGCTTTCGGGCGCATGGCGGAAGACGACGCGGCGCATGGCCGGCTCGCCGCCCCAGAACTGGGCATTGGCTTCGAGGATAACAATATCGTTGGGCGTCCAGCGGCTGAGCACATAGGGGCCCGAACCGGCCGTATTGGTGCGCAGCCATTCATTGCCGTAGTCATTGTTGACCACATGCTTCTGCACTTCGACGCTGTCGACCACGCTGGCGACACCGTTCGACAGACGGTAGAGCAGCGATTGCGCGGTGACGGCATCGGTCAATTCGATCCGGAACGTCTTGTCGTCCACTGCCGAAACGAGGCTCTCGATCGTATCGCCATTATAGCCGAAAGTCTTGAAACCGGCAGCGGCCGATTGGTCGAGCTTGAGCAGGCGCGTGAGCGAGAAGACCACGTCGGCCGCGGTCACCGGATTGCCCGAGGCAAAGGTGGCATCGCGCAGATGGAAGGTGATGCCGGTGTCGTCGATATCCCAGCTTTCTGCGAGCTCGCCCTTGATCGCATTGCCGTCGGCTTCGCTCCAGGAAACCAGGCGATCATAGGTATTGGCCAGGATTTCCTGAGTCTTGACCTCTGTACCCTGCTGCGGATCGAGCGAAAGCACCTGGGCCAGAGACGTACCGATGATCAACTGGTCGTTGGGCGTGGCGGCGAATGTGGCCGGCGCCATTGCCGTCATCGCGGCCAGTGCAGCGCCGATCAGCAGCGCCTTCGAAACATGCTTCATAAAAATTCCTCCACACGCTACCATGAGGACATGCGATGTCCTTGGTATGTCGTAATATGACTATGAGTTTTCCAGCCCGAATGCAATAGGGTTGGCATTCCTGATGCGGAAAGCAGGTCGAAACCATGGAACAGTTACCCACCCGCCGTCGCCAGCGCCTGGCCCAGACCGTGATCGACGAGCTGAAAAGCCAGATCGAAAGCGGGGCCATTGAGGTGGGCGGTCGCCTGCCGACCGAACCCCAGCTCGAGGCACAGTTCGAAGTCAGCCGAACCGTGGTGCGCGAGGCGATCGCCGAGCTGCGCGCAGCCGGACTGGTTACGCCGGTGCAGGGCAAGGGCATGTTCGTCACCGATTCGGCCGGCCTCGACCCGGTCCGCGCGCTTACCCCCATCGAGGTCCAGAGTATCCCGCAAACTCTTGAAATGATTGAATTTCGTATCGCCGTCGAGACCGAAGCCGCCGCCATTGCCGCCTATCGCAGGTCAGCCCAGCAGGAGGCCGATATCCGCAGCGCCAACCAGTTGCTGGCCACCCGTGTCGAGGCGGGCGAACCCACGGTCGATGCCGATTTCAGCTTTCACGAGGCCGTCGCCAAGGCCGCCAACAACCGGCATTTCCTCGATACCCTGCATCGGTTCGGCTCCCGATCCATCCCTCGCGGCCAGTTTCCGACGCTGCCGGATGCGGAAAGCCGGGACTATCTGCAAAAAGTTCTCAACGAGCACGAGCGCATCCTCGACGCCATTTCAGAACAGGATCCGGATGCGGCGCGCCAGGCCATGCGCGATCATCTCACCGGCAGCCAGAAGCGCTATCGACGCCTCGCTCGCTAACAATATCTCGACACCACCCCAAAATCATATTATGTCATATCTCAACTTCGGAGGACGACATGTATGTAGGGACCCAACTTCAGGCGCGCGAGGACGACGATTATCGCGTCTGGTCGCAGCTTGGCATCAAGCATATCTGCCAGGATCCCTATACCAGGCTCGGCACCTGGACGCTCGATGACCTCAAGGCACTGCGGGACAAGGTCGAGAGCTTCGGCCTCGTCCTCGACATGATCCAGCTGCCCCTGCCCTCGAGCCCCATTGAAACGGCCACTTATCCCGACATCCTGCTGGCCGGACCTGATCGCGACCGGCAGATTGATGCGATCTGCACGCTGATCGAGAACTGCGCCGCCGCCGGCATTCCCGCCGCCAAGTACAATCTCAACCTCATTGGCATTCCCCGGACGCCTGATGAACGCGGGCGCGGCGGTTCGCTCAATGCCTCCTTCCGCTGGGACCAGACCGACCAGAACGCCGCGCCAGGCCTTGCCGGTGTGCTGTCGGAGGACGAGAACTGGGAGCGCATCGACTATTTCCTCGAGCGCGTGATTCCGGTTGCCGAAAGCAACAAGGTTCGCCTGGCCTGTCACCCGCACGATCCCTATACCCCGCCCGGCTACAAGGGGGTCACCCGCGTCCTCGGCACCGTCGAGGGATTGAAAAAATTCGTGCAGATGCGCGAAAACCCCTATCACGGCCTCAATTTCTGCCAGGGCACGGTCGGGGAAATGCTCGACAATCCCCGTGCTGAAATTGAAGACGTCATCCGCTGGTTTGGCAGCCGCGACAAGATCTTCAACCTGCATTTCCGCAATATTCGCGGCGGGAAACTGTCCTTCACCGAGACCTTCCCGGATGAAGGCGACATGGACATGGCCGCTTCGCTCAAGGTCTATAAGGAAGTGGGCTACAAATACATGATCATGCCCGATCATGTGCCCACGATTTCCGGCCGCGATCCGCAGGGTGTCGCGTTCGCGTTCTGCTATGGCTACACCGCAGCGCTGCTGCAGGCCCTCAACACCTACTAATTGCCCAGGACTAGTCTGATGACCCCCAATGAGCTCAAGGCTGCCCTTGGCAGCGGCCTGCTTTCTTTCCCCATCACCACCTTCAAGCCGGATCTGAGCTTCGACGAAGACGCCTATCGGGCCCATATCGACTGGCTGGATGGGTTCGGCGCCGCCGTCCTGTTCGCACCCGGCGGCACGGGCGAGATTTTTTCACTGACGCCGCAGGAAGTGGCCCATGCGACCAGGGTTGCCAAGGCCAGCGCCGGCCGCACGCCCATTGTTGGCGGCGCCGCCTATGGCACCGCGCTCGCCATTGAGATGGCCCGGGCCGCGGAGAGCGCCGGCGCCGACGGCATCCTGCTGCTGCCGCCCTACCTGATGTATGCCGAGCAGGAAGGACTGGTGGCGCATGTCAAGGCTGTCTGCGACTCGGTCGGCATTGGGGTGGTTGTCTATAATCGCGACAATTGCCTTTTGACCGCAGACAGTTTGCAGCGGCTGACCGACACTTGCCCGAACCTGATCGGCTTCAAGGACGGCCATGGCGAAGTTGACCGTGTCATCGAGATCACCACACGGCTTAGGGATCGCCTCGTCTATATCGGCGGCATGCCGACCCATGAGCTCTATGCACAAGCCTATTTTTCGGCCGGCGTGACCACCTATTCGTCTGCCGTCTTCAACTTCGTGCCCGAGTTGGCGCAAACCTTCTACTCGGCCCTGCGGGCCGGCGAGAAGGACACAACCGATCGTATCCTCAAGGACTTCTTCTTCCCGCTCGTCGCCCTGCGCAACCGCAAGAAGGGTTACGCCGTCTCGATCATCAAGGCGGGGCTTGAGGCGCGCGGACGGCAGGCCGGCCCGGTGCGTCCGCCCCTGACCAATCTCACCGCTGATGAAATGACCGAACTCAGGGCGCTGGTCGAGACCATCGCCTGAACGCCTCCGGCACCTCCCTTGCCGCAACGGGCCTGTCCGGCATGCGCCGGGCGGGCCCTTGTCTTTTCTGCTCAGCCGTCCCGGGGCACTGGGCATGACCCGCCACGAGTTTGCACCGCGCGGGAGCCTTGGCCAACGACATTGATGCGAGCGGAAAACAAAAAGGGTCCCGAAGGACCCTTTGCACCAAGGCTTGCGATACCTTGGAAATTGGAGCGGGCGATGGGATTCGAACCCACGACCCTAACCTTGGCAAGGTTATGCTCTACCCCTGAGCTACACCCGCGCTCCAGTCAGCTGCACTTGGAAGTGCGGCGACGCGGGCCTATATGCCCAATCGACCGGCTGATTGCAACCCAGATTTTCGCGCGAACGTCATCTTGTCGCAATGCTGTGGGAAACGGGCTTGCCAGTGAAGCGATGGCAGGCGCAAAAAGGGCCGGAAAGCTTCATCTATTCGCAAGCCGAAGAGCACATTGCCATGTCCCTATCCTTCAACGGCGCCCCGGGCGCCGCTCCGAACCCGGCCAGCCTCGTCAAGGATGGCAGCGATGCCGGCTTCAAGACCGATGTGATCGATGCATCCCAGGACGTGCCGGTATTGGTGGATTTCTGGGCGCCCTGGTGCGGCCCCTGCCGCCAGCTCGGGCCGGCCATCGAAAAGGTCGTGACCGAGAAGGCCGGACAGATCAAGCTGGTCAAGATCAATATCGACGAGCACCCCCAGATTGCCGGCCAACTGGGCGTCCAGTCCATTCCTGCCGTCTTTGCCTTCTCCGGCGGGCGTCCCGTGGATGGGTTCATGGGTGCCATGCCCGAGGGCGAAGTGCGCCGCTTTGCCGAGCGCGTGATCGCCGGTGCCCCGGCTGGTGAAGGCGCCGAGGGCGAAACGCTCGAAAGCCAGATCGCCGAGGCGCTCAAGGTTGCCGGGCAGGCCCGCGATGCCGGCGATCTGGGCCAGGCGGCACAGATTTTCGGCATGGTGCTGCAGCACGCCCCGGACAATGTCGAAGCCCTGACGGGGCTCGCCTCCATTTATCTTTCGGCCGGCGAAACCGAGCAGGCCCGGGTCACGCTCGACATGGTGCCCGAAGACAAGCGCTCGGACGAGGCCTACCTTGCCGTCGCCAATGCCATAAAGCTCCAGGATGAGGCGGCTGACCTCTCGGAGGCCGCAACGCTGCAAGCAGCGCTTGCCGCCAATCCGGACGATCATCAGGCCCGGTTCGACCTGGCTCTGGTGTACAACGCTGCCGGGCAGCACCTTGAGGCGGCGCAGGAACTGGTCACCATCTTCAAGAAGGATCGGGACTGGAACGAGGATGCCGCCCGCAAGAAGCTGCTCGAATTCTTCGAGGCCTGGGGGCCCAAGGATCCGGCAACACTCAAGGGCCGGCGCCTGCTGTCGGCCGCCCTGTTCGCCTGAGCCAGCGTCATGCCAAAGCGTCCTGCCAGTCCCGCTGATCTGCCCAAGTCGGTCCCCGTGTTTCCGCTGAGCGGCGCATTGCTGCTGCCCTTTTCGCATCGCCCGCTCAATGTTTTCGAGCCGCGCTATGTCGAAATGGTGGACGCGGCCCTGCGCGGCGACCGGCTGATCGGGTTGATCCAGCCCGAGGACACGAGCGAGGAAAGTCCCAAGGGACGGGCGCCGCTACAGCGGATCGGATGTCTTGGGCGCCTGACGCATTTCGAGGAAAGCGGGGATGGCCGCTATTTCATCATCCTCGAAGGGGTGACGCGGTTTCGCATCGTGCACGAATTGACGGTGATGACCGCCTATCGGCAATGCGCCATCAGCGCCGAGGAATTTTCCAGCGACTTCACGCGTGACTTCGGAGAAGACCGGGTGGACCGCCCGCGCTTCGTCAAGATGATGCGTGACTATGCCGAATACGCCAATATCGAGCTCAACTGGGAAGAGATCGAATCCACCGGAACGGCCGACCTCGTCAATTTCTGCTGCATGGTCTCGCCCTATGGCGCGGCGGAAAAACAGGTCCTGCTTGAGGCGCCAACCCTTGAAGCGCGCGCCGAGACGCTGATTGCCATGACCGAATATGAGATGGCGCGAGGCGGCTCGGACGGGGCCGCGCCTCTCAACTGATGGCGGAGACCGCGCCCGATAGCCGGCATGTTGTCGATCCCCGCGCGCTCGAAATGCTGGTCTGCCCGCTGACCAAGACGCGGCTGATGCTTTCGGCCGACAAGACCGAACTGATCTCGGTCGCCGCGCGCCTCGCCTTCCCCATCCTGCGCGGCGTGCCGCTGCTCAGCCTCGAAGAGGCCCGCAATCTCGACCCCGAAGAATTGCACCGCCACAGTTAGGGCGTTCATGGTCGAAACGCATTCATCCAGCAAAGGGCGCTCAGATAGGCAGGCCGCTCAGGAGCCGAGGGGCACCGCCGCCGACGCCGGAGGCGGCGCGGATCAGGGCAGACTTCACCGGCCCGGCCCGGTCGACCAGGCCGAGGCCAAAATCGCGCAGGGCTCGCACCGGGGCAATGTCGTTGGAGAACAGGCGATTCATGGTGTCGGTCACCATGGCCATCGCGGCCGTGTCGAGCCGCCGCCAGGCCTGGTAGCGTTCGATGACATCGACACTGCCATGATCGAGACCCAATCGCATGGCCTCGACAATGACTTCGGCAAGCGCTGCCACGTCCTTGAGCCCGAGATTGAGCCCCTGCCCGGCAATCGGGTGCACGACATGGGCGGCGTCGCCGATCAGGGCCAGGCGCGGCCCGACAAAACTCCTGGCCAGTTGCAGCCGCAGCGGGAAGCCGGCCAGCTTGTCCTCGAGCGTCACGCCGCCCAGCACCGACCCCATCGCCTCTTCAATGGCCTCCACCTGCGCCTCGGCCGGCAGGGATAGAAGGCGTTTTGCATCCTCGTTGCTCTCGGTCCAGACCAGCGACGAGCGATTGCCGGGCAGTGGCAGGCTGGCAAAGGGCCCGGAGGGGCGGAAATGTTCGTAGGCCACGCCATCATGGGGCAATTCGTGGGCGATGGTGGCGACCAGACCGGTCTGCCGATAGTCATGGCCGATTGTGCCGATACCGGCCCAGCCGCGCAGGGCCGACATGGCGCCATCCGCCGCGATGACCAGAGGCGCCGTCACCTGCCGCCCGTCAGCAAGGTCGAGGCGAGAAAAGGCGCCCTCGCCCGACCAGGCCGTTATCTCGGCCGGAGCTATGACATCAATAGCGCCCTCTATCGCGGCCAGCAGCGCGGCAGCGCTGGCCTGGTTCGGGACCATATGGGCGAAAGGCTCGCCGGGCGCGACTTCGCCATCGAACCGCAGGAACAGCGGCCGCGCCATGTCGCCATGCCCTGAATCGGTAATGTTCATGGCGAGGATAGGCTGGGCCCCTGCGTCCATCTGGGGCCACACGTCGAGCGCCTCGAAAACCCGGCGCACACCTGCTGCAATGGCAGAAGCGCGGTTATCGCGGGGCACCGAGAGGGGCCGCCGGTCGACCAGGGCCACCCTCAATCCAGGCGCCGAGCGCACCAGCGCCAGCGCCATGGTCATGCCGACCGGACCGCCGCCAACAATCACGACATCATAGGAACTGGAGGCTTTGGTCATCTTGGTACTCCTTGTGCTGGCACTCTCTGCCCGCACCAACCAGGTTGCAAGCGTGCGAAGCGCCGCAGCTTGTGGTGCATTTCTAGGCATTTTTGCAATTTTGCCCGCTTTTTCATCATAACAAGGTGTCGCCGCAATCCTGCCACACTTGCCCGAATGAGGCTTCAACCAAAAAAGCTGTTATTTTACTGATGCTTACAGATTCAAAGGACAGTTTGGCACAATAGTTGAGTCCCTTTCCTCGCGTAACACCGCAGAGGCACGAAAGGGGAAGCAATGAAACTAGTGGTTGCCATTATCAAACCATCACGGCTCGAGGAGGTGCGCCAGGCGCTGAACTCACTCGACGTGCATGGCATGACCGTCACCGAAGTGAAGGGCTATGGCCGTCAAAAGGGCCACTCGGAAATCTATCGCGGCACCGAATATGCGGTGCACTTCCTGCCCAAGCTCAAAGTCGAAATCGCCGTTGATGACGCTCTGGCCGATTCGGTGAGCGCCGCCATTCGCGACGCCGCCCAGACCGGCCGCATCGGCGATGGCAAGATTTTCGTCCTCGACCTTCTGGCCGTCACCCGCATCCGCACCGGTGAAACCGGCGCGTCGGCCCTCTGACGCCACCCGAACTTCAGGAGAAACAAAACAATGACAGGGTACAAGACTCCCCTAAAGATCGCGGGCGGCGTGGCACTGGCTTCGCTTCTGCTCGCCCTGCCCGCCCTCGGGCAAGATGCGGCCCCGGCCGAGGCTGCTGAAGCCGCCGCGACCGTGAGCGAAGGCGTTTCGGCCGACGTGGTGTTCATCCTCAATTCCCTGCTGATGCTGCTTGGCGGCATCCTCGTCTTCTTCATGGCCGCCGGCTTTGCCATGGTCGAAGCGGGCATGGTGCGCACCAAGAACACCTCCATGCAACTGCTCAAGAACATCTCGCTCTTCGGCATCGCCTGCTTCATGTACTATCTCATCGGCTACAATCTCATGTATCCGCTGGGCAACTGGGCCATTGGCTCGGATGAAACGGGCGGCTATCTCGGCGCCTTCGGCATTGCCATTCTCGAAGCCGTCGGCATCACCGCCGACACCGCCGATGACTTCTCCTATGCCGCAACCAGCTCGGACTTCTTCTTCCAGGTCATGTTCTGCGCCACCGCCGCCTCGATCGTTTCGGGCACGCTGGCCGAACGCATCAAGCTGGTGCCGTTCCTGATCTTCGTTGTGGTCCTGACCGGCCTCATCTACCCGATCCAGGCCTCCTGGAAGTGGGGCGGCGGCTTCCTCGACAGCCAGTTCGGCTTCCTCGACTTCGCCGGCTCGACGGTGGTTCACTCCGTGGGCGGCTGGGCCGCTCTCGCCGGCGCCATCCTGCTCGGGGCCCGCAAGGGCAAGTACAATGCCGATGGTACAGTCAATGCCATGCCGGGTTCGTCCATGCCGCTCGCCACGCTGGGCATGTTCATTCTGTGGCTCGGCTGGTTCGGCTTCAACGGCGCTTCCCAGCTCGCCATGGGCTCGGTGGGTGACGTTGCCGATGTTGGCCGCATCATGGCCAATACCAATGCCGGCGCTGTCGGCGGCGCCCTGGCCGCACTGATCCTCAGCGGCATCATCTACAAGAAGTTCGACCTGACCTTCGTGATCAACGGCGCTCTGGCCGGCCTCGTCTCGGTAACCGCCGAGCCGCTGACGCCGGGCCTGGGTACAGCCACATTGATCGGCGCCGTTGGCGGGCTGATCGTGGTGTTCTCGGTGCCGCTGCTCGACCGCCTCAAGATCGACGACGTGGTCGGCGCCATCCCGGTTCACCTGCTGGCCGGCATCTGGGGCACGATCGCGGTGGTGTTCACCAATTCCGATGCCAATCTGGGCAGCCAGCTGCTCTCGATCGTCATCGTCGGCGTGTTCGTCTTCGTGGTCAGCTTCGTGGTCTGGTTCATCCTCAAGGCGGTCATGGGCCTGCGCCCGTCGGCCGAAGATGAAGAGCTGGGCCTCGACAAGGCCGAGATCGGTATCGAAGCCTATCCCGAGTTCAAGTAACGCCCTGGTGGCCGGCGACAGCCGGCCACCGCCTGCCGCCTTGCCGGCGGCGTGCAGTTCGCGCCCCTCTTGGCCCGCCACAGAGGCTTCCCACTCGCAAATGCGCGGACTGCACACCCCCGGCAAGCTTTGCCTGATTTTTGTGCGGAACAGGTCGAGATTGACTAACAATTGTGCAAATCGCTGCACAATTCTACGACCCTCTGCACCCCACCACCTTAACTCACTGATATATAACTAGAAAAATCGCGCCGCCCATTTGGCACGCGACTTGACTCTCTTTTGTGCATTCCACACCGCGCCATGCCGGCGCCAAGGGGGTCACATGAAACTGGTGGTTGCCATCATCAAGCCGTCCCGCCTCGAAGAGGTCAGGCAGGCGCTCAATTCACTCGACGTGCACGGCATGACCGTTACCGAAGTGAAGGGCTATGGCCGGCAGAAAGGCCATTCCGAAATCTATCGCGGCACCGAATATGCGGTGCACTTCCTGCCCAAGCTGAAGCTGGAAATCGCCGTCGACGAGGCCCTGGCCGATTCTGTCAGCACCGCCATCCGCGATGCCGCCCAGACCGGCCGTATCGGCGATGGCAAGATCTTCATTCTCGACCTTCTGGCCGTCACCCGCATCCGCACCGGCGAAACCGGCGCATCCGCGCTGTGAGCCGCTTCCCCAATCCGGAGACTTTCCCGATGAAACTGTCCAATGTCCTGGGGGGTGCAGCCGCGGCCTCCCTTCTGATGGCGCTTCCCGCCTTTGCGCAGGATGCCGCCGCCCCGGCCGCCGAGGCCGTCGCCGAAGCCGCCGCGGTGGTCGACAAGGGTGACGTGGCCTGGATGCTCGTATCCACCATGGTGGTCATCGTCATGACCATTCCGGGCCTGGCCCTGTTCTATGGCGGCCTCGTCCGCGCCAAGAACATCCTGTCGGTGCTGACCCAGGTGTTCCTCGGCTTTTCGATGATTGCCATCCTCTGGGTGGCCTATGGCTATTCGCTGGCCTTTGCCGGCCCCACCGAAGGCGGGCTTTCCGCATTCATCGGTGACTTCTCCAAGTTCTTCCTCTCGGGCGTGACGCTCGAATCGACGGCCGCCACCTTCTCGGCCGGGTTCGAACTGCCCGAAATGGTGTTTGTGGTCTTCCAGTTGACCTTTGCCTGCATCACCTCGACCCTCATCGTCGGCGGCATTGCCGAGCGCATGAAGTTCGGGGCGCTGATGGCATTCCTGGCCATCTGGTTCACCTTCTCCTATGTGCCCATGGCCCACATGGTGTGGTCCGGCGCCGGCCTGCTCTACGGCATGGGCGCCTATGACTTTGCCGGCGGCACGGTCGTGCATATCAATTCCGGTGTTGCAGCGCTCGTCGCCGCACTGATCCTGGGGCCGCGCATGGGCTATATGAAGGAGCCCATTCCGCCCCATAACCTGGTGCTGACCTATATCGGTGCAGGCCTGCTGTGGTTCGGCTGGTTCGGCTTCAATGCCGGATCGAACCTGGAAGCCAATGCGCTCACCGCTGTGGCCCTGATCAACACGGTCCTGGCTCCGGCCGCCGGCGCGCTGGCCTGGGCGCTGGGTGAAAAAGTCACCCGTGGTCACGCCTCTGCACTGGGTGCCGTCTCTGGTGCCGTTGCCGGCCTGGTTGCCATCACCCCCGCCGCCGGCTTCTCCGGCGTCGGCGGCGCCATCGTCCTCGGCGCGATTGCCGGCTTTGTGTGCCTGTGGGCCGTGGTCAACCTCAAGCCGCTGCTCAAGTATGACGACAGCCTCGATGTGTTCGGTATCCATGGCGTTGGCGGCATTGTCGGCGCGCTGGGCACTGCCATCGTCGCCAATCCGTCCTTCGGCGGCTACCCGCTCGATGGCTATGACATGGGCGGCCAGTTCATGATCCAGCTCACCAGCGTCATCGTGGCGATCCTGTGGTCCGGCGTCGTGGCACTGATCGCCATGCTGATCGTCAAGGCCCTGTTCGGCGGCGCCAAGGTCTCCGAATCGGCCGAAAGCGACGGTCTCGATCTCTCGACCCACGGCGAGCGCGCCTACAACTGAGCCGAAGCGGCGGCCGGTTTCACCGCCCCCGCCACTTCGTCCAACGCACGTACAGACGGCCCCGGTGGTTTGCCCCGGGGCCGTTTGGCTTGGTTAGCATGCAATTAACCACAGCATCCTAGCATGGCGGCATCGGGCCCGCTTCCTTTTGGGCCTGCAAGCGAGTTTGCGTATCCATGCCCAGCCATCCCGTTCCGACACTCGACGAAATCCGCCCTGTGCCAGCGCGCGCCAAGGCCAGCTCCGGCCGTGCCCGGGCCGTGCCGACGCCGCCACCGGCGATCGCCATACGCATTCCGTTGCGTCTTGCAGGGGTGATCCTTCTGGCCGTGGCCACGATTGTGCTGGTGTCGCTGGCATCGTGGTCGGTGGATGATCCGTCCCTGTCCTACGCAACCGACAAGATTGCCGCCAACTGGCTCGGCTATCCCGGCGCGGTCATCGCCGACGTCGCCTTCCAGTTTCTGGGTCTTGCGAGCCTGGTGATGATCGTGCCGCTGGCCCTTTGGGGCTGGGCCATGATCCGGCGCCGCCGCCCCACCCTGATGGGCATTCGCGCCGCCGCCTGGATCGGCACCACCGTGCTCTTTGCCGGCATGATGAGCTTCATAGCCATGCCCGAAAGCTGGCCGCTGCCCACCGGGCTTGGCGGTCTGGCCGGCATGGGTTTCACCAATCTCGCCGGCATGATCGCCGGGTCCGACCCGCAGCCGATCACCTCGACGCTGTTTGCCATCATCCTGGCCGCACCGGCACTGGCGCTGCTGTGGATCGCCATGGGCCTGGGCACGGCCGTGCCGGTCGCCCGTGCGGCTGAAAAGCGCGGCAAATCGGCAACCGATGAGGCCGACGAGGCCGAACCCAATCCGGTCGTCGAAGTGGTGCTGGGCGCCCTGGTTCACACCGGCTACTCGATCCGCACCGCCTTCCGCCGGGCCCGCGCCGAACAGGCCGCCCGCCGCGCCGCCGAAGAGCAGGACTTTGCCGCTTCCGGCCAGGAGCCGAGCATGTCGGCATCGGGCCATGACTATGCCGATGAACCGCGCATGTCCGTGCCGCAGCGGCGCATCCATGCCCCGGCCGAGCCTGCCTTCGAACCGAGCATGGCGCCGCGCCCGGCTTCTCGCATCGGTGCCGCCAGCGACTATGACGACACCGCCATAGACTACCCGGAGGAAATCGAGGCAGACGACGCCCCGTTCGCGCCTGATGCGCCGGTCCCCAATCAGACCCGTCGTGGCGATTCGCGGTTCCATCCGGTCGATCATGGCGCGCCTGCGCCCGCCCCGCGCGCTCAGGTGCCGGTTTCGGCACCCGCCCCGCGCCCGGCCCAGGGCCAGCGCGTCTTCCGCGAAGCACAGGGCTCGTTCCTCGACGAACCCGCCGGGTTCGAACTGCCCGAGCTGAGCCTTTTGGCCGAGCCCAAGCGCACAGGCCCCTCGCCGGAACATGCCCCCGAGCGGCTCGAGGAAATGGCGCGGCGGCTCGAGGAAGTTCTGGGCGATTTTGGCGTCAAGGGCGACATCATCAATGTCCGCCCCGGTCCGGTCGTGACCCTGTTCGAGCTTGAGCCGGCTCCGGGCATCAAGTCGAGCCGGGTGATTTCGCTGGCCGATGATATTGCCCGCTCGATGAGCGCCATTTCTGCCCGTGTCGCCGTGGTGCCGGGCCGCAATGCCATCGGCATCGAACTGCCCAACCACAATCGCGAAACGGTGTTCTTCCGCGAGATGCTGGCCTCTTCCGATTTCGAGAAGATGAAGGGCAAGCTCCCCATTTGCCTGGGCAAGACCATTGGCGGCGAGCCGGTGATCGCGGACCTGGCGCGTATGCCCCACCTGCTCATCGCCGGCACCACCGGCTCGGGCAAGTCGGTGGGCATCAACACCTTCATCCTGTCGCTGCTCTACCAGATGACGCCCGAGCAGTGCCGCATGATCATGATCGATCCGAAAATGCTCGAACTCTCGATCTATGACGGCATCCCGCATCTGCTGACGCCGGTCGTGACCGATCCGCACAAGGCGGTTGTGGCGCTCAAATGGGCGGTGCGCGAGATGGAAGATCGCTATCGCAAGATGAGCAAGATCGGTGTGCGCAACATCGACGGCTTCAATCAGCGCGTTACCGAGGCCAAGAAAGACGGCAAGAGCATCACCCGCACCGTGCAGACCGGTTTCGACCGCGAGACCGGCGAGGCGATCTTTGAAAGCGAAGAGTTCGATCTCGAACCCTTGCCCTATATCGTCATCATCGTCGACGAAATGGCCGACCTGATGATGGTGGCCGGCAAGGATATCGAAGGCGCCATCCAGCGCCTGGCGCAGATGGCCCGCGCTGCCGGCATCCACATGGTCACCGCGACCCAGCGCCCGTCCGTGGACGTCATCACCGGCACCATCAAGGCCAATTTCCCCACGCGCATCTCGTTCATGGTGACCTCCAAGATCGACTCGCGCACCATTCTGGGCGAGCAGGGTGCCGAACAGCTCCTGGGCAATGGCGACATGCTCTACATGGCCTCGGGCGGCCGCACCAAGCGCCTGCACGGCGCCTTCGTGGCCGACAGTGAAGTCGAGGCGGTGGTCAATCACCTCAAGAGCCAGGGCACGCCCGACTATCTCGACAACATCACCGAGGAAGACGAAGAGGGCGGTGAGTTCGGCGGCGACGAAGCCGGCAGTTATGGCAGCGGCAGCGGTTCGGGCGACGAGCTCTACGACAAGGCCGTCCACATCGTGCTCACCGACAAAAAGGCCTCGACCTCCTATGTGCAGCGGCGTCTGGGCATCGGCTACAACAAGGCTGCGACCCTCATCGAGCGCATGGAGCAGGAAGGCGTCATCAGCCCGGCCAATCATGCCGGCAAGCGTGAAATCCTGGTCGGCAACAATGCCGACGGCTACTGATCGCTTTCAGGGCTGAACACGTATTGGCCCCGCCGCAAGGGGGGGCCTTTTACCAGGCTGGCCTGCCCTACCCCCGTGTCATTCCCGCGCAAGCGGCGACCCCCGTTTACAACGCCGGGCGGTGACGATTCCGGCGCCTTTACAATATCAGCCACTCCTTATATAAGTGAAATACGAAATAAGGAGTGAGCCATGGCTTTCGATATCGCAGACCATCTCGGCGCAACGCAGCGCGAGGTGCGCAATGTGGAAAAGGACGGCCAGTCTGCCAAGGCCGTCATCGCCTCGCGAACCTACAACACCGATATTGCCGATCTGTGGGAGGCGGTCACCCGGCCCGAGCGCATCAAGCGCTGGTTCGCGCCCGTCTCGGGCGACCTCGCGCTGGGTGGTCGATACGCCGTTGAAGGCAATGCCTCGGGCACGATCACGGCATGCGAAGCGCCGCGCTATTTCGCCGGCACCTGGGAATTCATGGGCCATGTGAGCTGGATCGAGGTTTACCTCGAACCCAAAGGTGACGAGACGCGGCTTGCCGTCCATCACATCGCCCCGCATCCCAATCCGCATTGGGACCAGTATGGCGCCGGCGCCGGCGGGGTCGGCTGGGAACTGGGGCTGCTGGGGTTGGCCGAACATCTGAAACGTCCGGAAGACGACGTCCGGGCCGAGGGGCTCAATGGCTGGGAGACGTCAGAGGAAGCCAAGGAACTGGTGCGGGCGGCCAGCGCCGATTGGGGCCGCGCCTCCATCGATGGCGGCGACGAGCCCGAGCAGGCCCGGCGAGCCGCCGAAGCCACGCGGCGCTTCTATTCGGGCGAACCGCCACAGGAGAGCTGATGCACGCCTTCGACGTCCTCGGCGACCCTGTGCGCCGCCGCATTCTCGAACTTTTGAGCGAGCGCGAGCTGGCCTCCGGTGATGTAGTCGCGGTCATCGGAGCAGAATTCGGCATTTCACAGGCCGGGGTCAGCCAGCACCTCAAGGTGTTGCGCGACAATGGCTTTGCCCAGGTGCGCCCGGAAGGCACGCGCCGCATCTATCGGCTCGATACCAGCCCGCTCAGGGGCATTGACGACTGGCTGGAGCGGTTCCGCGTGTTCTGGCCCGTGCGGCTCGAGGCTCTCGACACTGAAATTGCGCGTGGCAGGAAGGCGCGGGCGAAGGACGAGCCGCGGTGAGAATGGAACTTTCCAGCTGTTGCCGCAATTGCTCACTAGAGTAGAGTTGAACCACCCTTTCGCAAGGAACACCTGACGATGATTCGACGTCAAGCCCTGTTGCTCGGTATTGCTGCTGGCCTGTCCACCTTCGTGCCCGCCCTCGGGCAGGGCCGCGCCCTCAGTGCCGAAGAACAGCAGCTCATCAACGAGATCAACGTGCATAATTCGGCCATCTCGACCATGGTCGGGCGGTTCCTGCAGATCGACACCAATGGCGGACGCACCGAGGGGACCTTCTTCCTGCAGCGCCCCGACAAGATCGCCTTCCGCTATGCCCCGCCCAGCCGCGAGGAAATCGTCTCGATCGGCAATGGGTTCTACGTGCTCGATCGTCGCGAAGAGACCTATTACGCCTATCCGCAGGATTCGATCCCGCTGCGCCAGTTCCTGGGCAGCCAGATCAATCTGCTCAATGCCAATGTCGTCGATGTCACCCTGAGCGACGGCTATATCAGCGTCACCGTCATCGACGAAACCGTGGCCGGCACCGTGCAGGTCTCGCTGATCTTCGATACCGAGACCAAGGATCTGGCCCAGTGGACGCTGGTCGAGCCATCGGGCGCCGAACTGACCTTCTCGCTCTATGACGTGCAGAAGGGCGTGGAAATTCCGCGCTCCTTCTTCTCTATTCCCGCCACCTATCGCGGCAAGGAGCCGGGCACCTAAAAGCCGAAGGCCAGGATCGCCACGAGGCCAGCACCGCCGACCAGAATGCGCCACCAGGCGAAGGGCGCGAAGCCGTGCCGCGTGACGAAATCAAGCAGATACTTGACCACGAGCGCCCCCACGACGAATGAGGCGGCAAAGCCGATGGCGATGTTGAGCCCCAGGCTCAGGTCGATCAGCTCGCGGCTCTTGTAGAGGTCATAGCCAAAGGCGCCGACCATGATCGGCAGGGCGATGAAGAAGGTGAACTCGGCCGCCGCGCGCTTGGACGCCCCGAACAGCATGGCGCCCACCACGGTCGAGCCCGAGCGCGACACGCCCGGCACCAGGCTCAGCATCTGGAACAGGCCGACGATCAGCGCCAGGTGCCAGGGGAACCGGTAGATGTCGTCATAAAGAACCTTCTTGGGCATGGCGTCGACGAGCAGCAAAACCACGCCACCGACCAGCAGCGAAATGCAGATCACCAGCGGCGTCTCATAGAGCACCTGCTGGATGTATTCGCGGGCCAGCACCCCCACCACCACTGCAGGCAGGCAGGCCAGGATGACCGCCAGGGCAAAGTGCCAGGCATAGGCCTTGCCGGTCAGGGCATCGCGGATCAGCATGCCCAGTTTGGCGAAATAGACCGTGACCACGGCCAGAATAGCGCCGAGCTGGATGAGAACGATGAAGGTCGCCGGCTGGCTGAGGCCGAAGAAATGTCCCGCAAGCAGCAGGTGCCCGGTGGAACTGACCGGAAGGAATTCAGTAAGCCCTTCGAGAATTCCCAGCACCAGCGGCACAAAAAGACCTTGATCGCCGTTCATGTGATCCCCTAACTCGTTTTCGGGCCTGATTTTGCCAAACCTCTTAGTCCTGTTCGCAACAGGCGCCAAGGCGGGGACGGCGGGATGGCCACCAAGCAATTAGGGCGTCCCATGCCGAGCCTCGTGCACTACCCTCTCGATCCATCCTCCCGCCTCATCCGGCTGATCTGCGCCGAATATGGTGTGCCGCTGGATCTCGAGGAAATGCGCCCCTGGCTGCGGGACGAGCAGTTGCTGGAGCTCAATCCTGCGGCGACGCTGCCCATTCTGTTTGGCGAAAGCGAAACGCCCGCCATCGGCATCCTCGCAGTCATCCATGCCGTCGAGGATTTTTATGTCCCGGCCGACGGCGGCAGCCTGATGCCGGGCGATCCCCACGCCCGCGCCGAGATGTGGCGCCTGGTCGAGTGGGTGCTGTTCAAGCTCAATGACGAGGTCACGCGCTATCTCATCGAGGAAAAGATCGCCAAGCGCGACCAGCGCGGCGCGACCCCCGAGCCCTCGGTGCTGCGCGCGGCCAAGACCAACCTCACCGAACACATGCTCTATTTCAACTGGCTCCTGGCCAGCCGCAACTGGCTAGGCGGAGACGAGATGAGCCTGGCTGATTTTGCCCTGGCCGCGCATTTGTCGACGCTCGACTATATGGGCGATCTCGATTGGGCCAAGGCCAATGAGGTGCGCGACTGGTATTCGCGCCTCAAGTCGCGCCCGGCTTTCCGCACACTGCTCAATGACCGGGTGGTCGCCATGCCCCCGTCCAAGGGCTATGCCGATCTCGATTTCTGAGCATGCGCATCCTTTTCTTCGGGCTGGGCTATTCGGCAAAGGCCAGCGCGCAGTTTCTCTCGGGCCGCACACCGCGTCCTCATGTCACCGGCACCACGCGGGGCACGTCAACGCTGGAGGGCGATGTGCCCATGCTCCATTTCGATGGCGCCGCACCGGCGGAAGCGGTCGGCGCGGCCTTGAGGAACGGGCTTTCCCATGTGGTGGCCTCGATCGCCCCCGACGCATCCGGCGACCCGGCCTTGCGGCACCACAGACCGGACCTCGATGCCAATCCGGACCTCGAATGGCTCTGCTATTATTCGACCGTCGGGGTCTATGGCGATCACGATGGCGGCTGGATTGACGAATCCGCGCCGCTCGAGCCGCGCAATGAGCGCTCGCGCCAGCGGGTCAGGGCCGAGGCCGAATGGCAGGACTATGCCAGGGCGCGCGGCGTGCCGCTGCTGATCCTGCGCCTCGCCGGCATCTATGGCCCGGGCCGCTCCGCATTCGACAAGCTGGCCGATGGCACGGCGCGGCGGGTGATCAAGCCCGGCCAGGTGTTCAACCGCATCCATGTCGACGATATCGGGCGGGTGACCGGCCTTGCGGCGGAGCAGAAGCTGGCCGGCATCTTTAATCTCGCCGATGACGAGCCGGCGCCCCCGCAGGACGTCGTCAGCCACGCTGCCGGCCTCATCGGCACCGAACCGCCGCCCGCCATTGCCTTCGAGCAGGCCGATTTTACCCCGATGCAGCGCAGTTTCTATTCGGACAACAAGCGCGTGTCCAACGCCGCCATCAAGCGAGCCGTGGGACTGGACCTGCTCTACCCCACTTACCGAGAAGGCCTCGCTGCAATCCTTGCGAGTGAACGATGACACCAGAACCTGCCCGCGCCGCCCCGGACCGCGTCGTGCTCGAAGGACGCTATGTGCGTCTCGAACCCCTGGACAGGCGCCACGCCGCCGATCTTTTCGCCGTATCCACCATGGCAGGTGGCGCCGAGCGCTATCGCTGGTTGTTAAGCGAGGCACCATCCAGCCTCGCTGCCATGGAACAGCGAATCGCCGAGACCAATGCCGGGCCGGACCGTTATGTGGCCATCATCGACAAGGCCAGCGGCAAGGCCCTGGGCCAGCAGGGCTGGATGCGCATCCGCCCCGAGCATGGTTCGATCGAGATCGGCGGGGTCTATTGGGGCCTGCCCATGGCGCGGTCGCGGCTGGCGACGGAAGCCCTGTTCCTGTTCGCCCGTCATGCGTTCGAGGATCTTGGCTATCGGCGCTTCGAATGGAAATGCAACAATCGCAATGAACCCTCCAAAGCCGCCGCGACCCGGTTCGGCTTTCGCTTCGAGGGCGTGTTCCGCCAGGACATGATCATCAAGGGCGAAAACCGGGACACCGCCTGGTTCTCGATCCTGGACACGGAATGGCCGGACCTGCGGGCCGAATACGAACGCTGGCTGGACCCAGCCAACTTCGGCGCCGATGGTGCGCAATTGACCCGGCTCGCGACGCCGCGCGGGTGAACTGCTGTGACATCACAGGCCAGCCAGGATCGGCTACACTCGATCCATCGATTCTGACCGGCTTTCCATGCTTTCCTTCCTGCGCCAGCGCCCGGCCCCGATCCCCAAGTCCACGCGCATCGAGCTCGATGGCGTGGAGGTGGACATCCGCGTCAAGGTCAGCGCCCGGGCCCGCTCGCTCCGCCTGTCGCTGCCCGCCACCGGGCCCCTGCTGACCTTGCCCAGCCAGGCGCGCTGGAGCGATGCGGAGGCGTTTCTTCACAAGCACAGACACTGGCTGGCGGCGCGATTGCCGCGCGCCAGTCGCGCCCAACACCTGGCGGTCGACGGCATTGTCCCGCTGCGCGGCGTTCCGCATCGGGTCCGCGCCACCGGGCGCGTGCGCGGACGGGTGGAGACGGGTGACGATGAGAACGGCCCGTTCATCGCGGTGCCGGGCGCGCCCGAACATCAGCAGCGGCGCCTCTATGACTGGCTCACGAGCCAAGCCCAGGCCGATCTCGAACAGCGCAGCATCCACCACGCGACGCGCCTCGGGGTCAGCGTGCGCCAGGTGCGGCTGCGCAGCCAGTCGAGCCGCTGGGGGTCCTGTTCGAGCACAGGCACCATCAACTACAATTGGCGGTTGATCCTGGCGCCTGCGCATGTACTGGATTATGTGGCCGCCCATGAAGTGGCCCATCTCATCGAGATGAACCATTCCGATGCCTTCTGGGCAGTGGTGCGCCGGACCTTGCCGGATATGGAACGCGGCCGGGCGTGGCTGAAAGCACACGGTCGCGAGCTGATGAGCTGGCAGAAGCCCGGTTCGGCGGGATGAAGTCCAGGCCTGCCGCTTTGCTGCCGCATTTGCTGTCCTAACAGATTGGCATGCGTCGCCTCCTGCCCCTCATTGCGATCCTTTTCGCCTTTGCGTCCCTCGCCGGGACCAGTCTGGCGCATGCGCATCGCTATGTGTCGACGCCGATCGTGGTGCTGAACCATGTCGACGAAAACAATGTCGCCATACCGGTTGTGGTGCAGGTGCAGCGCGGCAATATCGACCTGGGCTCGGGGATCGTCATGCCCTGCGGCCCGCATCACGCCATTGGCGTCAGCGCACCGCAATTGCCCCCGGCGCCGGAATGCCGGCCGGTCTATGGGCACGAGCCCGCAGCCGATCCCCATTGGCCTGCCCGCACACCCCTGCGGCCACCCAAGGCAGCCTGAGCACGCCTCCACCCTCTTTGCTCAGCGCCCCGACGGGGCCGAAGGATCATCATGTCTCATATCGCTGCCGCGACCCTGTCGCGCCGCGCCCTGCTGGCGGGCCTCGCCAGCATGGGCGCCCTCGCCCTTGCCGGATGCACGACCACCGGCACCACCCCGATCACCAACCCCGCCGAGCCGGTACGCAATGCCGTGCCGCCGGACGTGTTGGCGCAATACGCGGCCCTGCCCAACGAAGATTATTTTGTGCCGGCCGCCGACATTTCGATGATGCCGCCCATGTTCTGGCGCCAGGAAGTGGACAATGTCACCGGCCAGCCGGAGGGCACGGTGGTGGTCGATACCGCCAATTACTTCCTCTACTGGACCATGCCCAATGGACGGGCCATGCGCTATGGCGTGGGCCTGGGCCGCGCCGGGTTTGAATGGAGCGGCAAGGGCCATATCGCCTATAAGCGCAAATGGCCGGTCTGGACGCCGCCCGCCGAGATGATCGAGCGGCAGCCGGAACTGGAAATCTACCGCCGTGGCCAGCCGCCGGGCCTGCTCAACGCCCTGGGCGCCCGCGCGCTCTACATCCATCAGGGCAATCGCGACACGCTCTATCGCGTGCATGGCACCATGGATGTCGCCTCGATCGGCAAGGCCGTGTCCAGCGGCTGCGTGCGCCTATTGTTCCACGACATCATCGACCTGCATGACCGCGTGCCCAATGGCGCGCCGATCGTGGTGCTGTAGCCGCAAAACCAGCCGAACACATCTGCGCAAGCAAAAGCCCCCGGAATGATCCGGGGGCTATTCTTTTGCTCAACGGTGCTGGGCGTTTCGCCTCTGAACCTTTCCTGCGGCTTCATCGCCCACTCGCCCCTCACGGATGAGGGGGATGAGCGCCCTTAATTGCCGAAGATCAGGTCCATCAGCGTGCGCTGGGACTGCGGTTCCTGATAGACCGGCTGCTGCTGGCTGAAATCGGCCGGCGGCGCAAACGTCGTGGTCTGCTGCTGCGCCGGAGCGCTGGGCACCCAGACCTGCTCGCCGGTGGCCGGATCAACGACCAGCACCATGGGCAGGCCGGTTTCCGGATCGATCGGCGCCTGATTGGCATCATATTGCACCACCTGGCCCGAGGCATCGATCGGCAGGCCGGTCGCGGGATCGACCATGGTTCCGGTCTGGATCGGCGGATTGCTCGACTGAGCCTGATAGGGCTGCAGCGTCTGGCTGGGCTGGCCAGTAGCCGGATCAATGGCATAGACCTGCCCCGTTGCCGGGTCGGTCATGGTCTGCACGGGCTGGCCGGTGCCCCCGTCGACATATTGTACCGCCGGCTGGCCGGTGGCGGGGTCGATGACGGGTTGGCCGGTATTGGGATCGATCATCTGCTGGGCGATCAATTGGCCGGCATAGGACCCGCCCGGAATATTGGCCGGGCTCTTGCCCTGATGCGCTTTGGTCATGAAGTCGGACCAGATCTGGGCCGGGACATTGCCGCCGGAGAGCTTGGTGCCCTTGTTGTCGTCATTGCCCAGCCACACGCCGGTGACCATGGCGGAGGTATAGCCGACAAACAGGGCATCGCGCGATTCCTGGGACGTGCCGGTCTTTCCGGCAAATTCCCAGCCGCCGAGATTGGCGCCCTTGCCGGTGCCCACTTCCACGGCGGTTTCCAGCATGTCGTTCATTTCGGCCAGCACATTGGGGTCGATCACCCGGCCCGGACCGGCGGTCGAGGATTCGAAGAGCAGCTTGCCGTCGACATCCTCGATCTTGGTGATGACATTGGGGATGACGCCATTGCCGCCATTGGCGAAGGGGGTATAGGCGCTGGTCAACTCGAGCAGGTTCACCTCCTGCGTGCCCAGGGCAATCGAGGGGACCGGGGTGAGATTGGAGGAAATGCCCATGCGCATGGCCACCTCGATCACCTTTTCGGGCGTCACATCGATGGCAAGGCGCGCCGCAATGGTATTGAGCGAATAGGCCAGGCCCTGGCGCAGGGTGACCGTTCCGGCATATTTGCCCGAGGCATTGCGCGGGCTCCAGCCGTTATAGTCGAACTGGGCATCCTCGGCCAAAGTGTCGGGCGTATAGCCCTTTTCCATGGCAGCGAGATAGACAAAGGGCTTGAAGGTCGAGCCGGGCTGGCGCTTGGCGGTGACGGCGCGGTTGTACTGGCTCTGCTGGTAGTCGACGCCGCCCACCATGGCGCGGATGGTGCCGTCCACGTCCATGGCCACCAGGGCACCCTGGGTGAAGCCGCGGTTCGGCCCCTCATTGGCCACCGCTTCCTTGACGATGAACTCGGCATCCTTCTGCATGCGGTAGTCGATGGTGGTCTGGACCACCACGTCCTTTTCAATGTCGCCGATATAGGCGGTCATCAGGCTTTCGACCCAGTCGGCCACATAGGATTCCGACCCGGCAACGCGGGTACGTACGGTCTCATCGGGATCGATGCGCGCGGCCGAGGCCTCGGCCTCGGTGATATAGCCCTCGCGCGCCATGGCATTGAGCACCAGGCGCTGACGCTCGATGGCGACCTGCGGATTGGTCTTGGGATTATAGGCGGAAGGCGCGGGCAGGATGCCCACCAGCATGGCCGCCTGGCCCAGCGACAGATTGCGCGCCGAAACCCCGAAATAGGTCTGAGCCGCTGCCTCGATGCCGGTGGCACCGGCGCCGAAATAGACGCGGTTCATGTAGAGTTCGAGAATTTCTTCCTTGGTGAAATTCTGCTCAAGCCAGATGGCAAGGATGGCTTCCTGCACCTTGCGGCCCAGAGTCTGGTCGGGCGTCAGGAACAGGTTCTTGGCGACCTGCTGGGTGATGGTGGAAGCGCCGCGGGTGATATCGCGCGCCTGTACCGATTCGACTGCCACCGAAATCAGACCCAGCGGGTCGACACCGAAATGGCTCATGAAGCGCCGGTCTTCCGAAGCGATGAAGGCCGCCGGGACGTAATAGGGCAGTTCACGGAAGGTGATGGCCTCGCCGCCGGTCTGGCCGCGATTGGAAATCAGGCTGCCATCGGCGGCCAGGATGCGGATATTGGGCGGGCGTTCGGGAATGGCCCAGGTATTGGACGAGGGCAGTTGGG
Organism: Devosia sp.; assembly: GCF_025809055.1. NCBI lineage: Bacteria > Pseudomonadati > Pseudomonadota > Alphaproteobacteria > Hyphomicrobiales > Devosiaceae > Devosia > Devosia sp. The sequence goes on along the minus strand of NZ_CP075529.1, from coordinate 2,837,684 downwards.
CGCCGTAATAGACGATGATGCCGATGACGGCCAGGCCGCCCCAGAGACAGGCGACAAAGCCCCACCAGAGCAGGCCCATGAGAAAGCCGCCGGAGCGCGACCGGCGCTTTTTCGGCTTGGCCGCCACGGCCTTGCCGCGACGCGGCTTTTCCGAACGCGGCGGCTTGGGTGGCTTGCCGCCGCGACCGCCACCGCCATTGCCCGGGGCGCCGCCGGAGCGCTCGTCATCGACAAAGACGCCGACCGAGCGGCCCATGCTGGGCTCGACGCGCTGGCCGCGCGCCGCTTTCGGTTGTGCCTTGCCCTGCTTGGCATTGGGGGCACCAACACGATCATCGGCCGAAATGCGGAAGTCCATCGAATGGTCCTGGGCTTTGGGGTGTCACACCGCTTCTACTCTGTTCTCTCCATGAGGGAAACAAAAGGTAAGCGAGAGGTTAAAGTCCGGCTCGACGGGCGCCTTGAGCGGTCTGCCGCTCCCACCATCTGCCGCGCGTCCGGATGAGACGGTTCTGTGCGGCAAATGTGGCCGGTTTATGTGGGTCCGGACGGTCTGGGCGCCTGTGTGTCGCCCGGGCCACAACCCCCGGATTGCCCCCGTCCGGCAAAGCGCTTGCGGAGTGCAGCGCCGAAAGGCACAAGGGCCGGATGAGAAGACGCCTCGCCCTTGCCATCATTGGCCTTCTGCTGACTGCGCAGGTTCGGGCCGATGCGGTGACCGACGCCTTTGACGGCGCCATCGCGGCGTTCGAGCGCGCGCGCCCCAGCCTGGCCCAGCCCGAGAGCGGGGTGGATCTTTCGGCCTATCGCGACGCCTTGACCCTGCGCCGCTTCGCCTCGAACCATTGGGGTGGCACCGTGCTTCTGGCCGTCGTCAACCAGACCACGGCCAATGGCGAATGCGGCCGGTTTGCGGCCTTTGTCCGCATGCCGCCGGACAATGGCAGCATCAGCCTGGTGCTCTGCCCGCAATTTTCCAGCGCCGGCACCGATGGCCTGCGCGTGCTGACCATTCTGCACGAACTTGTGCATGTGGTTGCCGGTCCCGACGAATGCCGGGCCATGGCCTTTGCGGCGCGCATTGAACAGGCCGCCTTCGGCCAGTTCACCGATGTCTCCCGCTATTGGCAGGCCAATGGCTGCGCCGGATCCCGCTTCAGCCTGCCTTAACGCCAGCCCAGGCCCGGCGCGACATGGGTCAGAATGGCTTCGATCACATGAGCGTTATAGTCGACGCCGAGCTGGTTGGGCACCGTCAGCAGCAGCGTATCGGCTTCGGCAATGGCCTCGTCGCGCTTGAGCTCCTCGATCAGCTTGTCCGGCTCGGCGGTATAGCCGCGGCCGAAGACGGCGCGCTTTTCCGGCTCGATATAGCCGAACTGGTCTTCCTCTGGACGCCCGGAGCCGAAGTACATGCGGTCCTGATCGTTGACGAGCGCAAAGATCGAACGGCTGACGGAAACGCGCGGCGTACCGGGGTGACCGGCTTCCGCCCAGGCGGCCCGATAGGCGCGGATCTGTTCGGCCTGCTGGATGTGAAAGGGCTTGCCGCTCTCGTCGAATTTGAGCGTCGAGGATTGCAGGTTCATCCCCATCTTTGCCGCCCAAACAGCGGTTGCGTCGCTGGCGGCGCCCCACCAGATGCGCTCACGCAGGCCCGGCGAATGCGGTTCGAGCCGCAACAGGCCCGGCGGATTGGGGAACATGGGCTGCGGATTGGGCTGGGCGAAACCCTGCCCGGCCAGAGCCTTGAGGAATATTTCGGCATTGATCCGGGCCATGTCCGCGTCGGTCTGGCCCTCGGCCGGCTCATAGCCGAAATAGCGCCAGCCATCGATGACCTGTTCGGGCGATCCGCGGCTGATGCCCAGTTGCAGCCGCCCACCGGCAATCAGATCGGCAGCCCCTGCATCCTCGACCATATAGAGCGGGTTTTCATAGCGCATGTCGATCACGGCCGTGCCGAGCTCGATTTTCGTGGTTTTCGCCCCGGCCGCCGCCAGCAGCGGAAAGGGCGAGGCCAATTGGCGGGCAAAGTGATGCACGCGGAAGTACGCGCCATCGGCACCCAGCTCTTCCGCCGCCACCGCCAGATCGATCGACTGCAACAGCGCATCCCCGGCCGACCGCGTGCCGGAATTGGGCGATGGGCTCCAGTGGCCAAAGGACAGAAAACCGATCTTTTTCATGTGTGTCTCACCGTAACTCCGCCTCCAAGGTTGGCGTCGCCTGTCTAGTTAGGCGCTCACTCCGCCTCCCAACAGGCCGGCAATTCGAACGCATTGATGCATGTGGACGAACAGACTCGCGCCGACAAGAAGGCACGCCCATGTGCCTGCTTTGGTAAGCACAATCTGGTTGGTTTCGGCGCGGCGCATCCAAGAGTGATCAGCAGATGAAGCGGTCACCAAGCACGTCCCAGAGCTTGATGCCCAGGGAACATATCTCATCTTGGTTCAGCCAATACATCGTGTGGGAAGGCGTTGAAAAATTTAGGATAAGAAGCTCAAGTGGAGCGTCGACCAATTGTCCGTACGCCAGAACATCTGACACCACCATTTGCGTTGTGTCCGCATCCGCAGGTGTCGTACCGGCCCATGAGAAAGCGTGAAATCCCAGGAGACTGTTGGATGAACTAGAGCGCCAAGGGCGGCCCTCCTTGTCACGACCACCGAGAAACGCCAAGGCGCAGGCGCTTGCACAGACCTGATCACCCTCGACGACTGTCTTAATTCGCCTCTCTTTGAAGACCGTGCCCAATCGCATGCCCTCGTAGAGCGAACCGCCGGGGCTGGCGAGGTAGATGGCGATGTTACTTCGGATCTCTGCTTGCGATAGGAATTCGAACAGACGCTCCACATCGCCTTCTTCGATCTCTCCAGTTGCCAGAATGGCGGTCACCGCCGGCATGCTGCTAGCGTTTGGATGTTGCATGAATTCCATGCCAGTGGCCCTACCCGCCAAACCAGCGACTAGGAATACCAAGCCAACAATGGCCGTGCGATCGATCATGATTGCCCCCAAGTAATGCTCTCGTACGTTAGGGACAATTGTGAGGGAGGCAAGCCAGGACAAGACTCCCGAAGGTTGCGCTACATGAGCATCACCTACACGTCCAGATTGCTCACATTCAGGGCATTGTCCTGGATGAAGTCGCGGCGCGGTTCGACGAGATCGCCCATGAGGGCAGTAAAAATCTGGTCGGCTTCGTCCGTCTGGTCAATTTCGACCCGGAGCAGGGTGCGGGCATTGGGGTCGAGCGTGGTTTCCCAGAGCTGTTCGGCATTCATTTCGCCGAGGCCTTTATAGCGCTGCAGGCTCACGCCCTTGCGGCCGGCATCGGTGACGGCCTTGAACAGCGAGGCGGGCCCGAAAATATTGATGGTCTCGCCCTTGCGGGTCAGGGTCGGCACGCCGCCGAACAATTCGTCGAGCCGGCCGGCCAGCTGGCGCAGTTTGCGCGCATCGGCCGATTGCAGCAGCGCCCGGTCGATCTGGTGCGTTTCGGTCACGCCGCGTACGGTACGCGAGAAGGCCAGCGCATCCTCGTCGGTCACCGCGCCGCTCCAGCCGCGTTCCAGCTCGTCGGAAATGCGGTCGAGCCGGTTGGCGACGCGCTTCAGCGTCTCGGCGGTCTTTGACGGATCAGACATGCCTTCGGCGTCGAGACCACCGACAATGGCCGCCTGTTCCACCAGGTTGCGGTTGTAGCGGGTGTTGAGATTGTTGATGGCGTTCACGATGTCGCGCGACTGCTGCAGGATGGCCATGAGGTCGGCCCCCGCATGTTCGGCACCGTCGCGCGTGCGCAGCACGGCGTCTTCCAGCCCGCCTTCGAGCAGATAGTCTTCCAGCGCCCGCTCGTCCTTCAGATAGAGCTCCGAGCGGCCGCGCGTGGCTTTGTAGAGGGGCGGCTGGGCGATGTAGATATGCCCGCGCTCGATCAGTTCGCGCGTCTGGCGATAGAAGAAGGTCAACAGCAGCGTGCGGATATGGGCGCCGTCGACGTCGGCGTCGGTCATGATGATGATCTTGTGGTAGCGCAGCTTGTCGGCGTTGAATTCCTCGCGGCCGATGCCGGTGCCGAGTGCCGTGATCAGCGTGCCGACCTGGTCGGAGCTGATCATGCGGTCAAAGCGCGCGCGCTCGACATTGAGGATCTTGCCGCGCAGCGGCAGCACCGCCTGGTTGGAGCGGTCGCGGCCCTGCTTGGCGGAACCACCGGCCGAATCGCCCTCGACGATGAAGATTTCGCTCTTGGCCGGGTCGCGTTCCTGGCAATCGGCGAGCTTGCCGGGAAGCGAGGAGATTTCCAGCGCCCCCTTGCGGCGGGTCAGTTCACGCGCCTTGCGGGCGGCTTCGCGGGCCGCAGCAGCTTCCACCACCTTGCCGACAATGGTGCGCGCCTCGTTGGGATGCTCTTCGAACCACTGGCCGAGCTTCTCGTTGACGACGTTTTCAACCACCGGCCGGACTTCGGAGGAAACCAGCTTGTCCTTGGTCTGGCTGGAAAACTTGGGATCAGGCACCTTGACCGAAAGCACGCAGGTCAGCCCCTCGCGCGTATCGTCGCCGCTGAGCTCGACCTTTTCCTTTTTGGCGATCCCGGAGCTCGTGGCATAGCTCGTGACCTGCCGGGTCAGCGCGCCGCGCAGGCCGGCCAGATGCGTGCCGCCGTCGCGCTGGGGAATGTTGTTGGTGAAGCAGAGCACGTTCTCGTGGTAGCTGTCGTTCCACTGCAACGCCACCTCGACGGTGATGCCGTCCTTTTCGGCGCGCATGGTGATCGGCGTATCGATGACCGGCGCCTTGGACTTGTCGAGATATTTGACGAAGGCCTCGAGCCCGCCTTCATAAAACAGCTCGACCGCGATCGGCTCGGGATGCCGATGATCGCGCAGCAGGATGCGGACACCCGAATTGAGGAAAGCCAGTTCGCGCAGCCGGTGTTCGAGCGTCTTGAAGTCGAACTCGACCATGGTGAAGGTCTGCGGGCTCGGCAGGAAGGTGATTTCCGAACCCGACCGCCCCTCATAGGTGCCCGGCTGCCGGGCCTCGACATAGGAGCCGATCACGGCCAATGGCGCATCGGCCACGCCATGAGTGAAGCTCATCTCGTGAATCTTGCCATCGCGGCGAATATTGAGCTTCAGGAACACCGACAGGGCATTGACGACTGAGACGCCGACGCCGTGCAAGCCGCCGGAAACCTTATAGGAATTCTGGTCGAACTTACCCCCGGCATGGAGCTGAGTCATGATGACTTCAGCCGCCGAAACGCCTTCGGACTTGTGAATGTCGGTGGGAATGCCGCGCCCATTGTCGTTGACCGAGCAGGAGCCATCGGCGTTGAGCGTGACGGTCACCAGATCGGCGTGGCCGGCCAGGGCCTCGTCGATGGCATTGTCGACAACCTCATAGACCATGTGGTGCAGGCCCGACCCGTCATCGGTATCCCCGATATACATGCCCGGGCGCTTGCGCACCGCATCGAGACCTTTCAGCACCTTGATGCTGTCGGCGCCATATTCGTTCGGGGTCGGATTTTCGCTGTCGCTCATGGGGTCCGAATCAGTCGATTTCACGTGAGAATTGTTCTAGCGGAACGGGGGTAAAACCCCAAGAAATTTGCCGGTTTTTGAGGCTTTTGCTGGGCAAAAGCACTTCCAAAAAAGCCCTCTTAGAGACCTCGTGGTGAGCCTGTCGATCCATGCGGTCGCACACGCAGTGGCCGCGACCTCGTCCTTCGACAGGCTCAGGGTGAGGTCAATGGGACATCACGCAGGAGCCAGCCGCCCGTCGCGCACCGAAATGCGCTGCGCCCGATCCTCCAGCGCCTCGAACAGCACCGCATCGGTACCTGTCAGAAAACACTGGGTTTCCAGCCCATCCAGGGCCGCAAACAGAGCCCTTCGGCGGTCCGGATCGAGGTGGGCGGCGATCTCGTCAAGCAGCAGGAATGGCACTATTCCGGTTCGCAGGCGCACGAGCCGGGCATGGGCGAGAATGAGCCCGATCAGCAGGGCCTTCTGCTCGCCGGTCGATCCCAGAGCCGCCGGCATGGCCTTTTGGGCATGAATGACCTCAAGATCGACCCGGTGTGGTCCAGATGTGGTGCGCCCGGCTGCCCGATCAAGCCCGCGCGCCGCATGCCAGCGCTGCGCCAGAAGGGTTTCGAGCTCCGCCGAGGTCGGCGGCACCGCGATATCATCGAGCAGCGGCGTCAGCGCCAGGCGGGCAGCGGGAAAACTCCCGTCCTCCAGGCTCTCGGCAATCAGGGCCTGAAGATGAGCGAGACTGTCGGTACGGTTGAGATGGATGGAGGCACCCAGTTCGGCCATCTGCGCCTCGATGGCCGTGAGCCAACGCGGATCGCCGCCTTCATCGAGCAGCCGGTTGCGCTGGCGCATGGCCTTGTCGAAGTCGCCGACAGTCGCCGAATGGGTGGGAATGAGCGTCGTCACCAGGCGATCGAGAAAGCGGCGGCGGTCCCCGGCAGGGCCGGAAAACAGGCCATCCATGGCTGGTGTCAGCCACAACACGCGCAGGTAATCGCTCATGGCCTCGATCGAGCGGGCATTGGCGCCATTGACCCGCACCCGCCGCCCCCCATCCGGCAGCGATCCGGTGCCGATATCGGCCGGGCCGTCATCGGTTTCGACGGTGGCCGCCACGGCCCAGCCGCCTTCGGCGCCATGCTGGTGCAGGGTTTCGAAACTGGCGCCGCGCAAGCCCCGGCCTGGCGAGAGCACCGACACCGCCTCGAGCAGATTGGTCTTGCCCGAGCCGTTCGGCCCGGTCAGCACCAGATGGCGGGCATCGAGATCGAGTGCTGCACTGGCATAGTTGCGAAAGGCGGTGAGGCGCAGGCGGGAGATGTGGCGGATCATTGCGCCCCTTCTTCCCCTGTCTCCTTGAGGGAGAGGGTGGATCGCGCGCAGCGCGAGACGGGTGAGGGGTGCCAGCCTATCCGGACACACTTTGGCAAGGACGGCGCAGAACCCCTCATTCGCCCCTTCCGGGCACCTTCTCCCTCAAGGGGAGAAGGAAGACATGCGCCTTCGGCGACCACCGACTCACCTCTCTCCCCTTGTGGGAGAGGGTGGACCGACCGCAGGCCGAGACGGGTGAGGGGTCTTATGGATTTTGAAGCCGCCCCACCGCCCTGCGCGCATAGCGCTCCGGGCCTCGTCGGCTTAAATAGCTCCACTGGAGCGCTCTCCCCTGCGGGACGCCGCCTAGACCCGCATCGGCATCAGCACATAGAGCGCATTGGCCTCGCCTTCTTCCTTGACCAGCGTCGGCGAATTGGCGTCGTTGAACAGGAAGATGGCATTGTCGGTGCGGATCTGGCTGATGATGTCGAGCAGGTAGCGGGCATTGAAGCCGATTTCGAAGGCGTCGATGTCGAAATCGACCGCAACTTCTTCATTGGCCGTGCCGTGATCGGGATTGGTCACGGTCAATTCGAGCAGACCGTTCTGCGCCGAGAGCTTGACCGCCTTGCCACCGCGATCGGAAGCAATGGTGGAGACGCGATCCACCGCCACGGCAAAGCCGGCGCGATCGACCAGCATCTGCTTGTCGTTGTTCTTGGGCGTCACCCGGTCGTAATCGGGGAAGGTACCCTCGATGAGCTTGGAGAGCAGCACGACCGGGCCTACGGTGAAGCGGATCTTGGTGTCGGACACTTCGACATGCACGTCGCCATCGACGCCATCCAGGAGCTTCTGAACTTCGCCCACGGTCTTTTTCGGCACGATGATGCCGCTCATGCCTTCGGCGCCGGTGGGCGCGGCGATCTCGGCGCGGGCCATGCGGTGACCGTCGGTCGCCACGGCGCGGAACAGCGCACCGGCGGCCGAGTTCTCGACGGCATGGAAGTAGATGCCGTTGAGATAGTAGCGGGTCTCTTCATTGGAGATGGCAAATTGGGTGCGCTCGATCAATTCGCGCAGCGAGGCGGCAGCAATGTCGAAATCGTGCGGGAAACTGCCCGACTTGAGATCGGGGAAGCTGTCGGGGCTGAGGCAGGCAAGGTTGAAGCGCGAGCGCCCCGAGGTCAGCACCATGTTTTCGCCGCCATCGGTTTCGAGGCGAACCTCGGCGCCGTCGGCGAGCTTGCGGACGATCTCGTAGAGCGTGTGGGCCGGAACCGTCGTGGTGCCGGGGGTCGAGACCATGGCCGGCACGCTTTCGGTCACCTCGATATCGAGGTCGGTCGCCCGCAATTCGACCCGGTCGTCACTGGCCTTGAACAGCACGTTGGCGAGGATCGGATAGGTATTGCGGCGTTCGACCACGCGATGCACATGGCTCAGCGACTTGAGCAGATGATTGCGTTCGAGCGTGACTTTCATTTCTATCGTTCCCTGGCACTCAATACCCGTCCCGAGAGACGGCAAACCCCGGCGAACCGGGGTTTTTGCAACGGATCAGCACATTTGCAATTTGCGCAGGACTTGGCAAGGGCGGGCGGTCTTTTGCCACGGGAATGTGCAGGGTCGCGCCAAAACAAGAGCCCCTTTCCACCCAGGGGAAAAGGGGCTCATGTCATCAAGCGTTCCACCGGACCGATTTGAGCGCCAGGCGCGGCCTGTGGCTACTCCTCAAGCATGCGCTTGAGCAGTTCGATTTCCTGGCCGAGTTCGATATCGTCCTTGATCATCTGCTCGACCTTGCGAACAGAGTGCAGAACCGTCGTATGATCGCGCCCCCCAAAACGACGGCCAATTTCAGGCAGCGAACGAGACGTCAGGGCCTTGGCGAGATACATGGCGATCTGGCGCGGGCGCACCACGTCGCGCGAACGGCGCGCCGAAAGCAGTTCGTTGCGCGGCACCTTGTAGTGGCGGGAGACGGCCTTGAGGATGTCCTCGATGCGCACCCGCTTGGCATCACGCGAACGGATGAGATCGGCGAGGGTCTTTTCGGCCAGGGGCACGGTGATGAGTTCGCCGGTGAGCTGGTTGGCGGCCACCAGGCGATTGACGGCGCCGTCGAGATCGCGGCCATGGCTGATCACCGCGCGGGCGATATAGTCCAGCACCGGCACCGGGAAATGCATGCCGAAGCGGGCCGTAGCCTGATCGGCGCGGCGCTGCACGATGGCGCGGCGCAGGTCCATGTCAAAGGTCGAGATCGGCACGACCAGCCCGCCGGACAGACGCGACTTCACGCGGTCGTCGAGCATTTCAAGATCACGGGGCGGGGCGTCGGCGGCGACCACCACCTGCTTGGCGCCGGTGAGCAGCGCGCCCAGGGTGTGACCGAACTCGGTGGCGGATTTGCCCTGCAGGAACTGCATGTCATCGATCAGCAGCAGGTCAACCCGGCGCAGCCATTCCTTGAAGCCGAGCGCCGACTGGCGCTGCACGGCATTGATGAAATGGTACATGAAGTGGTCGGCGGTCAGATAGACGATGTTCTTGGACGGATCGGCCTCGGATACCGCATGGGCGATGGCATTGAGCAGATGAGACTTGCCCAGGCCAACGGTGGAATGGATATAGACCGGGTTGAAGGTCACTGCATTGTTGATGGCCGCATTGGCAATCTGGCGCGCAACTCCGAAGGCCATTTCATTGGCGCCACCGGCCACGAAGGTCTCGAAGGTCATGCGCGGATCGATGGCGCTGCCGGAAAGTGCGTCGCCATTCTTGGCGCCATCGCGCACAAGGCGCGGCATGGCCGGCGTCTGGGCCGGAACCGGGGCCGTGCTGGGGCTGGCAGCGGGCGCTTCGCTCGGGGTCTCGACCACCGGGGCGATGCGGGTGCGGGCCTGGCCATTGACCCGCATGCTGACGGTCAGGCGGCCGATTTCGGGCAGATCGTTGCGGAAGGTTTCGACAATGCGGTCGGCATAGTTGGACTGCACCCAGGAGCACAGGAACCGCGTCGGCGCGGACAGATGCACCAGGTCATCGACGATTTCCTCGAGTTCGAGGCGCGCAAACCAGGAAGTAAAGACATCCTCGCCCATCGCCGCTTTGAGGCGGGCCCGCACGCGGGTCCAAAGCTCGCGCTGCTCTTGGGAAGGGCTATCGGACATAACAGGTGCACCAGCTGGGAGTGAGGAAGAGGGGGAAGGGGTCTGGGCCGGTGCCCAACTCTGTCTTCCCGCGGTCGCCTGTCGCATCATTGTAGAGTGCCCCATTTCTGTTGTGCCGGACGGTCCGCATCAGCCGCCGGCTCCCGATCTGTTTCCATCCAGTCTGCCATCGGTTCCCGACATGCAGACATGGCTTCGCCCCTGCGCCCGTTTGGCGGGCACACATGTTTTGTTGCGGCTGAACCGCTTTTACGTCGACCTGTTACATGATCCCGGCCAGACCTGGCCGTCGGTCTATAGAACGCTTCCAATCCTGATGACCCGGCAAAACATAATGCCAAACCGACCAGACATTGGCCCCAACATACCGGCCCGAGAGACCGGCAACTGCCCCAAACCCAGACTCGAAAAACCGAGTCTCCCCGGCGATTTGTGAGGGTCGTTCCACCCCTCTTTTCCCCGCCGGCCAAAGTACATTAGAGGCACGGTTTTGGACCCGCAACACGTGAATCGCAGAAATAGGGTCTTGACTCGGACGCTCTGAAATTGGGGGTACCCGGCCCCGAAAAGTAACTCCGCGCAAGGGCCTGTGACTCAAGGCAGATTCCAACACTTAGCCGGACCGGAGCTTTGGAAAATTTATTCCGCCACCCGGCTTTGCAATGGGGTGCAGAGGCACCCTACGGCCCGTTCGAAGACACCCAACCCCTTGCAGGATAATACTTTTTGCCACTGTCTGACTGACAGAAGACTGTCACGTCACGGTCATCGCGACGTCATGTGACAAAGGTGTGGCGAAAAAGCTTGCCTGCCGGGGGGACAAAAAAATGGGCCCCTTGCGGAGCCCATTGGCATTGCCGTGTCGCGCCTTAGGGGCGCCACGGCCGGCTGTCGGATCAGGCCGACAGCGCCTTCACGCGGCTGTTGAGGCGGCTGACCTTGCGGGCGGCCAGATTGGCATGAACAATGCCCTTGGTCGCAGCACGGTTGATTTCCGGCTCGGCAGCCTTGAGAGCGGCAAAGGCGGCGGTGTGATCGCCCGAGGCAATTGCTTCCTCGACCTTGCGGATGAAGGTCCGCACGCGGCTGCGACGCGACTTGTTGATCGCGGTGCGGGCCTCAATCTTGCGGGTCGCCTTCTTGGCTGACGGCGTATTGGCCATTTCGGTCCTCTTGATCGTCCAACCGGCAGGAGCAAGCCGCCTTGGGCGGCCGGGCCTACCGGGATAAAATGAAAGCGGCGGCACATCGACTGCCGCCAAGTTGGCCGGTCTATAGGGGAAGAGGGCGCAAGCGTCAACTGGATTCGGGGCATGCCATTTCCTCGACGCACCCGACCTCGCGGTTCGGCACGCTCGCCATGAGGTCTCCCCCGGCACATCAGTTGACCTCATCCTGAGCCCGTCGAAGGGCGAGGGCATTTCGGCTAAGGCGCCTTCTGGCAAACCGGACAGAAAAAGGTGGACCGCCCCGATTGCACGATCCGCTTCACAACGCCCTTGCAGCCTGGCGTGGGACAGGGATCGCCCTCCCGGTCATAGACCGCGAAATTGTGCTGGAAATAGCCCGCCCCTTCGACACTGCGAAAATCGCGTATCGTGGAGCCGCCCACTTCTATGGCCGCAATCAGCACTTCGCGCACCGCGGCCGCCAGGGCATCGAGCGCCTTTTTCGGACCGCCGTCGGCCCGGACCAGGCTCCGGGCTTCCACGGTCGGCAGGATATGCGCGCGATGCAGGGCCTCGGCCACATAGATATTGCCCAGGCCCGCCACCACCCGCTGGTCGAGCAGGGCCGCCTTGATCGGCGCTTTCTTCCCCCGAAAGGCCACGGCCATGCCCTGGGCACTGAAGTCATTGCCGAGCGGTTCGGGCCCGAGACCGACGAGGAACGGGCTCTGCTGCGCATGATCGTAGAGATCGATGAAGCCGAAGCGGCGGGGGTCGGCATAGATGAGGTGGCTGCGCCCGTGTTGCGGGTGCAACAGGGTCCAGACCATGTGATCGTGCTTGGCGTCCGTCCCCGGTTCATAGTAGCGCGGCGGCTTGTCGATGGGGTGTTCGGCAAAGCGCCAGGACCCGGTCATGCCCAGGTGACTGAGGATTGTGTGTCCATCCGACACGCTCATCAGCAGATATTTCGCCCGCCGGCCGACATGGGTGACGACCTGCCCCTCCAGCGCCGCCACGAGGCCTTTTGGAAACGGGAACCGCAGATCCTGACGGTTGAGCCGGACGCTTTCGATCGTGGCACCCTCGAGCCAGGGCGCCAGGCCACGCCGCACGGTTTCCACCTCGGGCAATTCTGGCATGGGACAACTCCTTCACCCTGCGCGGCTTTGTGCCATGGGCATTTTCCGACGCCTTATATATGGTGCGCGCCAACCAGACACGCCTATCGAGGCCCTTGCCATGACCGAGCCCCAGCACACCACCCATTTCGGCGAGCGGACTGTTGCCCTGGAAGACAAGCAGGGGCTGGTCGACAAGGTGTTCCACGACGTTGCCGACCGCTATGACCTGATGAACGACCTGATGAGCGCGGGCGTGCACCGGCTGTGGAAGGACGCCATGGTGGCCGAACTGGCGCCGCCCAAGTCCGGCACAAGGCCCTATCGCGTGCTCGACATGGCCGGCGGCACCGGCGATATCGGCGAACGCATCGTCAACCGCTCGCTGGGCTATGCCGAAGTCGTGGTGGCCGACATCAATGCCGACATGCTGCGCGTCGGCGCCGAGCGGGCCAGGAGCTGGCGCTATCCCGGCCAGGTCAGCTTTCTCGAGGCCAATGCCGAGACCCTTGACCTTGCCGACAACAGCTTCGACGCCTACACGATCGCCTTCGGCATCCGCAATGTCCCGCGCATTCAGGCGGCGCTGAACGAGGCGCATCGCGTGCTCAAGCGCGGTGGCCGTATCCTCGTGCTCGAATTCAGCCAGGTCGACGTGCCGGGCTTCGATGCTTTCTACAAGCTCTATTCCGACCGGGTCATTCCGCCCATGGGGCGCCTGGTCACCGGCGACGCGCAGCCCTACCAGTATTTCATCGAGTCCATCCGCAAGTTCCCCGAACCCCCGGCCTTCTCGGCCATGCTCGGCAAGGCCGGGTTCCGGCGGGTCAAGCACCAGAGCTTTACCGGCAATATCGCGACCCTGTTCTCGGGCTGGAAAATCTGATCCATGGGGCTCGGTTCGACCTTCCGCCTGATCCATGCCGGCTGGGTGCTGGCGCGCGAGGGCGCCTTCTCGGTGCTGCCGGAACAGTCGCTGCCGCCGATGATGCGGTTCGGCATCGGCATGGCGCGGCTGGTCGAACGGCCATTGGTGCGCAAGACCGGCCGCATCGACCGGCTCAATGCGGCCCTGCACAAATTGGGCCCAAGCTTCGTCAAGTTCGGCCAGACCCTGGCCACGCGGCCCGACATCGTCGGGGCCCAGGCCGCCGCAGACCTGTCGGGCCTGCAGGACCGCATGCCGCCCTTCGACCCCAAGCTGGTGCCGTCCATCCTGAGCGAAGCGCTGGGCGATAAGGCGGCGCAGCTGACGGAAATCAGCGAACCCATCGCCGCCGCCTCCATCGCACAGGTGCATAGCGCCAGGCTGCGCCTGCCCGGCGAGGCGCCCAAACTGGTGGCCGTAAAAATGCTGCGGCCCGGCGTATCGGAACGCTTCCATGCCGATACGCAGGCGCTCTATGCCGGCGCCCGGCTCGCCGAGACCTTTTCGCGCGCCAGCCGGCGGTTGCGTCCCACCGAGGTCGTGGCAACACTCGACCATTCCATGCGGCTCGAGCTCGACCTGCGCCTCGAAGCGGCCGCCATTTCCGAGATGACGGAGAATATCAAGGACGATGCGGGCTTCCGCATCCCCCAGGTGCAGTGGGACCATATCGCCCAGAACGTGCTGACCACCACCTGGATGAACGGCATTCCCATTCGCGATCACGCCGCCATCGATGCGGCCGGCATCGACCGCAAGGCGCTGGCGGCCAAGCTGCTGCAGGGCTTCCTGCGCCATGCCATCCGCGATGGCTTCTTCCATGCCGACATGCATCCGGGCAATCTGTTTGCCGACCCCGGGAGCGGCGATGTCATCGCCGTGGATTTCGGCATCATGGGGCGCCTCTCCAAGCGCGAGCGCCGGTTCCTGGCCGATATCCTCTATGGCTTTATCACCCGCAATTACCGCCTCGTGGCGCAGCGGCATTTCGATATCGGCTATGTGCCGCCACACCAGTCGGTTGACGATTTTACCCTGGCCATCCGCTCTATAGGCGAACCGCTGCATGGGCGTACCGCGGCCGACATTTCCATGGCGCGGGTGCTAGGGCAGCTCTTCACCATCACCGACCTGTTCGAAATGCAGACGCGGCCCGAACTGGTGCTGCTGCAGAAGTCGATGGTGCTGGTCGAAGGGGTGGCGCGCAATCTCGATCCCGAACTCGACATCTGGACCGTCGCCGAGCCGGTCGTGGGCGAATGGTTGCGGCGCGAAGAAGGCCCCCAGGGGCGCCTCGAGGATCTGGCCGGTCACATGAGCCGCATGGGCGAGGCCCTGGGCCGGGTACCAACGCTGCTGGCTCAAGCAGAATTGACCATGGCCGAACATCGCGCGCTGATGCGCGGGCGGCGGGGCGACGGCCTATTGCGCCTGGCCATGATCATCGCGCTGGGTCTTGGCTCCCTGGTCCTTGCCCTGGCCGCCTACCGGCTTCTGACCCTTTCATCATAGGCTTTGAGGCCGCCGCCTCGGCTTGCGGCGGCCAGAACGAATCCATAGAGTGCCAGCGCCCGAACGGCTTGGAGACATCTCGCATGCACCTCAATTGGATCGGAAAGATCACAGCCAGCCTGTTGCTGGCCGCCGGTTTGGCTGGGTGTGTCGATGTGGACGTGGATATCGCCGTCACCGGTTCGGATACCGCCCGCACCACCCTGACGCAGACCATGGACGCCGATTTCTACGCCATGGTCAAAATGAGTGCCGAAGAGGCCGAGGGCGAGAGCGAAGGGTTCTGCGACGAGGGCACCCTGACCGAGACCAGCGAAGGCGGCGCGATCTGCGTGGTGACCCAGGAGGGCGCCTTTGCGAGCCTGGACGTGACCAAGGAAGATGGCGGCGTCACTTTCGAGAACGCCGGCCCGGGTCTCGTGCGTGTCACCCTGCCGACCAAGGACATGCAGGCTGAAGTCGGTGCCGACGAAGACATGGATGCCGAGACCAGACAGATGGTGGAAGCCTTCTTTGCCGGGCGGACCCTCAACATCAAAGTCGCTGGTGCCGAGGTGGTCGAGACCAATATGACGGTGTCGGCGGACAAGAGCTTTGCCAGCCAGGAGATCATGATGCTGGATCTGATCAATGGCGCCGCCAACCTGCCCGAAGAGCTGTTTGCCGTGGTGCGCGTACCGTGAACCCAACCAGTGCGCCGGTTGTCCGGCTGAAAGTCCTGCCGCATGGCGAGGCCCTGGACCTGCCCCACTTCGCCAGCGCCCAGGCTGCCGGCGCCGACCTGCGCGCGGCCCTGCCCGCCGACGCGCCGCTCGAACTCGCTCCGGGTCAGAGGGCGGTGGTGCCCTGCGGCTTCGCCATGGCCCTGCCGGCAGGCTTTGAGGCGCAGGTGCGACCGCGCTCGGGCCTGGCCGCCAAGCATGGCGTGACGGTGCTCAATTCTCCCGGAACCGTGGATGCCGACTATCGAGGCGAGGTCATGGTGATCCTGATCAACATGGGTCAGCAGAGTTTTCGGATCGAACGGGGCGAGCGGATCGCCCAGATGATCGTGGCGCCGGTCATGCAACCGGCCTTTGTGGTGAGCGAGACCCTGGATGAAACAGAACGCGGCGCCGGCGGCTTCGGCTCGACCGGCCGGCTTTAGGCCGGCAAGATCATGGGCCCTGGCCGGGGGCCTGTTGGCCACCGGCTTGGCCGCTCCAGCACTGGCCGGGGATCGCGCCCTTATCGACTTCAAGGGCTTTTCCCCCGACAACCGCTATTTCGTCTTTGAGGAATTCGGCATCCAGGATGGGTCGGGTTTTGCCTATTCCAACATTTACGTCGTCGACCTGAGCACTGATAGCTGGGTCGTCGGCACCCCGGTGCGCGTCATGGCCGAAGACGAAACGGTCAGCCTTCCGGCCATTCGCAATCAGGCTGCGATACGCGCCGCCGGCCACATTGCCGACTTCAGGATAGAAGTCCCGGTCGAGATCGCCGCCCTGATCGGCGATGGCGCGCCGGGCACCGATGCCCGGACACTGGATTTCGGGGCGCCGGGCTACGGTCCGGGAAATGTGTCCGGGAACTATACCCTTTCGCTCACCACCTTTGCGACCACGGCAGCGAGCCCCTGTGCCGACTGGTTCGGCAGCGAGCCGCTCGGCTACGAGTTGCGCATCGCCGATAGCGGCGTGGAGCGCCTCGTGCATCGCGACACCGCCCTGCCGCGCTCGCGCGGCTGCCCGGTGGAATACCGCATTCACAGCGTGGTCATGCCCTTCCAGAGCCCGACGCTGACCAATGCGGTCGCCATCGTCTCGGTCTATCCCGGCGGGTTCGAAGGCCCCGACCGGCGGTTCCTGGCGGTGCCGCTTGGCCTCTGAGCTGACGCCGGAGGAAGTCCAGCGCTATGCCCGCCACATCGTGCTCAAGGGCATGGGCGGGCAGGGCCAGCGGCGGTTGAAGGCTGCGCGCATGCTGATTGTCGGCGCGGGAGGCCTGGGCAGCCCGACCATCGCCTACCTGGCGGCAGCCGGGGTCGGCGAATTGACGATTGCCGATCCCGATCGGGTTTCCCTTTCAAACCTGCAGCGGCAGGTGGTTCACACCACCGCAGATATCGGCCGCAGCAAGGTCGAGAGTGCCGGCGCCTTCGCATCCGCACTCAACCCGCATGTTGGTATCAGGCTAATGGCCGAGGCGGTCACGGACGACACTGCCGACGGTCTCATCTCGTCCTGTGACATCGTCCTGGACGGCACCGACAATCTCAAGACCCGCCGCACGGTCGCCGCGGCCTGCGCGCGGCTCGAAAAGCCATTGGTCTCGGGCGCCGTCTCGATGTTTTCCGGTCAGGTCAGCGTCTTTGCCCCGCATCTGGGCGGCCCGGCTCACGATGCGCTTTATCCCCCCGAAGCCAGCGACGACGCCCTGCCCTCCTGCGAAGCCAATGGCATACTCGGCCCCGTCACTGGCATTGTCGGCACGCTCATGGCCATGGAAGCGATCAAACTGGCCACCGGCCTCGGCCAGCCCCTGATCGGCCGCGTGCTCATCTATGACGCCACCGAAGCGCGGTTTACGGAACTGGCCTACTAGCTGGTCGCTATCGTGTCAGGCCCGAGCTCTTTCTGTCACGCCTCGGGATGCTTGAACACCAGGGCGGCATTGGTGCCACCGAAGCCGAAGGAATTGGAGAGCACATAGCCGAGGTCAGCGTCGTCGCGGCGCTGACGCAGGATGGGCATATCCGCAAAGGCCGGGTCGAGCGTTTCGATATGGGCGCTTTGCGCGATGAAACGGTGCTTCATCATCAGGATCGAATAGATCGATTCATGCACGCCGGTGGCACCCTGGCTGTGCCCGGTCAGCGCCTTGGTCGCCGAAATGGGCGGACACTTGTCCTCGTTGCCGAAGACCGCCCGGATGGCCTCGATTTCCTTGCCGTCGCCGACCGGGGTCGATGTCGCATGGGGGTTGATGTAGTCGATGGGCGCCTTGACGTTGGCGAGGGCCATGCGCATGCAGCGCTCGGCGCCTTCGCCCGATGGCGCCACCATGTCGAGGCCATCCGAGGTCGCGCCATAACCGATGACCTCGGCCCAGATATTGGCACCGCGCGCCTTGGCGTGCTCCAGCTCTTCGAGCACCAGCACGCCGGCGCCGCCCGAGATGACGAAGCCGTCGCGATTGGCGTCATAGGGGCGGGAGGCCACAGTGGGATTGTCATTGAAATCGGAACTCAGCGCGCCCATGGCGTCGAAGAGATCGGTCAAGGTCCAGTCGAGGTCCTCGTGCCCGCCGGCAAAGACCACGTCCTGCTTGCCCAGCATGATCTGCTCCATGGCATTGCCGATGCAGTGCTTGGAGGTCGCGCAGGCCGCGCTGATCGAATAGTTGATGCCCTTGATGCCGAAGGACGTGGCCAGGGTCGCCGAGGCCGTCGACCCCATGGCCTTGGGCACGGCCAAGGGCCCGATCCGCTTGGGCGAGGTGTTCTTGCGGGTGATATCGGCGGCTTCAACAATGGTGCGGGTAGAGGCGCCGCCCGAACCCATGACGATGCCCGTCATGGGGTTGGAGATATCGCTCTCTTCGAGCCCTGCATCGGCGATAGCCTGCTGCATGGCCAGGTAATTCCAGGCTGCGCCCTTGCCCATGAACCGGGTGATGCGCCGGTCGAGCGCCTCGAACGGGTCCAGGCGCGGGTCGCCCTTCACATGGCTGCGAAATCCCAGTTCGGCCTGATCCTCGGCGAAAATCGTGCCGGACCGCGCCTGGCGCAGGCTTTCTGTCACTTCATCGAGCGAATTTCCGATCGAAGAAATGATACCCATACCGGTTACCACTACTCGTCTCATCTCGTCCTCGCTTCGGTCATGCTTGCGTTCGCCTTGGGGTTTGCGTCGCAATTATATGGGGTGTTTCGGTCCGGCTTTAAGGCCGCACTCAGGCGTCGGTGAACAGGCCGACGCGCAAATCCTTGGCTTCGTAGATCACTTTGCCGTCAGCCTTGACCCAGCCATCGGCAATGCCGAGGGTCAGGCGCGAGCGCATGACGCGCTTGAGATCGATGCCATATTCCACCAGCTTGACGTCATTGGTGACCTGGCCCTGGAACTTGATTTCGCCGCCCAGGGCGCGGCCCTTACCGGGCTGGCCGATCCAGGACAGGAAAAAGCCGGTCATCTGCCAGACGGCGTCGAGGCCCAGGCATCCGGGCATGACCGGGTCGCCGATGAAGTGGCACTGGAAGAACCACAGGTCCGGATTGACGTCGAGTTCGGCCCGCACAAAGCCCTTGCCATGGGTGCCGCCGGCTTCCTGGATCTCGGTAATGCGGTCGAACATCAGCATCGGGGGCGCCGGCAGGCGCGCATCGCCCTGCCCCGGCAATTCGCCGCGGCCATGGGCCAAGAGTTCTTCATACCCAAAACTATTCTGACGCTCGGCCATGGCACATCCCCGGTCTTGTCGAGTCTCGTGTCGTATAGAGGCCGGTGGAGAGGGTCAAGCGGGGCCGCCGGCCTCCGGCCCTGGGGCGCTTGTCTCTTGGGGGTGCCGCCAGTATAAGCATTTCCAGTAACCTGACCAATTTGACGAGCATCGCTGGCCCCATGACTGAACGCAGCCCTGCCGCCCGGCCCCTACCGTCCCGCAAGCCTTGCCTGACGGCAGTCCTGCGCATGGCAGGCCTCCGGCCCACCCGGCAGCGTGTCGCTCTGGCCGAGCTGTTGTTCGGCGGCCCGCACCGGCATGTCAGCGCCGAACAGCTGCACGGGGAAGCGGCCGAGGCCCGGGTCAATGTGTCCCTCGCCACCATCTACAACACCCTGCATCAGTTCCACGAGGCGGGGCTGCTGCGTGAGGTCGCCATCGACGCCTCGCGGTCCTATTTCGACACCGATACGTCCGATCATCACCATTTCTTCGTCGAAGACGAGCAACGCATGATCGACATTCCCGCCGAAGCGGTGACCTTCAAATCGCTGCCGAAAGCCCCGGCCGGCATGGAAGTGAGCCATGTCGACGTGGTGATCCGCGTGCGCAAGGCGCCGGTCTGAGGCGGCCTGTCAAGACCCGATCGGGGTCCGCAGCGCGTGACGGGGCGGTGACAAAGTCACCCGGCTTGACCATATTGGCACCGGTTTCAACAGCAGCAAGGGTGATCGATGGCGGTTAAGGTCAACCTGAACGCCTATTTCGAGCGCATCGGTTTTTCCGGGTCGATCGCACCGACCCTGGCGACGCTCGAAATGCTGCATGCGCTGCATCCGGCCGCCATTCCCTTCGAAAATCTGACGCCGCTCATGGGCGACCCGGTGGCGCTCGACCAGCCCAGCCTCGAGCGGAAGATGCTGGCCGAAAAGCGCGGCGGCTACTGCTTCGAACACAATCTGATGTTCATGCACATGCTTGCCGATCTCGACTACACGGTGCGCCCGCTTCTGGCGCGCGTGGTCTGGACCGATGCAGAGGGCGCCAACCGGCCGCCCAGCCATCTGCTGCTCCTGGTGGAGATCAATGGCCAGAGCTATATCGCCGATGTGGGTTTTGGCGGGCTGACGCTGACGACGCCGCTGCGCCTGCGCGCCGATGTCGACCAGTCGACCCCGCACGAGACCTTCCGCCTGGTCGGTGGCGATCCGGACTGGACGCTGGAAGTCAAGATCGGTGACGACTTCAAGCCGGTTTACATGTTCACCCTCGACCAGGTGAGCGATGCGGCCATCGAGGCCATCAACACCACGATCGCGACCGATCCCGGCTCCCCGTTCACACATGAACTGCGCGTGGCCCTGGCGCCCCCGGGTCAGCGGCTCAAGCTGCACAATACACGCTTCATCATCCAGCCGGTCGAAGGGGCGAAACAGGAGCGCGACATCTCCCGGATGGAGACCCTGCGCTCGGTCCTGACCGGAGATTTCGGGCTCACCCTGCCCCAGGATGAGCGGCTGGAGGGCGCGCTGGCCAAGCTACTGCCGGACCTGCCGCCGCCGCCCGTTGAAGAGGCCGAATAGGCGTGGCTCCGGTCACCGTTCCGACGGACAAGCTCTACGAGTTCGCCGATTTCCAGGCCTTCTACGACTGGCTCGCGATCCACCACGACAGCGCCGACGAGGCCTGGATCCGCATTTTCAAGAAGGCCAGCGGCCGCCCCACCATCACTCCGGTCGAGGCGATCGAGGCGGTCCTGTGCTGGGGCTGGATCGATGCCATCAAGAAAAGCTGGGACGATATCTCCTTCGTGCAGCGCTATTGCCCACGCCGGCCCAAATCGGTGTGGAGCCAGATCAACAGGGACAATGTCGCGCGTCTCACAGAGGCGGGCCTGATGACCGAACATGGTCTCATCCATGTCCGCGCCGCCAAGGAAGATGGCCGCTGGGACGCCGCCTACAAGACCACCCAGGAGGCTCCGCCGGACCTGCTTGCCGCCATTGCCGCAAATCCGGCCGCACAAGGTCTTTATGACCAGCTCACCGCCCAGAACCGGTTTGCCCTTACCTTCCGCGTCACCAGCCTCAAGACCGCCGCGGCCCGGGCCCGCAAGATCGAGACCTTTGTCGAAATGCTGGCGCGCGGGGAAACCATCTATCCGCAAAAGCTGGAGCCGAAGTGATGGCGGTCTGGGGCGCTTTTCTCCGGGGGATCAATCTGGGCAACCGGCGGATGCAGATGGCCGAACTCCGGGCCTGCCTTGAGGAGGCCGGATGCACCGAGGTCAAGACCGTGCTGGCCAGCGGCAATGTGCGCCTTGCCGCAGAAGGCTCTGCCGAGGCGGTGCAGGCAGCCATCGAAAAGGCCATTGCCGCCCGGTTCGGGTTTGACGTCGGCGTGGTGCTGCGCTCTGCCGCGCAGATGCAGGCCATGCTCGACAAGCACCCATTCGGCGATCTCGACCCCAAGGCCGACCTCACCCGGCACGTGCTGATGTTCGACAAGCCCTTGCCCAAGGGCATTTCCATTGACAGCCGCAAGGGCGATACGGAAATCCTGCGGGTGGATGCGCGCGAAATCTATCTCGCCTGCTACCGCCAGGCCAATGGGCGCTATACCGAGAATGTCGAGGACGTGCTCAAGCCCCTGTATGCCCGCCTGGGCAAGGGTGGGCTCGACACCATGCGCAACTGGAACACGATAGAGAAGATTCTCAAATGATCACCGTATTCGGCTCCACCAATCTCGATCAGATCGGCACCGTCACCCGCCTGCCCAAGCCCGGCGAAACCGTGGCCGGGGGCAGTTTCTCCATGGCCCCGGGCGGCAAGGGCGCCAATCAGGCGCTGGCCGCGCGCCGGGCCGGTGCCGATGTGCTTCACGTTTCGGCCGTGGGCGAGGATGCCTTCGCCGGCCTGGCGCTCGACCTGCTCGACAAGGGTGGCGTCGATCTCAGCCGGATGCGCAAGGCCGGGACGGCCACCGGCATTGCCATGATCTTTGTCGATGCCAAGGGCGAGAATGTCATCGCCATCCTGCCGGGCGCCAATGGCACCGTCAGTGCCGAGGATGCCGAGCGGGGGCTTGGTGACCTTTTCGCCAATGATACCCTGCTGGTCCAGCAGGAAGTGCCGCAGGCCGCGACCCGGCGCGCCCTCGAAATCGCCCGCGAGAAGGGGGCCCGCTCGGTGCTCAACACCGCGCCCTTCCTGCCCGATACCGGTAAGCTCGCGCCATTGGCCGATATCGTCGTTGCCAATGAAACCGAGTTTTCGCTTCTGACCGGCCGGCCGATCGAGCAGCTCGACGCGGCCATGCAGGATTGGGTCAACCGCACCGGCCGCACCATTGTGGTGACCTTGGGCCCGGATGGCGCCCGGGCCCGCACGCCCGATGGTCCCATTTCGGTTGCCGCCCACCGCGTCATTCCAGTGGATACGGTGGGGGCCGGCGACACCTTTTGCGGCTTTCTCGCCGCGGGGCTCGACGCCGGGCATAGTCTCGAAACCGCCCTGCGCCGCGCTGCCGTCGCGGGGAGCCTGGCCTGCCTCAAGCCCGGCGCCCAGCCGGCCATTCCGCTCAAGGCCGATGTGGACGCCATTGCCGGCCATTGAGCCGCATCGGCGAGGCCGAACAGAAGTGACAGGGAACGACACAATGCCGACACTGCCCATGCCGGGTCTGCGCTATTTCTGCACGCTCGATGTTGCCCTGTCCAAGCCGCTCGCCGTGGGCGCCGTCGGCAGCGGCACGCGTCGTATCATTCCGATCAAGGGCGGCCGCGTCGAAGGGCCTGGCATCTCCGGAACCATTGTTGACCTCGGCGCCGACTGGCAGACCATCGTCGATGACAGCACCGCCGAACTCGACGCCCGCTATGCCTTTGAGACCGATGACGGCGCCTTGATCGAAATCCGCAATCTGGGCGTCCGGCATGGACCGGCAGAGGTCATCGCCAGGCTGGCCGCTGGCGAGGATTGCCCGCCGGAGAGCTATTACATGCGTACCACCGCCCGGCTCGAAACCGGGCACAAGGATTACGCCTGGGTCAACCAGACGATTTTCGTCGGTACCGGTGCGCGCCTCGCCACGGCCGTGCGGATCGATCTCTACGCCGTATCATGACGGCCAAACATCACTTCCTGGGGGAATGCGCGTGAACAGTCAGGGCGTCGTGATAGCCGGAGGCGGCATTGGTGGCCTTGCCATGGGCCTCACCCTGCACCAGATCGGCGTGCCCTTCACCATTTTCGAATCCGCCTCCCGGCTGGCGCCGCTGGGCGTCGGCATCAACCTGCAGCCCAATGCGGTGCGCGAGCTCTTCGACCTCGGCATCGGGCCGGAGGATCTCGACACCATCGGGGTCCCGTCCAGGGAATGGGCCCTGGTCGGGCTCAATGGCAATGACATCTATTCCGAGCCCAGGGGCGTGCTCGCCGGCTACAAATGGCCGCAATATTCCATGCATCGCGGCAAGCTGCAGATGCTGCTCTATCACAAGCTGATCGAGAGGGCCGGCAGCGACTGCGTCGTGCCGGGCCATCGGGTCACCGGCTACACCAAAAGCGGCGACGGCGTTCGCGTCGACATCCAGCGCGCCGATGGCACCACGCTTACCCACGATGCCTCCCTGCTCATTGCCGCCGACGGTATCCATTCGGCGGTTCGCGCCCGCATGCATCCCGATCAGCCGCCGATCAACTGGGGTGGCGCGATCATGTGGCGGGGCACCACCAAGGCGCGGCCGATCCGCACCGGGTCGTCCTTTGTGGGCCTGGGCACACATCGCCACCGGCTTGTCTTCTACCCCATCTCGCCAGCCGATCCGGATACGGGCCTTGCCACCATCAACTGGATCGCCGAACGCACCGTCGACAGCTCGGAAGGCTGGCAGCAGGCGGGCTGGTTCCGCCCGGTCAACGTCAAGGACTTCATCGCGCATTTCGCCGACTGGCACTATGACTGGCTGGATGTCGCCGATCTCATCGGACGCGCCGATATCGCCTATGAAAATCCGATGATCGACCGCGACCCCATCGGCACCTGGCACGACGGGCCGGTCGTGCTCCTGGGCGATGCGGCGCATGCCATGTATCCGACCGGCTCCAATGGCGCGAGTCAGGCCATTGTCGATGCCCGTGTGCTGGGCGCAGCCATGCTGGATCACGGCGCCACCGAGGCGGCCCTCGCCGCCTATGACCAAAGGCTCTGCGGTCCGATTTCCGAGGTCATCCTGCGCAATCGCAGCGCCGGACCGTTTGGGCTGCTCAACATCGTCGACGACCGCTGCGGCGGCGTCTTTGACGATATCGACACGGTCATCCCGGCGGCCGAGCGCAGCGCCTTCATGGCGCGCTACAAGACGGCGGCGGGCTTTGCCGTGGATCAGCTCAATGCAGCCGCCCCGACCATTCCCATAGGTGCCAGGGTTCGCCAGTCCGAACGCGCCTGAGCGGTGACAGTCCGGCCGGACAGGCATAGACTCGGAGCCGAGGAGGACCCGTCATGCCGCATTTTCTGGCCGTCTATACGATGAAGCGCGAAGACCTCGCGAAATTCCGCGCCATGCCCAAGGCCGAGCAGGACGCCGTGGATGCAAAGGGCCTGCCCGAATGGGAGGAATGGGACAAGCGGCACGCCACCGCCATCGTCAATCACGGTGGCATGGTGGGCAAGACCACGCGCATCACCCGCGATGGCACGATTGCCCCGGCCACCAACGATTTCTGCGGCTATCTCATCGTGGAAGCCGAAACGGCCGAGGCCGCTGCGGCCCTGTTTTCCGATCACCCCCATATCGGCACCTTCCCCGGCGACGGCATCGACATCATGCCCTTTCTGGTCGGCCCGGCGCTCTAACCCGCGGAATTACCGCAATGCTCTATTTTGCCTATGGCTCCAATATGGACCCGGTGCAGATGCGCGAGCGGTGCCCGGGCTCCGCCTTTGCCGGCATCGGCATGCTGCAGGGCCATGGCCTGTGCTTCCCGCGATATTCCATCGCCCGCAAATGCGGCGCGGCCTCCTATGAGGCAGACCCGGCGCGAAATCTCTGGGGCGTGGTTTACCGCATGACCGAGAGCGATTTTGTGCGGCTGGACGGCAATGAAGACTACCGGCCAGACAGGGCCCCGGCGCTCAATAGCTACAACCGGCTCGAGATCGACGTGCTGATGGCCAACGTGCCGACGCGTGTCCACACCTATCTGGCCAACCCGCAGGATGGCGTCCATTCACCCAGCGCCGCGTATCTGCGGCACCTGCAAGAGGGCGCCCGCCATCATGGCCTGCCGGAAGACTACCGCCTCCTGCTGGAGCGGCTGGCCTCGGGCTGAGTCAGGCGACCCATCGGACCGCCTGACCTTGTTTCTGGACAGCCGATCAGCGCGTCGGCGCCAGTCCGAAAATGGCTTCAATATCATCGAGGGCCAGGTTCGCCGCCATGATCCCGCCGGCCGTGGCCCAGACCGTGTCCGACACGGCATGGACATGCCCGGATTGCACCGCCTCAAGGCTCTGCCACAGCGGGGAAGCCATCCAGGTTTCGGCCTCCTTGGTGGCACCACCATCGCCGGTCTCGTAGCTGAAATGCAGCAGGTGATCGGCATCGAGTTCAGGGATGCGCTCCAGCGTGATCGGCTCGGCCAGCCCGGGCTTGTCCTGGGCCGCGGGGCGAGCGAACCCGATATCGCGGAGGATGGAGCCGGAAAAGCTGTCATTGTTGTAGGCATAGTTCTGCCCGGCAATGAATCGCACGAGGCTAACCGTCTCGGCGAGGCGGTCACCCAGTTCGGCCTTGATGGCCTCAAGGCGGCCCTCATAGGCGTCCAATGCTGCCGCTGCGGCGTCGGCCTGGCCCACGGTTTCGGCATAGAAGGCGAAATTGTTGCGCCACTGGCCGGTGACGTTTTCGACATAGACCGTTGGCGCAATGGCGGACAACTGACCATAAATGGCCTCGTGCCGCTTCTTGTTGCCAAGGATGAGATCGGGCTCAAGGGACAGGATCACTTCGAGATTGGGTGCCAGTTCCTCTCCCACCAGGATCGTCTCGGAGAGCGCGGCGGCGACATGGTCGAACCAGGGATCGGCATTGGCCGAGCGCACCGCGCCCACCGGGGTGATACCCAGCGCCAGGAGGTCTTCCGTTGCTTCATTGGTCAGCGCAACCACGCGCAAGGGCGCGTCCGGGACGCTGGTAACACCCATGATATGGGTGATGTCTCGTGCCATGACAGGGCCAGAAAGGGCCAGCAGCAGGGGCAGACCGGCAAGGACGAGAAGGCGGCGGGTAATCATCGGAATTTCCATTATATGACACTAGCAGTCATCTTTTAATTGCGCCCGGGCACGCCCGATGTCAAGCAGCGGCGCTGATGCCGCCCCGGGGTCAGGCCCGCCAGTCAGCACCGCCGCAAAGCCATACCTCCGCCAACAAAAAAGCGGACCCGAGGGCCCGCTTTCCAATATCCGACATGCCGGCTGCCTTATTTGGGCGCCAGCACCATGACCATCTGCCGGCCTTCCGAGCGCGGCTGGCTTTCCACCTTGGCAATGGCCTCGGTCTGATCCTTGACCTTGATCAGCAATTGCATGCCAAGGTCCTGGTGCGCCATTTCGCGGCCACGGAAGCGCATCGTCACCTTCACGCGGTCGCCCTCGCCCAGGAAACGCTGCACGGCCTTCATCTTGGTCTCGTAGTCATGCGTATCGATATTCGGACGCATCTGGACTTCCTTGACCTCGATGACCTTCTGCTTCTTGCGCGCTTCGGCCGCCTTCTTCTGGGCAGCATATTTGAACCGGCCGAGATCGAGCATCTTGGCGACGGGCGGGTTCGAATTGGCGGCGATCAGCACCAGGTCAAGCCCGGCTTCCTGCGCCTCGGCAAGAGCCTCGCGGGTGCGGACAATGCCGCGGTTTTCACCTTCGGCATCGATAAGCTGGACGTCGGGGCTGGTGATATCCTCGTTGGCAAGCGGCCCATCCTTCTGGGGCGCAACGGGTCTCATGGGACGGCGAATGGCAAACTTTCCTTGTGCTATTGGTGCCAGGGGGTGAATTCGGCCTTAAAATCGTGGTAGCCGCTGCCAAAGTCAACTGGCGCGACCACGCTAAATTGCGCCTGTTGCAGCCAGGAAACGAACAGCCCACCCAGATAAAAGGCCCCGGGGCGGCGGGGGTTCCACCGGAGGCGCGCGTGTCGAGTGAAAAACAGGCCGATATCGTGGTGGGCGCCGGGGCGGCGGCCCGCCCCATTGCGGTGCGCATGCGAGCGGGTTCTGCGCCGGGCCTGTTCTGGCTCAACGGCTTCCGCTCGGTCATGGCGGGGAGCAAGGCCAGCCATCTCGATGCGCTGGGCGCAGCGCAAGGCCTGGCCGTCACCCGTTTCGATTATTCCGGACACGGACTGTCGGGCGGCGCCTTCGAGCATGGCACGATCAGTCGTTGGCTAGAAGAGGCGGCGGCCGTCCTGGCGCTGACCGAGGGGCCGCAAGTTGTTTGCGGCTCGTCCATGGGCGGCTGGATCGCCCTGCTTTTGGCGCGTCGCCAACTGGCACTGGGCCGGCCACTGGCGGGCCTCGTCCTCATCGCCCCGGCCGTGGACGCCACGGCCGCCTTGATCCCGCGCCGCATCAGCCCCGACCAGCAGCGCGATCTCGACCACAAGGGCTGGTTCGAGACGCCCAGTGCCTATGCCGACGGGCCCTATCGCTACACGCGGGCTCTGCTCGACGACGGCGCCACACACCTGCTCATGAGCGGCGTCATCGAAACCGGCTGCCCGGTTCACATCCTGCAGGGGGCAGAGGACAGCGATGTGCCGGCGGCCCATAGCCGGGCCTTGCTGAGCCATATCCTGCACGATCCGGTGACCTATACGCTGGTCCCCGATGGCGATCACCGGCTGAG
Source organism: Devosia sp. (assembly GCF_025809055.1). Taxonomy (NCBI): domain Bacteria; kingdom Pseudomonadati; phylum Pseudomonadota; class Alphaproteobacteria; order Hyphomicrobiales; family Devosiaceae; genus Devosia; species Devosia sp. The sequence goes on along the minus strand of NZ_CP075529.1, from coordinate 2,809,562 downwards.
CCGCCCTCAGGATCTGGCCCTGCTGGAACGCGCCGTTCTCGCCCTTGCCCTACCTGGCGCCCGGCCCTGATCAAGCCAAAGAAAAAAGCGCCCCGTTCGGGGCGCTTGAGTTTTGCCGTTGGGGTAACGGACTTCAGGAGGTCGGGAAGTCGGATAAGTAACGGGCTAACCGTTGTTCTGGTTGCCCCAGTCACCGGATTTGTTTTCGCCAAATCCCTGGCGGGAGCCGCGGTGCTCGTTCATGAAGCGATCGAACTCCTCACGATCCTTGGCCTTACGCAGATTGGCCATGTACTCGTGGAAGGCATCGACCTCGGCGTCGAGGCGGGCGCGTTCCTCATCGAGGCGACGCATCTGCTCGGTGCGGTAGTCGTCGAAGGCGGCATTGCCCGAAGAGGCGAAACCGGTGCGGCCGAAGCCGTGGCTTTTCGAATTGGATTTCACGTAGCTGCATCCCTTGTTCCAGTAGGCCTGGGCCTTTTCGGCGGAGCCGCCGAATTTCTCGCCCCAGATGATGTAGGCCAGGACGGCCAGGCCCAGCGGCCAGAAAATCACGAAGCCCAGAACCATCAGGGCGATGGTCAACGGGGACCAGTGTGGTTTGATAATTGCGGTTGTCATGTCATTTCGTCTCCCAGTCACGATGACCAATAGGTGGTTTTGCGCGGGGCAGGATCAAGCATGTGCCTGTCGATTTTTCCGCTTGAAATGGCGACATCGCTTTCCTATGGCGAGGGCGATTACCGGCCCAAATGCCCCCAAAAGGTGCTATCGAAGGCCCGAGACCTGCCCTTTTTGACCTGGATCCCGGCATGAGCGATGACACCGCCCCGACCCTGCCCTTGCCGCAGAGCTGGCGCCCATTGCGCCTGCAGACCCTCTTGGTGCTGCGCTGGCTGGCGGTGATCGGGCAGACCATCGGTGTCCTCTTCGTGCAATTGGGCCTCGGGTTTCCCCTGCCCCTGGTCGAATGCCTGGCGCTGATCGGGCTGTCGGCGGCGCTCAATGTCGGGCTGGTGCTGCGGTTCGGGGCCAATCTGCGCCTCTCCTCCCGCTTTGCCGCCGCGCAGCTGGCCTTCGACCTTTGCCAATTGGGTGGATTGCTGGCCCTGACCGGGGGGCTGGAAAATCCGTTCTCGCTGCTGCTGCTGGCGCCGGTCTCGGTGTCCGCCACCACCCTGCCGCAGCGCCAGACCTTCCTCATCGCCCTGCTTGCCTGCACCCTCGCCTCGGTGCTGGCGGTGGTTCACCTGCCCCTGCCCTGGGACCCGGCCGAGCGGATCGTCTTCAACCGCATCTATGTCATCGGCATCTGGGTATCGATCATCTGCGGGGTGGTGTTCATCTCCGCCTATACCAATCGGGTGGCCCACGATTCCCGTCAGATCGCCGATGCCCTGGCCGCCACTGAGCTGGCCCTGGCCCGGCGCGAGCAGCTTTCGGCGCTCGACGGGCTGGCCGCTGCTGCCGCCCATGAATTGGGCACGCCGCTCTCCACCATCGCCCTCGCCGCCAAGGAAATGCGCGCCGAGGTCGAAGAGGGCAGCCAGATGGCCGAGGATGTCGAGCTCATCATCGCCCAGTCGGCGCGCTGCCGGGCGATCCTGGCCAAACTGCGCAATCTGGGCAGCGAGCCGGCCGATCTCTTTGCCGCCGCGCCGATCACCGACATTCTCGACGAAGTGGCGCGGCCCCATGAGGGGCGCGGCAAGGTCATCCTGTTCTATTCCGAAAAGGCCGCGGGCGCCGTGCCGGTGTTTCCGCGCAGTGTCGGCCTGCTCTACGGGCTGGGCAATCTCATCGAGAATGCCACCCATTTCGCCAAACAGACCGTGCGGGTCGAAACCGCCTGGGACCAGGAGGCGATCAGCGTCAGCATCACCGATGACGGCCCCGGCTTTGCCTCCGAGCTGATTTCGCGGCTGGGCGAGCCTTATCTCACCACCAGGCCCCGCGATCCGGCCGGCAGCGATGCGCACCAGCCGGGCGGGCTGGGTCTTGGCGTGTTCATCGCCAAGACCCTGCTCGAGCGCACCGGGGCGCGCCTGCGCTTCGACAATGCCGAGGCCGGCGGGCATGCCAGGGTGATGATCGTCTGGCCGCGCGACACAATGCCCGACCAATCCACCAGTGCGGTTTTGACGTAGGAAAGGCAAAGGATTATTGGAAGAGCCATGAACACGATCGAAGATCTCCTGGCTGCCGACCCGAGCCTTCTGCTGGTCGATGATGATGCGGCCTTTCTGAGCCGCCTTGAGCGCGCCATGGCGCGACGGGGTTTTGAGGTGCGCGTCGCCGGCACCGTAGCCGCCGGCCTTGCCGCCGTTGCCGAGCGTCCGCCGGCCTATGCGGTGGTCGATCTGCGCCTCGAGGATGGCAATGGCCTCGACGTGGTTTCCGCCCTGCACCAGAAGCGGGCCGATGCCCGCGCCGTGGTCCTTACCGGCTACGGCAATATCGCCACTGCGGTGACGGCGGTGAAGCTGGGCGCCATGGACTATCTCTCCAAGCCGGCAGATGCCGACGATGTCATCAACGCCCTGCTCGCCACCGGCGAAGACAAGCCCGAGCCGCCGGAAAACCCCATGTCCGCCGACCGGGTGCGCTGGGAGCATATCCAGCGCGTCTATGAATTGTGCGACCGCAATGTCTCGGAGACCGCGCGCCGCCTCAACATGCACCGCCGCACCCTGCAGCGCATCCTCGCCAAACGGGCGCCTCGGTAAGTCCAATCGCGCCCGGCCACGCCATGCGCGTAGCGGCCCGTCGCTCGCCCAGCCCTCCGTGCTGCCCTCGGACTTGATCCGAGGGCCACTATCAGTGGTGCACAGACGTGTCTGGCCCTCGGGTCAAGCACGAGGGCAGCATCTGTTTGAACCCACCTTCCGGCCCGGCGTCCGGCGCCAGCCCTATACCGCGAACAGCGTTTCGAACCCGCCGAAGATCATCCGCGCACCATCGAATGGCATGTCCGGCACGCCCGACATTTCCTCGGGCGACATCATCTTGGCCACGACCCGGTCACGCGTCGCCTTGTCGGGATATTCGATCCAGGAAAAGACCACGACCTCATCGTCCTTGGCCTTCACCGCCCCGAAGAAATCATTGACCTCGCCCCTGGGCACGTCGTCGCCCCAGTTCTCCACCACCCGCGTGGCACCCCAGGCCTTGAGCTTGTCGGCCGCGGCGCGGGAATGCTCGATATAGAGCTGCTTGTTGGCCCTGGGGACGGCGGCGACAAATCCATCGATATAGCTCACGGGTTTTCTCCTTGTTTTGATTCCTGAACGGGCGCGGCACGAAAGGGATGCCATGCCTGCCTCGACTTTGACGTTTGAGTGGCGCTAACCTCGACACCCAAAACGAAAATAACGAGGAGCCTGCCATGACTGTCACCCTTCACTTCCATGGCGCAGCCGGCACGGTCACCGGCTCGTGCTACCGGATCGTGCATCCCGGCGGCCAGTTCCTCGTCGATTGCGGCCTGTTCCAGGGCAACAAGAGCGTTCGCGATCTCAACCTCAAGCCCACCCCCTTCGACCCCAAATCCATCGACTTCCTGCTGCTCACCCATGCCCATATCGATCATGCGGGCCTGTTGCCCAAGCTCTATGCCGAGGGCTGGCGCGGACCGATGTGGATGACGGCCCCGACGGCCGGCCTGCTCGAGTATCTGCTGCCCGACGGGGCCGGTATCCAGGAAAGCGAAGCCGAGCGCGAAACCAAAAAACGGGCGCGGCGCGGGGAGGAGCCGGCGCAGCCTCTCTATCGCATGGAAGATGCCGAGGAAGCCCTCAAGCACCGCCAGCACTGCCAGTATGACCAATGGTTCGAGCCGGGTCCGGGCGTGCGGGCCCGCTATTGGAATGCCGGCCACATCATCGGCTCTGCCTCCATCGAGGTCGAGGTGAGCGACGGCCAGGGCAAGCCGGTGCGCCTGATGTTCTCAGGCGATATCGGTCCGGACGAAAAGGTGTTTTACGCCGAGCCCGAAGGCCCGGCCGGCTTCGACTATATCCTCTGCGAAAGCACCTATGGCGGCCGCGACCGCGAGGACTATACCCTGGTCCAGCGCCGCGAGGCGCTGAAGGCCGAGATCAACCTGGCCATGAGCCGTGGCGGCAATCTCGTCATTCCCGCCTTTGCCGTCGAGCGCAGCCAGGAACTGCTGCATGACATTGGCCTGCTAATCAAGCAGGGGGAGATCGATCCGCGCCTCGTCGTGCTTGATAGCCCCCTCGCCAGCAAGGTGACCGGCGTCTATCGCAAATATTCCAAGATGTTCGAGGACACCGAGCTTTCCGCAGACGAACTGTTCAACGACGAGCGGTTCCGGATCATCGAGGCGGTGGAGGACAGCAAGGCCCTCAACGCCATCAAGGGCGGCGCCATCATCATGTCGGCCTCCGGCATGGCCGATGCCGGCCGCATCAAGCACCACCTGCGCAACAATCTCATCCGCTCCAATGCGACGGTGCTGTTCGTCGGCTATCAGGCCCCGGGCACGCTCGGCCAGATCATCCTCTCGGGCGCCAAGGAAGTGCGGATTCACGGCACGCAGATACCGGTGCGGGCGGCCGTACGATCCATGGGCAATTACTCCGCCCATGCCGACCATTCCGAATTGATGGACTGGATCGCCGCCCGCCTGCCCGCGCATGGCGCCCTGTTCCTCACCCATGGCGAAGACGAGGAGCGCCAGGCCCTGCGCGCCGCGCTTACCGCTGCCAATAAGCTCGGCGGCGACCAGGTGATCCTGCCCCAGCTCGACGACTATTTCGAGTTGACCACCGCCGGGATCGGCGCGGTCAAGGCCCCGGCCATCCGGCGCGTCGATCCAAAGCAGATGCCCTCGGACTGGCACAATGCCTTTTCCGATTTCACCATTCGCCTCAGCCAGCGCCTGCATGATCTGCCCGACGACCAGAAACTGGCCATGATGGTCGCGCTGCAGCAGAAACTCTCCGCCCTCGGCGCCGAGCCCAGTCCCCCGGCCGTGCCCACCCCGGTCACCCCGGTCGAATCCAAGGCCTATGACGAGTAGGCCAGGTCGCCGCCCGTCGCGTCCCGCTCTCCCTGTGCGAGACGCGTGAGGGTGTCTCCGGTCGCACCTCTTCCTTCACCTCCCCCTTCACGGGGGAGGCAAGCAAAGCTTGGCGCTGCAAACGCCTAGCGACGCTCGGAGGGGGCGCTGTGTCGCGCTCGGCCGTATTCAACAAAAACGGGCGGGACTTGCGTCCCGCCCGTCTCGTATTGACGATCTCGGCCTATTTGAGGGCGTCGGTCACGACCGTGGTATAGGCGCCTTCCGGCTGTGCCTTGATGATCGACTGGTCGATCAGCGCCTGCACCGTGCGCTCATAGGTGGCCATGTCGAGGGCCGGATCGTCGGCATCGACCAGCTTGGACACTTCGCCGACCATATAGAGCTGGTGCTCGAGGGTGGCAGCACCGGAATCGTCCATGTCGACGACGATCTGGGCCGCTTCCTCGGGGTTCTCCAGCGCATATTGCCAGCCCTTCATCGAGGCGCGCACGAAGCGGGTATAGGCATCCACCTTGGCCGGATCGTCGAGCGTGTCCTCCATGACATAGAGGCCGTCTTCGAGCAGGTCATTGCCCATTTCGGTATAGTTGAAAATGGTCAGGTTGTCCGGGCCGTAGCCGGCATCGAGCGCCTGGCCGTATTCGTTATAGGTCATCACCGAGATACAGTCCGCCTGGCCCTGGATCATCGGCTGGATGTCGAAGCTCTGCTGCAGCACCGTGACGCCGCCTTCCGAACCATCGGTGGCCAGGCCCAGCTTGTTCATCCAGGCAAAGAACGGATATTCGTTGCCGAAGAACCAGACACCCAGCGTATGGCCGGGGAAATCGGCTTCCGTGGTCACGCCGGTTTCGGTCGGGCAGATCATCATCAGCGCCGAGCGCTTGAACGGCTGGGCGATATTGACCAGCGGCACGCCATTGTCGCGCGCGGCAAGGCCCGCTGCCATCCACTCGACAATGATGTCGGCGCCGCCGCCGGCGATCACCTGCGGCGGAGCGATATTGGGGCCGCCGGGCAGGATGGTGATGTCGAGGTCCTCCTCGTCATAGAAGCCCTTGGATTCGGCCACCAGATAACCGGCGAACTGCGCCTGGGTAACCCATTTGAGCTGCAGGGTCAGCGCGTCGGCGGCCATGGCTGCCGGGGCAGCGGACAGCGCCAGGGCGCCGGCCAGAACACCTGTGATCAACTTTTTCATTCTCGTTCCCTTTTCCCTGTTACGCCCGTCCACCACGGACAGACGGATGCCAGAAAGTGACGCCCCTCTCGATGAGGGCGACACAAGCGTAGAAGACGGACCCCGCGACCGCCGCAACAGCGATCTCCGCCCAGACCAGGTCGATGGCGAGACGCCCCACCCCGGTCGATATCCGGAAGCCCATTCCCACGACGGGCGTCCCGAAGAATTCCGCTACGATTGCGCCGATCAAGGCCAGAGTCGAGTTGATCTTGAGGGCGTTGAATATGAAGGGGCCCGCAGCGGGGAGCCTGAGCTTCATAAGGGTTTGCCAATAGGAGGCGGCATAGGTGGTCATGAGGTCGCGTTCCATGCCCGAGGCGGCATTGAGCCCGGCCACGGTATTGACCAGCATGGGAAAGAACGTCATGGCGACGACGACGGCGGCCTTGCTCTGCCAGTCGAAGCCGAACCACATGACCATGATCGGGGCGATGCCGATGATCGGCAGCGCCGACATGAAATTGCCGATCGGCATGACCCCGGCCTTAAGGAAGGGCGAACGGTCCACCGCAATGGCGACGACAAGCCCGGCCAGACACCCGATGGCATAGCCGGGCAGCACCGATTTGATGAAAGTCTGGACGAAATCGGCCCAGAGCGTGGGCACTTCGGCTACGAGCCGCGCCCAGATGGCCGATGGCGGCGGCAGCAGCACCGGGGGCACATTGGCGCCGCGGGTCACCACTTCCCACACCACCAGAAGCGACAGCCCGAAGATGATGGGGATGAGCAGGCCCGTGCCGGTCTCCGGCAAGCGGCCGGCCCGGATGGCGGCCGACAGGCGCTCGACGAACAGCCAGGCAAAGGCCCAGCCGGCGATCAAAGCCAGCCAGTGGTGGATCGGCGTCGGCCCGGCCGGCAGCGCTTCAATCAGAGCCACCGCGCTCAGCACCGCCAGAGCCCCGTCGAGCCAGAGGCTGAACGGCAGCCAGAAGCGCAGCAGCGACAGGGCCGCCAGCGCAAAGAACAGGGTGACCAGCGGCGCCGCGCCCAGGGTTGGCACGCCCAGGGCAAAGCCAAGCGCGCCAATGAGGGCGGCGACCAGCGCCAGGTAGAGCTGGAAATAGGAGAGGCCCGCCATCATGCCCGTGCTCCCATCCGGCCGTTGACCCACTTTTCCGCGCCGCCAAGGATCGCCACGAGGGCCGCCGCAAGGCCCGCCGCGATGAACAGGGCGGCCCAGATCTGGATGGTCTGGCCATTGTAGGAGCCGGTGAGCAGCCGCACCCCGAGGCCACCGCCCGAGGCGTTGGACAATTCGGCCACCACCGCCCCGATCAGCGAAATGGCAATGCCCACCTTCATCGAGGCGAAGAGGAACGGCATGGCAGCGGGCCAGCGCAGTTTCCAGAACACCTGCCAGGGATTGGCGTCATAGGTGCGCATGAGATCGAGCTGGATGGCTTCGGGCGAGCGCAGGCCCTTGACCATACCGACAACCACCGGGAAAAAGCTCAGATACATCGAAATCAACGCCTTGGGCACGAGCCCGGTCATGCCGACCGAGCCAAGCCCCACGACCACCATGGGCGCCACGGCGAGAATGGGAATGGTCTGGCTGGCGATGATCCAGGGCATCAGCGAGCGATCGGACGCATCGTTGTGGATGATGGCCACGGCCAGCGCCACGCCGAGGGCCGTCCCGAAGACAAAGCCGAGCAATGTGGCAGAGAGCGTAATCCAGCCGTGATAAGCCAGCGAACGCCGCGAGGTCAGCTCCAGCGCCGCCGTGGCATTCCAGATTTCACCCACCACCTGATGCGGCGCCGGCAGCACCGGCTTGTCCTGCGCCCAGGTCTGCTGGGCGAAATCCATGAACGCGACACTTTCCAGCCCGGCCCGCTCATTGAGCCGCTCCTGCCATGGCGCATTCATGTGAATGGCCATGCCATACCAGAAGGCCACGATGGCGAGGACGATGGTGAGAACGGGGATGACGCGGGTCATGAAACTATCCCCAGCACCGCCTTCCCTTCTCCCCTTGAGGGAGAAGGTGCCCCGTAGGGGCGGATGAGGGGTTCTGGACCATCCGCACATCCGAGATTGAGGAGGGGCCCGAACCCCTCACCCGTCTCGCGCTGCGCGCGATCCACCCTCTCCCTCAAGGGGAGAGGGGAGCGCCGGTGCGTGTGAAGAGCGAGAGCCCCCATCACACCGCCTCCTCGTCATAACTGTGCCCGGCCCGCAGCCCGTCGCGGACCCGCGCGGCGATCGCCAGAAACTCGGGGCTTTCGCGGATGTCGAGCGGCCGTTCGCGCGGCAAGGTGCTTTCGATGACATCCGTCACCCGGCCCGGGCGCGGCGACATGACCACGATCCGGGTCGAGAGATAAACCGCTTCGGGGATGGAGTGAGTCACGAAACAGATGGTCTTTGCGGTCCGCTCCCAGAGCTTGAGCAATTCCGAATTGAGATGGTCGCGCACGATTTCGTCGAGCGCCCCGAAGGGCTCGTCCATCAGCAAGAGGTCAGCATCAAAGCTCAGCGCCCGGGCAATGGAGGCGCGCTGCTGCATGCCGCCCGAAAGCTGCCAGGGATATTTCTTCTCGAAGCCAGCCAGGTTCACCAGCTCCAGCGTCCGCCCGATGCGCTCTTTCTGCTCGGCGGCCGAATAGCCCATGATTTCGAGCGGCAGCGCCACGTTCTTCTCGATCGTGCGCCAGGGATAAAGCGCGGCGGCCTGGAACACATAGCCATAGGCCCGCGCCTTGCGCGCCTCTTCGGGCGTCTGGCCATTGACCGTCAATATGCCCGATGTCGGCTTTTCGAGATCGGCAATGGTGCGCAGGAACGTCGTCTTCCCGCACCCCGATGGCCCGATAAAGGACACGAAGTCGCCCTTCTCGATGCTGAGATTGACATCACTCAGCGCGACGATATCGCCATCGCCGGTGGGAAAGGTCAGCCCGAGATTTTGGGCGGAAACGACGGCAGTCACGTTAGTATGTTCCTCATATCCTGCCGCGCCACGCAGCGGTAAGTGAATCCACCCGAAAATCCCGCAACCAAAGCGAAAAGCGGTGCTATCTGCGCGAGCGTTAGGCCGTCAGAGTTGGGCCGGAAGCCCGGGAGTACGAATATCAGGCAGGTTATGCCGGAAAGAACTCCTCCCAGCGAGCCATACGCCACAGGTTTCTCAATCTTCCAGCGATTGGCGAGATACAGCGTGATCAGCGCTGCAGGCAGAAACAAAGGCGATGCAAATAATCCCACCACAGGCGCGACCAACATTGCCACTATGACTATTCCCGGCAACATTGGGCTACCAAACGAGATTCCAATCAACATCAAGATTGCGACAACTTCACTGGCAACCAGCATGGCTACCAGGTAGGCCGGGATGGAGAATGTGGCCCGCGTGTGTGCCTCCGTCGCTGACAAGCTGATCAAACCCCCGTCGCCGGAATACCCGTCCGTTCCACCTTGCGCGGTGCGACCAGTTCCTTCCACTGGCTCAGCGCCCGGTTCACAGGGTTTTTCGCTTCGCGGGCCACGAACTTGCCGTGACCGGGCTCGGCCTTGACCTCGTTCTCGACAATGGACACCTTGCCCCGGCTCAGCACGAAGCGCGGCAGGCCCGTGACCTCGAAGCCCTCGAACACATTGTAGTCGATGACCGACTGCTGGCTCCTGGCCGAAATGGTCTTTTTCCGTTTGGGGTCCCAGACCACGAGATCGGCATCGGCGCCGACCATGACCGCACCCTTTTTGGGGTAGAGATTGAGGATCTTGGCGATATTGGTCGAGGTCACCGCCACGAATTCGTTCGGCGTCAGGCGCCCGGTATTGACCCCGGCAGTCCAGAGCACCGGCAGGCGGTCTTCGAGCCCGCCCGTGCCGTTCGGAATTTTGGCGAAATTGCCGACACCGAACCGCTTCTGCTCGCTGGTAAAGGCGCAGTGGTCGGTGGCGACGCAGGAGAGCGACCCGGACTGCAGCCCGGCCCACAGGGAGTCCTGGTGCTGCTTGTTGCGGAAGGGCGGCGACATGACCCGCCGTGCGGCATGGTCCCAGTCGGCGTTGAAATATTCGCTTTCATCCAGCGTCAGGTGCTGAATCAGCGGCTCGCCATAAACGCGCATGCCCTTTTGCCGCGCCCGGCGAATGGCCTCGTGGGCCTGCTCGCACGAGGTGTGCACCACATAGAGCGGCACGCCGGCCATGTCGGCGATCATGATGGCGCGGTTGGTGGCCTCGCCCTCGACCTCGGGCGGGCGGGAATAGGCATGGCCTTCGGGCCCATTATTGCCCTCGGCGAGCAGCTTTGCCGTCATCGCCGCCACCACGTCGCCGTTTTCGGCATGGACCAGCGGCAGGGCACCCAGGGCGGCGCAGCGCTGGAAGGACGCAAACATCTCATCGTCATTGACCATGAGTGCGCCCTTATAGGCCATGAAATGCTTGAAGCTGGTGATCCCCCGGTCGACCACCTCGGCCATTTCATTGAACACCTGCTCGCCCCACCAGGTGATGGCCATGTGGAAGGAATAGTCGGCGCTGGCCTTGCCCGATTTGTTATCCCACATCTTGAGCGCTTCGAGCAGGCTCTGGTCGGGATTGGGCAGGCAGAAGTCGACCACCATGGTGGTGCCGCCCGCCAGCCCGGCCCGCGTGCCGCTCTCGAAATCATCGGCCGAATAGGTGCCCATGAACGGCATTTCGAGATGGGTATGCGGATCGATGCCGCCGGGCATGATCAGGCATCCCGTTGCGTCCAGCACGGTGTCGCCCGACAGGTTCTTGCCGATCTCGACAATGACGTCGCCGTCGATTCTGACATCGGCCTCGTATGAGAGGTCCGCGGTCACGATCGTGCCGTTCTTGATGACTGTGCTCATGGATTTTTCCTTTCTTCACCTCTCCCCCAAGGGGCCAGGTGCTGCATCGTGTCCATTCGAGTCCCCATCACATCACCCGCCGCCGCAGGGCGCGGGCGGCGCGCCATTTGTTGAGGTCGGAGAGGAAGGCGTCGAGGGTGCCATAAACCGGCATCAGCACCCGGAACCGGGTCGGATGCAGGCTGGGGGAGGGCACGCAGGCGGCCAGGATGCGGTCGAGATAGTTCGGCGGGCACCAGATGCTGGCAAAGCCCACGAACTGGTGGCTCACCTCGGTGCGCAATTCCTCGATGCGCTCGTAATTGGCCCGGTTGATCGCCACGGTGGTATAGACCGCGGTCAGCGCGGCAATGCCGAGCATGGCCAGAAGCAGCATCGGGTCGCCCGAATAATCGCCGCCCAGTACCGCCCACAGCCAGGCACCCAGCGAAAAGACGACAAATGTCTTCGAGATGCCGAAGGCCGCGTTGATGGCCTGCAATTCGTCCAGGTGCCGTGCTTCGATTTCGCTGTCGATGGCCTCGAGCTTGCGGCGGAATTCGAACAGGCGCTGGTTTTCCTCGTCCGTGTGATCCTCGCCCCGCGCCTCGCGCAGGATGTCGAAGGCCGAGTGGGTCATGTCCTCGATGGCGTCCCAGCCCGGCAGCGGCACGATGGCGGGCGGGATATAGTGGCCCACACGGTCGAAGGCGACATAAGTGATGTGGATGGCAGTGAGAAATATGAAGGCGATCAACAGGATGGCGAATTCGGAGACGCCGAGGATGTCAAAGATCGTCTGGTAGTTTTCGACCACCGATTTGACGAGGTCGAGGTTGGGCAAAAGGCCTTCTGTCGGGTTTCCCAGGTGCAGGAAACCGGCCATGACATAGAAGAAGCCTCCCGCGACAATGAGCCGGGCGGTGATGTAGTTGGAGAACTTGACGACGCTTTCCAGCAACCCGTCCACTTGTTTCCCGCCCCCTTTTCTGCCCTCTATTCGACAATGCCGGCGGTTTCGACCACCGCGTGGAAAAGCACGTCAGCGCCGGCCGTCGCCCATTCCTTGGAAATATCCTCTGCCTCGTTGTGGCTGAGCCCGTCGACGCAGGGACACATGATCATGGTCGAGGGCGCCACCCGATTGGCCCAGCAGGCGTCGTGCCCGGCGCCGGAAATGATGTCCATGTGGCTGTAGCCGAGCTTTTCGGCGGCGCCGCGCACGCGGGCAACCAGGGTCGGATCGAACGCCACAGGGTCGAAATGGCCCACCGCCTCCATGTCATAGCCAACACCCAGTTCGGCGCAGATGGCCTGGGCCCGTTCGTCGATCTGCGTCCGCATCGAGGTGAGCTTGGCCAGTTCGGGCGAGCGGATATCGACGGTGAACACCACGGAGCCGGGCAGCACATTGCGCGAATTGGGGGCAAACCTCATCTGGCCCACGCCACCGACGGCGCCGGGCTGGTGATCCATGGCGACGGCCTGCACCATTTCGAGTATCCGCGCCATGGCGAGACCGGCATTGACCCGCATCTGCATAGGGGTCGAGCCGGTATGGGCTTCCTTGCCGGTGAGGGTGAATTCGAGCCACCACAGGCCCTGGCCGTGCGTCACCACGCCGATCTGCTTGTTCTCGGCCTCGAGAATGGGCCCCTGCTCGATGTGATATTCGAAATAGGCGTGCATTTTTCGCGCGCCGACTTCTTCCGCGCCGAGCCAGCCGATGCGCTTGAGCTCATCGCCATAGGTCAGCCCCTCCTGGTCCTTGCGGCCATAGGCATAGTCGAGGCTGTGCATGCCGGCAAAGACCCCCGAGGCCAGCATGGCCGGGGCGAAACGCGCCCCTTCCTCATTGGCCCAGTTGGTGACGACGATGGGATGGCGGGTCTTGATATTGAGGTCGTTGAGCGAGCGCACCACTTCGAGTGCCGCAAGGACCCCGAGCACGCCGTCATATTTGCCGCCGGTCGGCTGGGTATCGAGATGGCTGCCGACATAGACCGGCAGGGCGTCCGGGTCGGTGCCGGGCCGGGTCATGAACATGGTGCCCATCTTGTCGACGCCCATGGTGAGGCCCGCCTGGTCGCACCAGCCCTGAAACAGTTCGCGCCCCGCCTTGTCCTCATCGGTCAGCGTCTGGCGATTGTTGCCCCCGGCAATACCGGGACCGATCTTGGCCATCTCCATGAGACTCTCCCAGAGCCGGTCGCCATTGATCCGAAAATTTTCGCCGGGAGAGGTCATGAGGCTTACTCGTGTGTTTGGTCGGAAACGAAAGACCCCTCACCCTGACCCTCTCCCGATAGGGGCGAGGGGGCGCAGGAGGCGAGGGTGTCGTGGATGCGCTCCAGGACGCCGGGCGTATTGCCCAGGATGTCATTGTTCCAGAAGCGCAGGACTGTGTATCCGGCAGCCTCAATGGCGCCGTCGCGGATGGCATCCCGCGCCGAACCATGCTGCCCGCCATCGGCCTCGATCACCAGCATGGCGTCGCGGCAGACAAAGTCGGCGTAATAGGATGCGATTGGAAATTGGCGGACGAATTTGAAGCCGAGAAGGCGGCGATCCCGCAAGTGATACCAAAGGCGCGCTTCTGCCTCGGTCATGGCCCTGCGTAGGGTGCGCGCCCTCTCCACCTGAGCGGGCTGAGCCTTCGTACTCCTCACCCTGGCCCTCTCCCCAAAGGGGCGAGGGGACGCAGGAGCCGGGGCATTTGTATATGCTCTTTCACCGGCAGCACCCCCATCGCCCCCTCGCCCCTCCGGGGAGAGGGCTGGGGTGAGGGGAGCGATGCTGGTGAGAGCCGATTGCATCTTGCCTACTTCACGCTCGGAAAGCTGAACTCTGCGCCGCCCTTGATGCCGGCGGGCCAGCGGGTGGTGACGGTTTTGAGCCGCGTATAGAAATGGATGCCTTCGGGTCCGTAGATCGAGTGATCGCCGAACAGGCTGCGCTTCCAGCCGCCGAAGGAGTGGTATGCCACCGGCACCGGGATGGGCACATTGATGCCCACCATGCCCACTTCGATCTTGTCGGCAAATTCGCGCGCCGCATCGCCGTCGCGGGTGAAGATCGCCGTGCCATTGGCATATTCGTGCCCATGGATCAGATCGACAGCGTCCTTGAAGCTGTCGCGGCGGACCACCGACAGCACCGGCCCGAAAATCTCTTCCCTGTAGATCTTCATTTCCGGCTCGACGTGGTCGAACAGCGTGCCGCCGACATAGTAGCCGTTCTCATAGCCCTGCAGCGAAAAGCCCCTTCCGTCGACCACGAGGTCAGCGCCCTGTTCGACGCCGCTATCGATATAGCCGAGGATCTTGTCGCGGTGCACCTTGGTCACCACCGGGCCCATTTCTGCGTCCTTGTCGGTGGCCGGGCCGATCTTCAGCGATTCAACGCGCGGCTTGAGCTTGGCGACCAGCGCGTCGCCGGTCTCCTTGCCCACCGGCACGGCCACGGAAATGGCCATGCACCGTTCGCCGGCCGAGCCGTAGCCGGCGCCCATCAGCGCATCGGCCGCCTGGTCGAGATCGGCATCGGGCATGATGATCATGTGGTTCTTCGCGCCGCCCAGCGCCTGCACGCGCTTACCGGCCTTGGTGCCGCGCTGATAGACATATTCGGCGATGGGCGTGGAGCCGACGAAGGAGACGGCCTTGATGTCCGGATGGTCGAGAATACCGTCGACCATTTCCTTGTCGCCATGCACCACATTGAGAATGCCCTCGGGGAGCCCGGCTTCCATGAACAGGTTCCAGGCCAGCATGGGCGCAGACGGATCGCGTTCGGAGGGCTTGAGGATGAAGGCATTGCCGCAGGCAATGGCGGCCGGATACATCCACATCGGCACCATGGCCGGGAAGTTGAACGGGGTGATCCCCGCAACCACGCCCAGCGGCTGGCGATCCGAATAGCTGTCGATGTTCGGCCCGACATTGCGGGAGAATTCGCCCTTCAAAAGGTGCGGAATCCCGCAGGCGAAATCCACGCAGTCGATGCCGCGCGCAACCTCGCCCAGGGCATCGTCATGGACCTTGCCGTGTTCCTTGGAAATCTCGCGCGCCAGGTCGTCGGCATATTGATCGAGCAGCGCCTTGAACTTGAACATGACGCGGGCGCGCTTCATCGGCGGCGTCGCACCCCAGGCGACCTGCGCCTTGACCGCATTGGCGACGGCGGCGTTCAGCTCGTCCGGGGTCGAGAGCGGCAATTCGGCGCTCTGTTCACCCGTGGCCGGGTTGAACACCGGCACGCGCCGCGTCGAGGCCGAAACATAGCGTTTGCCGCCCACGGCATTTTCGATGATCTGCATCAGTCGATACTCCTCAGCGCCGCGCGGACGCCATCGATCAGTTCGGCGATCTGGCTTTCGGAAATGATCAGCGGCGGGCTCATGGCGATGATGTCGCCGGTGGTGCGGATCAGGAAGCCGTGCTCATAGGCATGGAGGAAAGCCGAGAAAGCCCGCTTGGTCGGCTGGCCGGCAATCGGCTCGAGCTCGATGGCGCCGACCAGGCCGATATTGCGGATATCGATGACATGCGGCTCGCCCTTGAGCGAATGCAGCCCGTCTTCCCAGGCCTTGGCCAGCTCGGCCCCGCGCGTCAGCAGGCCCTCGTCCTTATAGGTTTCGAGCGTGGCGAGGCCCGCAGCCGAGGCCACCGGATTGCCCGAATAGGTATAGCCGTGGAAAAACTCGATCATGTGTTCCGGCCCGCCCATGAAGGCATCATGGATGGCCTTGGAGACCATGACTGCGCCCATGGGGATCACCCCGTTGGTGAGGCCCTTGGCGGTCACCATGATATCGGGCGTGACCCCGAAATAGTCGGCGGCAAAGGGCGTACCCAGGCGCCCGAAGCCGGTGATCACCTCGTCGAAGATCAGCAAAATGCCGTGCTTCTGGGTGATCTCGCGCAGGCGCTTGAGATAGCCCGGCGGGGGAATGAGCACGCCGGTCGATCCGGCCACCGGCTCGACGATGACGGCCGCAATGGTCGAGGCGTCATGCAGGGTGACGATGCGTTCGAGTTCATCGGCCAGGTCCAGGCCATGTTCCGGCTCGCCGCGCGAAAAGGCGTTCTTGCCGAGATTATGGGTATGCGGCAGGTGGTCGACGCCCGTCAGCAGCGTGCCGAACATCTTGCGGTTGGTGACGATGCCGCCCACCGAAATGCCGCCGAAATTGACGCCGTGATAGCCGCGCTCGCGGCCGATGAGACGGGTGCGCGAGCCTTCGCCCTTCACCTTCTGATAGGCCAGGGCCACCTTGAGCGCGGTTTCCACCGATTCCGAACCCGAATTGGTGAACAGCACATGATCGAGCCCCTCGGGCGCGATGTCGACCAGCCGGTTGGCCAGCTCGAAGGCCTTGGGGTGCCCCATCTGGAAGGCCGGCGCATAGTCGAGTTCGGCCGCCTGCCTGGCGATGGCCTCAACGATTTTCGGCCGCGCATGGCCGGCATTGACGCACCACAGGCCCGCCGTGCCATCGAGCACCTGGCGGCCGTCCGAGGTGGTGTAGTGCATGTCCTTGGCCCCCACGAACATGCGCGGGGATTTCTTGAATTGCCGGTTTGCCGTGAAGGGCATCCAGAAGGCGCTGAGATCGTTCGGCGCAACGGTGGATGAGGTGGACACGAAACTCTCGCTCCCAATGATTTTGCTCAGGTCATATTTTTGGGCCTTGACGTTGGCGCCCGAACCCAAGAAATTTTGACCAGTTGGAAAAATGTTAGCATCCCTACACATTCCCGCAAGGCGAAAATGGCAGCGCGAAAAGTCAAACCGGCCGACCCTGCAGGCACCCCCGTCCGGCGGCAGCACAAGGCCGATGTCAAGGCCGCATCCAGCCATGGAACGGCGCGCCCGCGGCCGCTGACCCGCATCCAGAAGGAAAAGCAGGACATCATCCTCGAGGCGGCGCTGGCGGTCTTTTCAGTGCACGGCTTCCGGGGGGCGACCATCGATCAGATCGCCGAGGTCGCCGGCATGAGCAAGCCGAACCTGCTCTATTACTTCCCCAAGAAGGAAGAGATTCACCGCCGGCTGATCGGCACCCTGCTCGACACCTGGCTGGCGCCGCTGCGCGACATGGACGAAGACGGCGACCCCTTTACCGAAATCCGCTCCTATATCCGCCGCAAGCTGGAAATGGCGCGCGACTTTCCGCGCGAAAGCCGCCTCTTTGCCAATGAAATGCTGCGCGGCGCCGAGCATGTCATCGACATGATCGAGGTCGATCTCAAGACCCTGGTCGATGAAAAGGCCAAGGTGCTGCTGGCCTGGATGGACCAGGGCAAGCTGGGCCGCGCCGATCCCTATCACCTGATCTTTTCGATCTGGGCCACCACCCAGCACTATGCCGATTTCGACGTGCAGGTGCGCGCCGTCCTCGGCAAGGGCCGCAATGGCGAAGGCCGCTTCGAAGACGCCGCACGTTATCTCGAACACCTGTTCATGCACGGCCTGACCCCCCGCCCCAGGCCCGACTACAAGCCGCTGACACCGGGCAAGTAGGGCGGGAGGGCATTGCTTCGGCCGACAGACTGGGCGAGGCGTAGCGACTTCATGCGCTGCAGGCCCCCCAGCGTGGACTTGCACCGGGTAGAACTGGATTGGGGTGGGTAGCGGACTTTCGGCTTTTTGGGCGACTGCATCGGCATCGCGGACACGCATCTCTACTGTTGCAGACGCCTTATTGCACAGGAAATAGATGGCAGAGCTGTAAATCCGTCCCGTGATCGCTCCGGGTTCGGGCTATCTGTCTCACCCGATTTAGAGCAGTCCAGAAGTGCGGTCAGGATTGGGAGTCGGACCGATCGAGGCGGCGCGCTCTGGTACCCCACGTCCTTGGGTACAGGGAAGCCAACGAAGTAGTCCATCGCAACCGAAAGACAGTTCGATAGGCTCGTTTGGGGAACACGGTCGAGGTCAATGAATACAGCTGACTGAGCAGCCCAGGTTTCCCGATCTGTGCTGACGGCAAAGGCACAAGGATCGACGGTGAAGTCCAGTTTTACAAGATAATCGCGATAGTTCGCTCCGATATGGGTGCGTCGCTCAAATTCTTCGATATGGTCTTCGAGCCGACGATAAAAATTGAATGACACCAAAGGGAACACCCCGTACTCCTTAAACTCCAGTCTTCCCCCAAGATCGGCATTGAACCCTCGAACGGCTTGCGCGAACTCCTCGGGACGCTCTCCGATCACCTCAAAAAATAGCGTACGGTTAGGCCTGACGTATATGTTGGTCGCCGAGCCTAACCCACCCAAAAACGCTACAGCGCTTTCGTTTGCGATCTGTGCCGAAGAACTGCTCGAAAAGTTTGGCGCTGCGTCTTCCGCACTAGCAAATGAATACAGATGTAGACCCCCATACAGGAGCAAGCACAGCCAGACTTTGATCGAAGGGTGATTGTTCAAGCGTCACTCCTAGACTGGATTGCACGACATAACGTTGTCGATTGTCGCACCCAAGAGCAAGTCCCCTTCTGTCTTAAGCCTCTCGCTCCAGCGAAATTGGCTGGCGATGATGACGAATGGCAGGTTTTGGGACATGGCTTGGCTAACGTGATTGTCTGAAATGGGGTCGACCTCAGCCTCTAGTTTGCCCCATTGCTCACACTCCACCGGGTCACCCCGGCGAAGGCCGGGGTCCATGTCCGGGTCTATCTACGAACACTGGTGCCGCAGGCATGATCGCGCATGGATTCCGGCTTCCGCTGGAATGACGCGGTGGATTGCTGTGGGATTGCGGTAGATATCGCCGCACCCACCGGGCGTCACCCTCGGCCTTGAGCCGAGGGCTCTATACTTGAGGGCCCGAAAGCACCACCAATCCGCGGCAGGTTCGCCTATCGCGCGATCCACGGCAACAACGCCAAGTGAAAACCCTCGGGTCCGCGGTTCAAACCCGAGGATGCTCGAGGGTGACGGCCGGTGGTGTTGCATGCTGGTCTCTGGGTAACGCGCAGCACGTCGAAACCATCTCAGCGACATGCCTCAGACAACCACCCCGCTCGCCCTGCCACCCGCACCGGCCTCAACGCTCGCCACCCTCCGCCATTGCCGCGACCAGCCGGTCCAGCGTCATGCTCCAGCCGTCATGCATGCCGCTGTCGAGCCATTTGCGGGCCTCGGTTTCGGACATGTCATCGGGCAGTTCCACGGCAAAATCCATGTGCGTGCCGCCCCCCTGGGGCGAGAGCGCAATCCTGATGCTTGGCCCGGCACCCGGATTGTCCGGGTCGAGGCGCGGCCAGCCATCCACGGCGCCCCAGGCCAGCACCAGCAGGCGCGGCGCCTTAATTTCCAGATATTGCCCGCCGGTGACATAGCGATGGTCGGCATTGACGATCATTTCCTGGCGCCAATAGCCGCCCACCCGCAGGTCGACCGTGGTCGGCAGGTCCGGGCGATGCCCGGGATTGAAGAACCAATTGAGCTTGTCCGGCTGGGTGAAGGCGTCAAACACCTTCTCGACCGGGACGGAAAAATGCCGGGTGATGGTGAAGCCATGGCGGGTCATGATTGGTCTCCCTTGGGGCTGGCCTCGGCGCGCAACTGGGCGTCGAGCCGGTCGAAACGGCTTTCGAAATACCGCCGGTAGTCCGCAAGCCAGTCGTCGGCCAGGGCAAGCGCATCCGGCGCCAGCCGGCAGAAGCGCGCCTGCGCGGCCTTCTCCTTTTCCACTAGCCCGGCATCGGCCAGCACCTTGATGTGGCGCGACACTGTCGGCAGCGTCATGGCAAAGGGCTCGGCAAGCTGATTGATGCTGGCAGGCCCATCGAGCAGGCGCGCCAGGATAGCGCGCCGGGTCGGGTCCGCCAGGGCCGAGAACGTCGTCGTAAGCCGATCCATCTCCAGTCTCCCGTTTCATATTTGCGTTCATGCGTAAATACGCAACTAAAGTGTGATCTGTCAAGCCTGCACCGCTCCTTAACCCGGCGCATAGGAGAGTGCGGTCCCTGTCGCGACACTGGATGAAGCCGTGCCATCCATATCGAGCACACTGACCCGCAAGGACTGGCTGTGGCTGGCCGCGCTCTGGAGCGTGGCGGCCCTGACCCTGGTGCTGCGTGGCCAGGTCGGCGCCGGTCCCGTACCGCTGTTCGCCGATACCGACGATGCCATGCGCATGGTTGTCGCCCGCGACCTGCTGGGCGGCCAGGGCTGGTACGATCTGGTGCAGCACCGGCTCAACACCCCGTTCGGCGCCGAAATTCACTGGTCCCGGCTCATCGACCTGCCCCTGGCGGGGCTGCTGGCCCTGGGCCAGGTGTTTGGTGGGCCGGAATTTGCCATCGGCTTTGCCGCAACGGTCTGGCCGCTGCTGCTTCTGGCCCTGCTGCTGTGGCTGAGTGCCGGGGCAACCCTGGCGCTGGTCGGGCGCGACGGCCTGCTTCCCGCCCTTGCCTTGCCCATTCTCAGTCCGGCAGTCCTCGCCGAATTTACCCCCGGCCGGGTCGATCACCACGGCGTCGTCATCCTTCTGGCGCTGGCCTGCCTCTGGGCCACCATAGCGGCGCTGCGCCGTCCGGGCGCGGCATGGCTGGCCGGCGCCCTTGCGGCCACCGCCCTCGCCATCGCCATTGAATCGGTGCCCATGGTTGCGGCCGCCATCGTGGCCTTCGGGCTGGTCTATGTCGCCGATGCCCGCTACCGCGCCAATCTCATGGCTTTCGGTCTGGCTCTGGCTCTCGGCACCCTCTTCCACCTGATGCTCGCCCGTCCGCCCTGGCTGTGGCTGGACGCGGCCTGCGACATGATTTCCCCGGTCTTCGTGCTGGCCATGGCCGGTGTCGGGGGCGCCTATGTGGTTGTCGCTGTCCTGCCGGCCCCGCACCGCGCCTGGCAGCGTCTGGCGCTCTTGGCGACCCTTGGCACTGCCGTGCTGGCCGTCCTGGTCCTCGTTTATCCGCAATGCCTGGGCGGGCCCTATGCCGGGCTAGATCCATGGCTGCGCGAAAACTGGCTCGATATCATCGTCGAAGCCCGGCCCTGGCATGAAACCCTGCCCGATCTGCCGGCCTATGCCATTGCTGTCGCCCTGCCGCTGGTGCTGGCGCTGTGCGCCGTAATTCTGGCCATGCGGCGTGAACCCGAAAACCGGCTGGGCTGGCTGGTGCTGCTCGTCTTCCTGGTTCTTGTCAGCCTCGTCATGCTGACCCAGGTCCGCGCCGCCCGCATTGCCCTGCCGCTGGCGGTTCCGGCCGCCGCCTGGCTGATCGTCCGCGCGCGCGCCGCCTATCTCGCCCGCAAACGTTTGGGGGCGGGACTGGTGCTGATCGGCAGCTGGCTCCTGGTCTCCGGCGTGGTCATCTCCATCGCCGTCAACCTCGTCATGGCAGCCCTGCCCTCGGGCCGGGCGCAGTTCGCCTCCCAGACCCGCGCCAGTAAACTCCCCTGCCTTACGAGCGAGGCCTTCGACACCCTGCGCAGTCTCCCACCCGGCCGGGCCATGAGCCCCATCGATCTGGGGTCCCATGTCCTGCTCGAAACAGGGCATGCCGTGGTCGCCGCGCCCTATCACCGCAACCAGGCCGGGGTGCGCGATGCCTTCCGCTTCTTCAATCTTCCCGCCGACACGGCGCGAACCATTGCCAAGGAGCGGGGTCTCGACCTCGTGGTGACTTGCCCTGCCATGCCCGAGATGCGCGGCAGCGGCCTCAAGACGGAAGGCAGCCTGCTCAACCTGCTTGCGGCCGGCACGCCACCCGACTGGCTGGAGCCGGTCCCCGACCCCGGACCGCTCGAGATTTACACAATCGCGCCCTGATCGGCACCTTATCGCAGCGGGTGCGCGGCAAAAGCGAGCAGTGTGTTAACCAATTGGGGCACGTGTTGACGCGTTCGCGCCCCTTCGGGCGGTCAGCCGGCAGCCACGCCCAGCCCGATCGGGCAGCTCACGCCCGTCCCCGCCAGGCCGCAATAGCCGTTGGGATTCTTGGCCAGATATTGCTGGTGATAGGTCTCGGCATAATAGAACGGACCCGCCGCCCCGATCTCGGTAGTGATCGGCCCGAGACCGCGCTTGGCCAGGGCGGCTTGGTACGCAGCCCGGCTTTTCTCAACGATTTCAGCCTGTTGCGACGTCGTCGTATAGATCGCCGAGCGGTATTGCGTGCCCACATCATTGCCCTGGCGCATGCCCTGGGTCGGATCATGCTCCTCCCAGAAGCGCTTGAGCAAGGTGTCCAGCGCAGTGATTTTGGGGTCATAGACCACCTGGACCGCCTCGGTATGCCCGGTCATGCCGGAGCACACCTCCTCATAGGTCGGGTTCGGCGTCGTCCCACCCTGGTAACCCACCGCCGTCACCACCACACCCGGCAATGTCCAGAACAGGCGCTCGGCACCCCAGAAGCATCCGAGGCCAAAATAGATCGTTTCAAGACCCTCGGCATGGGGGCCTTTGAGCGGTGCGCCATTGACGAAGTGATTGGGCGCAATGGACATTTCTGCCTGGCGGCCAGGCAGGGCATCGGCAGCGGAGGGCAGGGTCAGTGGCTTCTGGCGGAAGAACATGATGGAACTCCTTTACCCCTATATACGCATTGGCGGGCCGAAAGTTACCGGCTCAGATCTGCTCCTGCCGCAAGAATCGCTCGCGCCGGGGCCGGCGGCCCATCAGCGCAAACACGATGCCGGGCACGCCCAGCACCGCAAATACCGGATAGGTCAAGAGGGTGCGCAACACACCATCCAGCAGGGCAGCAAAGAACCGGCTGTCGAGAAATTCGCTGACGCCAGCCAGGCTTGGTGCGTGCAGATTGGTCCAGGCCTGTTCGAGACTGGTCAGCACCAGGCTATTGGAGGCCAGGGCCCTGGTGCCGTCCACCACGAGGTAGATCAGCGCCAGCCCGATAAGCCAGGTTCCAATGATCCGAAACAGCAGCCGCATAGCCTATTCCCATCCGCTTCGGCGCCACGCCGCGCATGATCGTCATTTTCGCACAGGGGCGCGGGGCAAAACAAGTTGCGGAAGCCTTCGATAAAACAATGTGACCACAGCGTCATCCGCCCTTGCGCCGGAAACGATCATGGGTATATTGCGCCACGCTCGCACCGGCCCCACATGGCCGCATCCCGGACCTTCCAGACCGGGACCTGCGCGATGCGGAGAGATGGCCGAGTGGTCGAAGGCGCACGCCTGGAAAGTGTGTAGGCGGGGAACCGTCTCGAGGGTTCGAATCCCTCTCTCTCCGCCAGCCCCCAACCTGCTGATTTCATTCTGTTAATGCGACAGCGCCACAGGCTCGCCGACCTGCGGTTACGCTGGCGGAAGGTGATGTGCCGGATTGCGAAGGCTCGGTGCTGCGGGCGGCTGGTTGCGGCTACCGGGACTGCCGGCGATGGGGAATGCAGATCGGCCGGTTGTGCACCGGATCGGTGATGATTTCCGCATTGACGTCGAAAACCTCGGCAATGAGGTCGGCGCGCATCATCACTTCGGGGGCGCCACGTTCGCGGACCCGCCCGTCCGCGACGAAGACCAGTTGATCGGCGTAGCGCGCAGCCAAATTGAGGTCGTGCAGCACGAGCACGATCGTCCGTCCCTTTTCCCGGTTGAGCTGGGTGACCAGTTCAAGGCAATCGAGCTGATGGGCCATGTCGAGATGGTTCACCGGCTCGTCGAGGCAGATCGTGTCGGTTTCCTGCGCGAGCACCATGGCGATCCAGGCGCGCTGCAATTGCCCGCCGGACAGCGATCCGATGCGGCGGTGCCGCATGGTATCGACTCCCGTACCCGCCATGGCGGCGGCGACGGCGGCATCGTCACCCGGGCTCCAGGGTTGCAGCATGGCCTGGTGCGGATAGCGCCCCAGCCGCACCAGCTCTTCCACCGTCATGTCCTGGGGCGCGCTCGGGCTTTGCACCAAAAGGCCGATCCGGCGGCCCAGCGCCTTGCCGTTGAGCCTGGAAATATCCTCGGCATCGAGCAGAACCTGCCCCGATTGGGGCGCATGCAGACGCCGGATGGCCCGCAAAAGCGTCGACTTTCCGCAGCCATTGGGACCGGCCAGAACCGTGATCTGTCCCTTGGGGATCGGCAGGCTCAACGCATCCAGGATCACGTCTGCGCCGTAGGACAGGGTCAGCGCCTTGACCTCGATGCGGCTTGAAAGCTGGTCATCCATTGGTCTTGTCCTTGCGCATGAGCAGGAAGAGGAAATAGGGCGCGCCGATGACCGCGGTGACGGTACCAGCCGGCACTTCGAGCGGCGCGAAGGCCACGCGGATGAGCAGGTCCGCACCCACCAGTATGATTGCGCCCAACAGGATTGAAACCACAATACCTGCGAACCGCGCACGACCCACGAGCAGGCGCGCCAGATGGGGCGCCATGAGCCCGATAAAGCTCACCCCACCGGCAAAGGAAACGGCGCCCGCTGTCAGCAGCGCCGCGAGAAAAAAGATGAAGATGCGATAGACAGGCAGGTTGAGACCGATGCTGCGCGAAGAGGTGTCGTCGAGATCAGCCGGCGGCAGATGCCGCGCCGCAAGGGCAGCAACCAAACCCACAGGGATCAGTACGGCCAACATGAGCTGGATTTCGGTCCAGTTGATGGTGTTGACAGCTCCGGCCAGCCAGCGGGCGGCTTGCGAAGCCTGGTAGATCGGGCCGATCAGCATGAATATGGTGGTCAGCGCCTTGCAGACGGCAGCAACCGCAATGCCGAAGAGCAGCAGGCGCACCGCCGATGACGCCTGGCGCCCGGAGAGCAGGAAGACGAGGCTGATGGCGGTCATGGCGCCAATCGCCGCGGCAAGGGGTTGCCAGGCGACCGGGACCATCAGCGAATTGCTTTCGTTCGAAAACACCGCCATGAACAGCACGACGCCCAGCGCCGCGCCATCGACGACACCCAGCACGCCGGGCGAAGCGAGCTCGTTGCGCGTGATGCGCTGCAGCAGATAGCCGGCAAAGGCGATGGCGCCACCGGCCAGCGCCGCTGCCAGGACCCGCGGCAGGCGCAATTGCAGCACCACCAGCTTTTCGGTCTTTTCACCGCCGCCGAGCAGGACATGAGCGACCGTGTCGAGCGCAATCCAGGTCGATCCAAAGCCGATCCCGGCCAGCGCAAGCAGGACGAAAACAGCCAGGACGAGGATCACGGTTGCCGAGGGACGGGCCAGGCTGGCGCGCGGCTCAAGCGTTGTAGTGGTCATGCCAGCCTCCGCACCAAGAGGGCGAGCAGCGCCACCGCACCCACCACGGCGGTGATGGCACCAACCGGGGCCTCGACCGGATAGATGACGAAGCGCGCCGCGACATCGGCGAGCGTGGCATAGATGGCTCCGCTCAGGGCCGCAGCGGCCAGCTGGTGCCGGTGGCGCAGGCCCACCAGCCGCCGGGCAATATGCGGCACGACTAGGCCGACAAAGGCCACCGGCCCGGCCATCGAAACCGCCGCCCCGGTCAGCAACGACACCGCGAGAAAGGACAGGCCGCGAACGGCCAGCAGCGGCACGCCGAGGCTGGCGGCCGTGGAATCATCGGCCTGCATGGCGTCGAGCGCCACGCTGAGCAGAAAGGCCAGTGCCGCGCCCGCCAGTACCACCGGCAGCCCGTTGAAAAACAGACTGATCGGCCGGTCGACAAAGGCGCCCGAAAGCCAGAACAGCAATTGCTGCAGCTGCGCTTCATTGCTGGTGAGGATGATTTCGACCACGGCATGGGCGAGGCTTGCAAAGGTCACGCCGACAAGCACGATCTTGAGCGGGGAGAGCCCGCCTGCCCCGGCCGCGACGCCGAAAACGACGATGCTGGTGATGAGGGCCCCGAGCGCTGCCGCCATGGAGAGGCCCACGAGGGACTGCACCCCAAACACCACCGTTGCCAGCACCACGGCCAGCGACGCCCCGGCATTGAGGCCCAGCGTATCGGGCGAGGCGATGCGATTGCGCGACAGGGTCTGGACGAGGACGCCGGCCATGCCGAGCGCCGCCCCCGCCAGCGGCGCGATGAGGGCGCGCGGCAGACGGAGGCCGGCAATCACCGTGGCTGTTTCCGATCCATCATGGGCACTGAGCGCCGCCCAGACTTCGGCGAGCGTATAGACCTTGTAGCCCAGGGTAAGGCTCATCAGCATGGCTGCCCCGAGCCCGGCAACCAGCATGCCATAGACCCAGATGCGGCCCATGCCTCGCGAAATGCCGCGATCATAAGTTGGCGCCACCGCAGTCAAGGCCGGTCCTATTGTTGATGTTGACAGTCAGATTAAATTCTGTTGAGAAGCCATCCGATTTCAGAGCCGGATTGTCAAGTTTGTTGCCCGGGCAATCCGCGCGAAAAGTACATCAGGAGCCACCCGTGATCCGGACCGTCATCGCCGCCGCTGCCGTCGCAACCCTGGTTTCGGGCGCAGCTGCCGCCCACGAGATCACCCACGCCATGGGGGTCACCGATGTGCCGGACAATCCGCAAAGGATCGTCGTGCTCACCAATGAAGGGACCGAGGCTTTGCTGGCCGTGGGTGTCGTCCCGGTCGGCGCGGTTGAAAGCTGGAAGGGCAATCCCTGGTACGATTACCTGATGCCCCAGATGGGTGAGGTCACCCTTTTGGGCACGGAGGGCGACCCCAATCTCGAGCTCATCGCCACGCTGGAGCCGGATCTGATCCTGGGGAGCAAGGTGCGCCAGGAGAAAATCTATGAGCAGCTCTCGGCCATTGCACCGACCGTGCTCACCGAAACCCTGGGCGCCGTCTGGCAGGAAAATCTCGCAGTCTATGCCGGTGCCGTCGGCCAGGCCGAAGCCGGGGAGGCAGTCATCGCTGCCTTTGATACCCGCGCTGCCGCCATCCGCACGGCGCTGGGCGAGAAGGCCAGCGATACGGTTTCCCTGGTGCGGATTTCGCCGGCACGGACACGCATGTATTTCAAGGATTCCTTCCCCGGGGTCGTCATTGATGCCGTCGGCCTGGCGCGCCCGGCAACGCAGGACCGGCAGGAATTCGCCGAGGACCTGACCCGCGAGCGCATTCCTGAGCTGGCTGCGGACCGTATCTTCTATTTCTCCCCCGATCCCAACGATGCCGAAGCCGAAGCCAACCTCAGCGACTGGCTGCAGGATCCGCTGTGGCTCGGCCTCGATGCCGTCAAGGCCGGTAGTGCCCAGCGCGTTGATGACGCCATCTGGGTCGCGGCGGGGGGCATATTCGCCGCCAATATCCTGCTCGACGATATCGAGGCTGCCTATGGGCTGGCCTCCACCCGCTAACCGCAATCAGAGGACTCTTCCATGATCCGTCAGATCATTGCCGTCACAACCCTTGCCATGCTGCTTTCGGGCACCGCCATGGCCCGCGAGATCACCCATGCCCTGGGCGTCTCCGACGTTCCCGACAATCCGCAGCGCATCGTGGTGTTGACCAATGAGGGCACCGAAGCTCTGCTCGCCGTCGGGATCACCCCGGTGGGCGCCGTCAAGTCCTGGCTGGGCAACCCCTGGTACGACCACATTGCCGCCGACATGGCCGACGTCACCGTTCTCGGCGAAGAATCCGCGGTCAATCTGGAAGTCCTGGTGTCGCTGGAACCGGACCTGATCCTTGGCACCAAGCAGCGTCACGAAGCCATCTATGAACAGCTGTCCGCCATTGCCCCGACGGTGATTTCCGAAAGGCTGCGCGGTGACTGGAAGGTCAACATGGCGCTTTATACGGACGCGGCCGGCAAGGGCGAAGAGGGCAAGGCCGCTCTCGATGCCTTTGACGTGCGGGTCGGTGCGCTCAGCTCTGCCCTCGGCGCATCGCTGGAAGAGGAAATCTCCATTGCGCGGTTCATGGCCGCCCAGACCCGGATCATGTTCAAGGACAGCTTTTCCGGCCTCATCCTCTCCCAGCTCGGCTTCCATCGTCCTGCCGCTCAGGACAAGGACGAGTTTGCCGAGGAAATCACCAAGGAACGCATTCCCGAATTCGAAGGCGACCGGCTGATCTATTTCACCTATGAAACCGGCAATGGCGAGGCCGACGCGGTGGCAAGCGACTGGCTGGCGGACCCGCTCTGGCAGAACCTGGCAGTGGTCAAGGCCGGCAAGGTCCACGAAGTCTCCGATGCCATCTGGAACACGGCCGGCGGCTATATCGCCGCCAATCTGATGCTCGACGATATCGAGACCATCTACGGGCTCGACAGCACCCGCTAGTCACTGCGGCCGGCCGCCGGGCCGGTCCGTCCACCATTCTGGAACGAGAAAATGCTCAAGCACCAAGCCGCCGCCGGCTTCCTTGTCATCGCCGCGGCCTTTGCCCTGGCCGCCCCGCTCAGCGCCCGCGAAGTGACCCATGCCATGGGTGTCACCGATGTGCCGGACAATCCGCAGCGCATTGTCATGCTGACCAATGAGGGCACCGAGGCCCTGCTCTATCTTGGCGTCACCCCGGTGGGTGCCGTGCAGAGCTGGGACGGCGACCCGTGGTATGATCATATCGCGGCACCCCTGGCCGACACGGTTGCGCTGGGCACCGAACTGGCCGTGAACCTGGAGATCCTGGCGACACTCGAACCGGACCTGATCCTGGGCACCAAGGTCCGGCAGGAAGCGATCTATCCCCAACTGTCCGCCATTGCGCCGACGGTGATGTCGGAAACCATTGGCGGGACCTGGCAGGACAATCTCAAGTTCTACGCCGATGTCATCGGCAAGCCAGCCGAGGGCGAAGCCGCCATTGCCACGCTGGCCGCACGCACCAGCGCCATCCACGATGCCCTGGGAGAAGCCGTCAACGAAGAACTGTCCTTCGTCCGGTTCTCGCCCAATCGCACGCGCATCTACTACAAGAGCAATTTCGGTGGCCTGATCCTCGACCAGATCGGTTTTGCCCGTCCGCCGGCCCAGGACAAGGACGAATTTGCCGAGGAAGTGACCAAGGAGCGCATTCCCGACATGGACGGGGATCGCATCTTCTACTTCTCCAATGACCTCAACAGCGACGAGTCGACCGCCAATCTGAACGACTGGCTGAACGATCCGCTCTGGATCAATCTCGATGGGGTCAAGGCCGGCAAGGCCCAGCGCGTCAGCGAAATCATCTGGAACAGTGCCGGCGGCATCTATGCGGCCCACCTGATGCTCGATGATATCGAGGCCATCTACGGCCTCGAGAGCACCCGCTAGTCGCTGCCAGTCGACCCGCAACTTGCCCGGCCGCGCTCCTGCGTGGCCGGTTTGCTGTTGATCTGCACGAGATCGCTGTGGCACCTATCCGGCATTGTCTGACGAAAGCCAATGCCCTTGACCACCCAGCGTGAAATCGCGCGGCGCGCCAAAACCTCGCTCAAGACCGTCTCGCGCGTCATCAATCGCGATCCGCTGGTGAACGCCCAGACCCGCGCCCGTATCGAGGCCATCATCGCCGAGATCGGCTACGAACCGTCCCAGGCTGCCCGCATGATGCGGTCGCAGCGCAGCAATGTCATCGGCTTCCTGGCCGATGGGGTGGCAACGACGACCTCCTCCATCGATTTGGTGCGGGGGGCGCAGGACGTGGCCTGGGAACGCGGCAAGCAGATGATGCTGTTCAATATCGAGCGGGGCACGCAAAGCGCCGACATGGCCGATAGCCAGTTGGCCGCCTTTCGTGCCGAAGCGATCATCTATGCCACCATCTTCCACCAGGAGGTGGATATCGCCACCACCGGCGTGCCGCACGTCCTGCTCAACTGCTTCGACCGGCGCGGGCGCCACGCGGCGGTTGTGCCCGACGATTATCAACTCGCCTTCGAATTGACCCGCATCATCTATGAACGTGGCTATAAGCGGCCGGTTTTTCTCAACCTGGGCAAGGACATCGTGGCCAGTCGCCTCCGCGGGGAAGGGTTCGTCAATGCGGCCCGGGCGGCGGGCCATGATGCAGCCGGCCAGATGCACACGGCAGTGATCTCGCCCGCCGGGGCCCCTACCGAATTCGCGACGCGCCAAATCCTGTCGGCAGTCATGGCTGGCGGACACCGGCCCGATCTGGTCCTGTGCGGCCAGGACATCATGGCCATGAATGTCTATTTCGAGCTGGCCGAACTGGGGCTGAAAGTCGGCCGCGATATCGCAGTGGCCAGCTTTGACAATTTCAACCCCGTCGCCGGGCTGCTCCAGCCAGGGCTCTCCACCATGGATCTGCCCTATTATGACATGGGGCGGGCCGCCATGACCCTGGCGATTGACGGGCCAGAAGATGGCCAGGTGCTGCGCCTCAAGGGCACGTTTATCGACCGCGATTCCCTCTAATTCACGCGCCGCTTTCCGGATTTGAAGCCCGCTCTGCGTCCGGGGCCGGACGCGTCGGCCCAGGACAGTGGAAGCACCAAACTCGGCATATCCGACCCAACCCTGAAGGCGACAGGTTGACAACGTGAGACAATTCGATCTAGCAATTGTCTCACGTTGTCATAACGTGGCGACGCCACTCTTGGAGGAGACAAGAATGAAGCATGCCCTTTACGCAGGGGTGGCGCTGGCCGCCTGTGCGATGTCCTCACATGCCCTTGCTGGCCAGCTCACCGCATGGGTGATCGATGGCGACAGCGAGAAGCCGTATTTCACCCAGCTCGAAGAAAGCTTCAATGCCGAGTTCGGCGCAGGCGGCGTCACCGTCGATGTCGTGCCGATCCCCAGCTACAACGAAGCCATCCAGGCCGCGACCCTGTCGGGTGACCTGCCCGACGTGATCATGGTCGATGGTCCCAACATGGCCTCCATGGCCTGGACCGGCACCATCCAGCCGATCGGCGCCATGCTGGACCCGGCAATCCTCAACGATCTGCTGCCTGCCGTGCTCGCCCAGGGCACTTATGGTCCGACGGGCGAAGTCTATTTCGTCAGCCCCTACGATTCCGGCACCATCCTGTGGGGCAATCGGGCCATGCTCGAAGAGGCCGGCGTGCGCATCCCGACCTCGGTCGACGACGCCTGGACGCGCGATGAAATGGCCGAAGCACTGAAAAAGCTGGCTGCCCTGCCCCAGGTCGAATGGCCCCTGGACGTCAAGATGAACTATGGCGCCGGGGAGTGGATGACCTATGGTTTCTCTCCCTTTGCCCAGTCCAATGGCGGCGACATCATCGACCGGCAGACCTGGACGGCCGAAGGCACCATCAATTCCGCCGCCAATGTGAACACGCTGACCACCTTCCAGGACTGGAACAAGGCCGGCTACATCGTTCCGGCCAGCGCCGGCGACAACAAGTTCTATGGCGAAAAGACCGCGGCGCTCTCCTGGGTCGGCAACTGGATGTGGCCTGCGCACCGCGAAGGCCTGGGCGACGATCTCGTGCTGATCCCGCCCCCGGCCTTCGGCGATGCCGGACCCATTTCCGCCAATGGCGGCTGGGGCTGGGCCGTGCCCACGGCTTCGACCAATCTTGAGGATATCAAGACCTTCCTCAACTTCGCCATGTCGAGCGACCAGGTCGCCGCCTATGCAGACACCACCGGCTATGTGCCGTCCCGCACCTCGGCCATTCCCATGTCCGAGACCTATGGCGCAGGCGGTGCCGGCGAAATCTTCGCCCATCTGGCCGCCTGCTGTTCGGTGGTGCGGCCGGTGCACCCCGCCTATCCGGTGATCACCAATGCCTGGGCGACGGCTGTCGTCAACGTGCTGTCGGGCGATGTCGATGTGAAGGCCGAACTCGATCGTGCCGCACAGACCATTGACCAGGATATCGCCGATAGCGACGGCTACCCGCCCTTCGGGCAATAGGCCACTTGCGGGCGCGGCGCCTCGCGGCGCGCCCGTTTCACGTCAAGACCGGCACGGCCGGAGGAACTTTCATGCGCATCAGGACCAAGGGGCAGGGCCAGGAACTGGCAATGCTGCTGCCCGCTCTGATCTTCATCACCGCTCTCATCGTCGTGCCATTCCTGCTCTCGGTCTGGTTCTCGTTTACCGACCAGCGGCTCGTGCCGCGGCCCATCCCGACCAAGATCATCGGCACCACCAATTATGAGCGCATGTTTGCCGACCCCCTGTTCTGGCAGGCCATCGGCAATACGGTGCTGTTTGCATTGATCGTCACGCCGGTGCAGCTGGCCATGTCGCTGGGTGCGGCGCTGGTGCTCAATTCGGCCATCCCGTTCCGCGGCTTCTTCCGCTCGGTGGCCATCCTGCCGCTGCTGCTGCCGATGACCGTCATCGTCTCGATCTGGGCGGTGCTGTTCCGCATTCCGTCGGGACCATTCAACGCGATCTATCAGTGGTTTGCCGGTAGCGGAAACTATGTCGACTTCCTGGGCAATCCATCGACGGCCATGCTGGCCATCGTGGCGCTGTCGGCCTGGGCGACCTTCCCATACCAGATGCTGATCTACCTCGCCGGCCTTCAGGACATTCCCCAGGATCTCTACGAGGCCGCACGCCTCGATGGGGCCAAGAGCTGGCAGCGCTTTCGCTACATCACCTGGCCGGGCCTGAGGAACGTCAACATCTTCCTCCTCATCATCACCACGGTTGGCGCGCTCAAGCTCTTCACCCAGGTGGACATCCTGACCAAGGGCGGTCCGAACGGGGCGACCACGACCATCATCCACTATCTGTTCAAACAGGGCTATGCGACCCAGAAGATCGGCTACGCCTCGGCGGTCGCCGTCTTTTTCTTCCTGGCTGTCACCGCCATAGCGCTGTTGCAGCGCCGCGTGCTCAAGAACGAGGGAGAGGCATGATGCGCATTCCCCGCGACGCCATCCTGCCCGCGCTCTTCGCCCTGGTCCTGGCCCTTGGCGTCCTCTTGCCGCTGCTGATGATGGTCACCATCAGCCTCAACCCCAACGAGCAGGACATCATGGTGTCCATGGGCTCGGTCCGCTCGTTCATTCCTCACGCCATCAGCCTGCAAAACTACATCGAGGTCTGGACCGACCCGGTGCATCCCTTCGGGCGCTATCTGGCCAATACCGCCTTCATCACCTTCTCGACCCTGCTGCTGTCGATCCTCTTCAATTCCATGGCGGCTTTCGTTCTGGCGCAGGGTACGCTGCCGATCCGCAAGCCGGTGATGATCCTGATCCTCGCCACCCTGGCCGTGCCGGGCGAAAGCCTGGTCCTGCCGCAATTGATGATGGCTGGCTGGCTCGGACAGGTCGACACCTATCAGGTGCAGATCGTTCCCGGCGTTGCCAATGCAATGTCGATCTTCCTGTTCTACCAGTTCTTTGCGCGCCTTCCCAAGGAGCTGATCGAGGCGGCCCGCATCGATGGCTTCTCCTTCTTCCAGATCTACCGCCACGTTGCCATGCCGCTGTCGAAACCGGTGATTTCGGCGATCGCGGTGCTGCAGTTCCTCGAAATCTGGAATGCCTATCTGTGGCCGGTCATGGTGACGCGCGGCCCCGAATTCCGGCCGCTATCGGTGGCCATGTCGGCCTATTTCGGCACCAACCAGGCCGCCTGGGGCAATATCATGGCCTTCGCCGTGTCCATGGCCGTCCCGGTTGTCCTCTTCTTCCTCATCCTCCAGCGCCAGTTCATCGCCTCGGTGATGTCGTCGGGGGTCAAAGGCTAACCCATGTCTGAAAAATTTCGACCCCAAGTGCATTTCTCGCCGCGCCGTGGCTGGATGAACGACCCCAATGGCATGGTGCGTGTCGACGGCATCTGGCACCTGTTCTTCCAGCACGACCCTGACAGCACCCGCCATGGCCCGATGCATTGGGGCCACGCCACCAGCACCGATCTGGTGCATTGGAGCGAGGCGCCGACCGCCCTCTATCCGGACAAGCTGGGTACCTGCTTTTCCGGTAGCGCCCTCGAAACGGACGCGGGCGGCATCGAGCTCTTCTACACCGCGCACAGCCGCACCGAAGCCGGTGAGGACCATCAGGTGCAATGCCTGGTCCATGCCGACCGGGGCCTCGATGTATTCACCCCCGACCCAACCAATCCGGTGCTGCCCAATCCCGGCTACACGGCCTTTCGCGATCCCAAGGTCATCTGGCATGCGCCGACCAGGCGCTGGATCATGCTCGTCACCGAGGGGCAGCGCGTGGGCTTTTATGGCTCGGACGACCGCCGCACCTGGAGGCACCTGTCGAGCTTTGGGGAGCAGCACGGACGTCACAGCCCCGGCCCCTGGGAATGCCCAGACCTCGTGCCTTTGCAGGCGCCTGGTGGGGAAACGTTCTGGGTGCTGATCGTGGGCCTCAATCCCGGTGGCTATGCACCGGGCTCGGGCACGCAATATTTCGTCGGCCAGTTCGATGGCACCACCTTCCGCAATGCCAATCCACCGGCAACCGAGCTCTGGCTCGACTATGGGCGGGACTACTATGCTGCCCAGACCTTTTTCGAACGTGGCGGCACATGGGCGCCGACGGCCATCGCCTGGGCCAGCAACTGGCTCTACGCCCATCAAACCGACACCGAGGCGTTTCGCGGCGTAATGAGCCTGCCGCGCCAGCTCCGGCTGGTCGAGACAGACGCGGGCCTGCGGGTTGCGGCGAGCGTTCCGTCCGGCGTGCTTGAGGCGGCCTTTTCCACGCCGCAGGACGGTGTCTGGCATCGGAACATGGCGGTCGATCTGCGTCCTGGCGAGGCCTTGCAGCTCACCCTCTTCGGCGAGGAGCGGCCCCATTTCGTCATCGCGCGCCATTCCGCGGGCAGGGCGAGCATCAGGACCATTCGCGCATCCCGGCCCGGCATGGATGGCTTTGAGCATGACTATGCGATCGATATCGGCTGGCCCGCGACCGGCGCCCTCGATGTCAGCCTCCATGTCGATCGGGGGCTGGTGGAATTGAGTGCCGGCCATGGCCTCGTATGGATCACCAACCTGTTCTTCCCGACCCATCCGGAGGCGGACATGGAGCTGACAGTCCGGGAGGGCGCCGATGCCTAGATGGCTCATGCTCCCGATCCTCTGCGCAGGGCTTTCTGCGCCGGCCCTGTCCGCACCGCTCTATTTTGCCGGAGAAACGGTGGGGGTCGGCGACCCCAATCCATACTATGAGGACGGGGTCTATTCGGTTTTCTATCTGCGCAATAGCGGCCGGCATCCCTGGTGGGTCAGTCAGACCTCGAGCCTTGCGCAGTGGTCAGCGCCCCAGGAAGCCATCCCCGCCGGAGATGCCGGCACGCCCGACTACTGGACCGGCAGCGGCAGCGTCATTGCCGATCCGGCGGGCGGATACCGGCTCTACTACACGGGTCACAATCCGGAGGCCCGTCCGAAGGAAGTCACCATGGAAGCGCGCGCGCCCGCGCTCGGCGGCCCTTGGACAAAGGTGCCCGCGGCGACTTTCGCCGGCCTTCCCACCTATGACGAATGGGACTTCCGCGACCCCTATGTGTTCTGGAACGAAGACGAAGCGGCATGGTGGATGCTGCTCACGACGCGCCAGGCGGGCGACGCGGCCATCGGCCTCTACACGTCGGACGATCTCGGCGTCTGGACGCCCGCCGATCCGCTCTACGTTGAGGCTTCCCCTCTCAATCTCGAAGTGCCGGACCTGTTTTCCGAGGGTGATTACTGGTTTCTTCTCTATTCGGATCAGCGCGAGGAAGCCCGTCAGGTCCGCTATCTGACGGCAGCCCAGAGCGGCGGACCCTATGCCTATGGGCCCTATGATGCGCTCGATGGCCGGGCGTTCTACGCCGGAAAGTCGGCGGGCGCGGGCGAGCAGCGCCTGCTGTTCGGCTGGGTGGCCCACAAGAGCTTGCGCAAGGATGCCATGAGCCTGGTATGGGGCGGCGACCTTGTGGTTCACGGCCTGCGGCGAACCGCAGACGGCGCTTGCGGTCAGCCTTCCGGAGGGCCTCGCCACCCAGTTCGACATTACCGGCGCAACGCTGTCCCCCGATCAGGCAGAAATCGGGCATCCGGAAACCGCCATGCGCGTCCGCGCCGACCTTTCGGTGGAGCCGGGAAGCCGGTTTGGCATTGTCTTTAAGGCGGCCAATTCCGGCCGTCTCAGCCAGATCTCCGTCGATACTGCACTTGGTTCGGCGAGCTTCCAGTACAATGGCGAGACCAGCGACGCGCCCCACGTGGCCTTTCCGCCCAGCGTCGACGGCAGTTACACCATCGATCTGGTCATTGACCCCGAAC
The DNA here is from genome assembly GCF_025809055.1 of Devosia sp. Lineage (NCBI taxonomy): Bacteria > Pseudomonadati > Pseudomonadota > Alphaproteobacteria > Hyphomicrobiales > Devosiaceae > Devosia > Devosia sp. The sequence goes on along the minus strand of NZ_CP075529.1, from coordinate 2,773,397 downwards.
TTGGGCTGGGCGTCGCCTATATCAACGATTTTCGCGCCCTGAGCTTCCGCTATTACCGCGTCGGTGGCGCGACGCTTTCAATGGTTGCCGATACGGGTTTCCGGGCCCTGTCGGGCACCGTTGCCTTCCGCAGCATCGATCAGGCCGAGGAGTAGCCCCATGAGTGATGTCGTCTTTTCTTCGGTGAGCAAGCGCTTTGGCGCGGTCGAGGTCATTCCCGGGATTGACCTGACCATTCCGGACGGCTCGTTCACCGTGCTGGTCGGCCCCTCCGGCTGCGGCAAATCCACCTTGCTGCGCATGATCGCCGGACTCGAGGAGGTGACCGCTGGCACCATCCGGATCGGGGGCGATGACGTCACCACGCGGGATCCGTCGCAGCGGGGCATCGCCATGGTGTTCCAGTCCTATGCCCTCTATCCGCATATGAGCGTCGCCGACAATATCGGCTTCGGGCTCAAGCTCTCCGGCCTGCCAAAGGCCGAGATCGCCCGGCGCGTGTCAGAGGCCGCCGCAACGCTGCAGTTGACCCAGTTGCTCGATCGCAAGCCAAGGCAATTGTCCGGCGGCCAGCGTCAGCGCGTGGCCATCGGCCGCGCCATTGTCCGCAAGCCCAAGGTCTTCCTGTTCGACGAGCCGCTGTCCAATCTCGATGCCGCGCTGCGCGCCCAGATGCGCGTCGAACTGGCCGAGCTTCACAGCCGCATCGGCGCCACCATGGTCTATGTGACCCACGACCAGGTCGAGGCCATGACCATGGCGGACCGCATCGTGGTGCTCAAGGATGGCCATATCGAACAGGCCGGCGCTCCCATGGACCTCTACCGCCGTCCTGCCACTCCGTTCGTCGCCGGCTTCATCGGTTCTCCCAGGATGAATTTCATCAGCGGGACAGAAGCCGGCAAGCTGGGCGCCGATCTCATCGGATTGCGCCCCGAGCATCTGCGCTTGGTGGACGCGGGCGGCTGGGATGCCACGGTCCGGCATGTCGAGCATCTGGGCGGCGAAACGCTGATCTATGCCGATGCCGACGCTGTTGGCGCGCTGACCATCAAGACCGATGGCGATGCGGATGTGCAGGCCGGGCAGGCCATCACGGTCGGCTATGGCCCGGATAATCTGCACCGCTTCAAGGATGGACGCCGGCTGGACACCTGACCGGCCGGCGCGGACCTTAGTCCATCCGCCTGCCCTCGGCATCGAAGAAGTGCAGCTTGGCCGGGTCGGGGCGCAGGCCGATGCGATCGCCCGGCCGCACGTCGAGCCGATCCTTGAAGACCGCGGTGATCTGCTGCCCGCGCGTTCTGGCGATGACCAGAGTCTCCGATCCGGTCGGCTCCACCACCGCCACTTCGCAGTCGAGACCATCGGCCGTGCGCTCGAAATGCTCGGGACGGATACCGCAGGTCGTCGCGCCGGCCGGCGGCCGCAGCGTTTCAAGCACCGGCCCCTGGTTCAGCACAAAGCCCCCATCTGCGCTGGCGCCTTCAAGGAAATTCATGGCCGGGGAACCGATGAACCCTGCGACAAACCGGTTGGCCGGCTGGTCATAGAGTTCGAGCGGGGTGCCGATCTGTTCGATCCGGCCATCGCGCATGACCACGATCCGGTCGGCCAGGGTCATGGCCTCGACCTGGTCGTGGGTCACATAGACGGTCGTCGTGCCCAGACGCTGATGGAGTTCCTTGATCTCCGAGCGCATGACGACGCGCAGCTTCGCATCCAGGTTCGACAACGGCTCGTCGAACAGGAAAACCTGCGGATTGCGCACGATGGCCCGACCCATGGCGACACGCTGGCGCTGCCCGCCGGAGAGCTGGCGCGGATAGCGGTCGAGCAGGTTTTCAAGGCCGAGGATCCGGGCAGAATCGGCGACCTTGGCGGCAATTTCCTGCTTGCTGGCGCCCTTGAGCTTGAGCGCGAAGCTCATATTGTTGGCCACGGTCATGTGCGGATAAAGCGCGTAGGATTGGAACACCATGGCGATATCGCGTTCTTTGGCAGGCAGATCGGTCACCATGCGATCGCCGATCCACATTTCGCCCGAGGAGATATCCTCGAGCCCCGCAATCATGCGCAGCAGGGTAGATTTTCCGCAGCCCGAGGGGCCGACAAGGACCAGAAATTCGCCGTCCCGCACGTCGACGGAGACGGACTTGAGCACTTCGACCGTGCCATAGTGCTTGCCGACGGCGTCTATCTTTACTTCGGCCATGAATATCCTCCCGGGGGCAGCAGCGCGCGCGGCGTCACGGGCGAAGCAGCTGGTGATTTTGGCATTTCGGACGCGGCCGTCATGCTGACGGCGCCGGGTGAAGCGGGATCGGCCGGGACGTGGCGGTCGAAAAAGGCATCGGCGATGGCGTGAAAGAGCGGGCGCGCATCGCGCCGGATAAAATGGGTGGCACCGCGCACCACATGCACGTCGGCGCCCAGCGCGCGCAGGATGGCGCGGTGATTGGCCGTCATTCCCGTGCGTATCGTGCCGGTGACGACGAGGACCGGAACCCCGGCCCGCGTCAGGTCCGCAACCAGCGTGGTCCAGCCGCGCGATGGGATGACATGGCCATCGGCGACCAGCGACAGGTCGGTGTCGTCCCGTGTCTTGGCCCAGGCCTGCAATTCGTCTTCCGGCCACAGGGGGAAGAGTGCCTGAATTTCTTTGATCCGGTCGGCCGGCTTCATGTCCCGCATGCGCCTGAGCCCGGCTTCCGCCCCTGCGGCAACCGGCTGATCCTGGAACTGGGTCACCGGAAGCCGCCAGAAGGGATCCTCGAGCAGAACGGCGTCGACGCGGGTTACCAGCCGGGCCGCCACCGCGGCGGCTGCAGCGCCCCCGGCCGAGTGCCCGAACAGCACCAGCGGCGCGCTGCGGGCGACCAGGACATCATCGAGCGTAGCCAGGATGTCCTCGACGATCACGTCACCGGCATGGCGAGACAGCAGGTCCGGGGTCCAGCGCGGCGAGGTTGCGTGCCCGCGCGGATCGATGCCGAGCACGTCAAAGCCGCGACCAGACCAGTGGCGCAGGGTCGGCAGCATGGCCTCGCTCGATTCGGCCAGGCCCGGCAGCGCAATCAGGGTGCCGCGTGGGCGGCCCGAGGCCCTCAGCCAGCATGTGTGCAGCCCGGTCACGGTGCCGTCTCGGGAAAGGCCAGCGGCTGGCCATTGACGATGCGGCTCAATTCGCTCGCGACATGGGCACCCATGCGCGAAATTTCCGGTCCCATCGAGCCCGAAATATGCGGAGTGAGAAAGACATTGGGCATGTCATAGAGGGGATGGTCCTTCGGCAGGACCTCGGGATGCGTCACGTCGAGAATGGCCTCGATGCGTCCCCTTGCCAGTTCGGCTACCAGCGCGTCCTGATCCACGATCAGGCCTCGGGCAGTATTGATCAGGGTGGCGCCGTCGCGCATGAGCGCCAGCTGGCCGGCGCCGATCATGCCCTGTGTCGTCTCATTGAGGGGCGGGTGCAGGCTGACAATGTCGCTACTGGCCATGAGCGTATCGAGCGACACCAGTTCAGCACCCAGGCGCGCGGCCTCGGCGGATGAGACATGGGGGTCATACAGCTTGATCGACACCTCGATGTCCCCCAGCCGCTCCATGACAATGCGCCCGATCCGCGACGCCCCGACAATGCCGATGACCTTGTCGCGGTTTCCCGCCTTCGGAAATTCGAGCTCGCGGTTCACGAAACCGCGCCGTTGCCGGTAGAGATTGCGGGTCCTGAAAGCCTGCTTGTTGGCCAGTATGATCATGGCGAAGGTGAATTCGGCCACCGGGATGGCGTTGATCCAGCCCGCATTGGACAATTGCAGGTCGCGACCGAGTTCGGCCGGCAAAACATGGCCGGCCTGCCCGCCCGCATGCAGCAGGTATTTTAGGCGCGGTGCCGCTGCGAGCTGTTCGGCGGTGATGTGCGGTGCACCCCAGCCGGTGATCAGAACATCCGCTGCGGCCAGGGCCCTGCGGGCCGGCTCCGAGTCCAGATCGGCAAAGGCGGTCGGATGCAGCGCCACGGCACCGGTGGCCAGCAGGGCCCCGAGACCGGGGCCATAGAGCATGTCGGCAACATGGATGGGGTCCATCACCACCACGAAGTGGACAGCGGGCTCTGCCTTGCCGGCATCTGGCCTCTGGGACGAGGCGGAACGAGCCTGGATATTCATGAACGCTTTGCCCGACTGCAGGGGTGATCGATAGTTGTGAAACTAGTTACACAAATCGATCTTGGCAAGCCCTAGGCGTTTGGTTCGACCGCTGACCCGCGCTTCATGAAGGTGGTTGGCAGCAGGACATGGGCCGCCGGTGCCAGATCCAGGGCTATTTCGGCGGCGCGGACACCCAGCTCGAAAAACGGCGGATGCACGGTGGTCAGTGCCGGGGTCAGATCAGCCACCACCGGCGCATCGTCGAAGCCGATGATGGACAATTGATCCGGCAGGCTGACACCCAGGCTCCGCGCGGCGCGATAGGCCCCGATGGCGATATTGTCGGTCATGGTCACGATGGCGGTAACGGCAATGCCCGATTGCAGCAACTCGGTTGCGGCCTGGGCGCCGGCGGCTTCACTGTTGGCAGCCAGCCGCACCAGTTGCGGATCGAGCGGGATGCCGTGCCGGGCAAGCGCGGCTTCGTATCCTCCGAGGCGCAATTCAGCCGTCGTCATGCCACGGCCCTCCCCGATATAGGCGATGCGGGTATGGCCGAGACGCACCAGTTCATCCACCCCCGCAGCGACACCGCCCGAATGGTCGTAGTTCACGCTGACCAGTTCGGGAAAGGCCGCAATGGGCGGGCGGCCGCACAGGATGAGCGAGGCCTTCACCTGCGCCAGGTCGCGCGCATAGCCCATGGCGCGCTGATCGAACGAGGCGTCGCTTTCCGTCGATCCGACCAGCAGAACCGAGCGGACGCGCAATTCTCTCAGGGTATGGATGAGATCGTGCTCGCGCTGCGCGTCACCCTCGGTCGCGGACATCAGCACCATGTGTCCGTTCTTGCCGGCGACGCTTTCGACACCGGCTGCCAACGCCGCAAAGGTCGGCCCGATCATGGCCCGAACGACAAAGGCGATCGACTGCCTGCCCCGCCCCATCATGGCGCGCGCCAGGCCATTGACCACATATCCCAGCTCCTGGGCCGAAGCGAGCACGCGCTCCCGGCTCTCGGCGTTCACATTGGGATTGTCAGAGAAAACGCGGGACGCCGTCGCCACCGAAACCCGCGCATGGGCGGCGACATCCCGCAGGTTCACGGGGGTTACCCGATCCGGTCCACGGGTACCGCGCGGCGGTTTTGTGCGGGGCTCATCACTGCTCATTCCTGACATCTACAGCCTCGCTTGACTTGTGTCGACGTGTGATCTAGCGTCACGTGAAACTAGTTACACGAAAGCACCGGAGGAGGGCGTCGTGGAACATGCCGCTCAAGACAGACGCCGCCGGAGGCGTATTTCCAAGCGTGACAGCCTGGCCCTGCTGCTGCTCGCGGCCCCGGGCATCGTGTGGTTTACGGTCTTTGCCTATGGCCCGATGGTGGGGCTGGTCGTCGCCTTCAAGGATTTCAATATCCGCCAGGGCATCTTCGGCAGCCCGTGGAATGGCTTTGCCAATTTCCGCTATTTCCTGTCGAGCGGCGACGCCTGGACGATCGTCACCAATACTCTGGTCCTCAACGCGCTCTTTCTCACAGCCTCCCTGCTGGCGGGCCTGGTGCTCGCGCTCATGCTCAACGAGATCCGCGGCCAGTTCTATCGCCGCTTCATGCAGTCTTCGATCTTCTTTCCCTATTTCGTCTCGCCCATCGTCATCAGCCTCATGCTGCAGGCGATCCTGTCCGGCGTCGGAGGGCGCGGCGGCATCGTCAACGACATGCTCAACGTTTTCGATCTCCCCCAATTGGCCTGGTACACCACGCCCGGCGCATGGCCCTGGATTCTGACCCTGGTCAAGGTCTGGCAGTTGGGCGGCTATACCTCGGTCATATTCCTTGCCGCCATCACCTCTATCTCCGAAGAGGTCTATGAGGCGGCAGCCATCGACGGGGCCAGCCGCGCGCGCATGGCCCTGTCGATCACCACCCCATTGCTGCTTCCCACAATGGGGATCCTGGTTGTCCTGGGCGTGGGCCGGATCTTCTTCGGCGACTTCGCCACGATCTACGCCATCGTCCAGGACAATGGGATTCTGTTCCCCACCACCGACGTCATCGACACCTATGTGTTCCGCTCCCTCCGGACCATCGGCAATTTCGGCACGACCGCAGCGATCGGGCTGTTCCAGTCGGTCGTGGGGTTCGTCTTCGTCACCGCAGCCGTGCTCGTGCAGCGCCGCTTCCAGAAAGAGAGCGCCATCCTATGAGCACGTCCGAACTCGCCCCAGAACTGACTTCCCCGGCCGGCAGCATCGCCGGCCCGGGCCAGCGCACCGCCCGGCGGCGGCGGTCCCTGCGGGGCCGGCTCGAGCCCTTCACCGTGGTCAGCTATGTCGGGGTGAGCCTGTTCGGGCTGTTCTGCCTGATCCCGCTCTGGATGATCATCGCCGGGTCGCTGACCGATGAATCGGCGCTGGCCCGCACCGGATATAGCCTGTTCCCGCACCCCTTTTCGCTGCGCGCCTACGAGCTGCTGTTCAGCGGGCAATCGCTGTTCGGCGGCTATGCGGCCTCCCTGTTCATCACCGTTGTGGGGACGGCCCTGTCCATCTACTGCACGGCCTCGCTCGCCTGGGTCATCGCCAGGCGCCTGCCCCTGGTCAGCCGGCCGCTCACGATTTTTTCCTATATCCCCATGCTCTTCCATGGCGGGCTCGTGCCGCTCTACCTGCTGGTCACTCAGGTGCTGAGCCTCACCAATAGCTGGTTCGCGGTCATTCTCCCCATCATGATGGCGCCGTTCCTGGTCCTCGTTGCCGTGAGCTTTTTCCGCGCCCTGCCCGAAGAGGTCATCGATGCCGCCCGCATCGACGGAGCCGGCGAATTGCGCATCTTCTTCCAGATCGTGCTGCCCCTGTCCAAGCCCATCCTGGCGGTGCTGGGGCTCTTCTACGCGGTCACCTACTGGAACGAATGGTTCATGCCATTGCTGTTCCTGTCCGACCCGAGCCGATATCCGCTCCAGCTCATCCTGCAGAACCTGATTGCCAATGTGACCAACGCCGCCGCCCTGCCGGGCGCAACAGCGGCGCAGGCATCCGCGCCGGTCTATCAGCTGCGCTTCGCCATGACGGTGCTGACCATCGCGCCGATCCTGTTCGCCTATCCGTTCGCACAGCGCTTCTTCGTCAAGGGCATCACCCTTGGCGCCACAAAGGGATAGCGGCCCCAGATCAAAGCCGCCTGAGGAGGAAACAGAATTGGGTACTTTTCGTATGAACCGCCGTCACTTCCTGGCTCTGAGCGGCGCTGCCGGCATCGGCGCCGCCATGTCGGGAGGCATGTCGCGCGCCATGGCACAGAGCCTGTCGGGCGCATCCACCGCCGTCCTGCCGTCACAGGCACCGACCAATTGGGCCGCCGTGCTGGAAAAAGCCAATGCCGCGCTGCAGGCCGAACACGGCTTCACGCTCAATGCCGAGTTCATCAACTGGGGCAGCTATGGCCAGCAGGCCCTGCTCAAGTTCACCGCCGGCGCGCAGTTCGACACCGCATTGCAGGCCCTCTGGCTCAACATGGCCCAGTTGCAGCAGGATGGCGCCCTGGCCGATCTCACCGGCCAGATCGACAAGTGGCCCAATCTCAAGGCGCAGATTGCCCCCAAGCTGATCGAGGCGAATACCTGGAACGGCAAGCTCTGGGGCATCCCGCAGGTCAATAGCGCCGCCCGCGTGCAACATTTCACCGTCCGCCAGGATCTGGCTGAAAAGCACGGCTTCGGCGAGATCACTGACTACGACACGCTCGAGCGCTTCTTCTATACGATCAAGGAGAAGGAAGACGGCGTCACGCCCTACTCGCTGGTCTCCAATTCGCACTGGATCTACGCAGTGCCCACGCCGACGGCCATGTTCAACCAGCACTCCTGGGAGAACCCCTATACGATGCAGTATCTGTTCGCCGGCTCGGGCCTGCGCTTCCTCTTCGCCAAGGATGCGGCAGAGACCGGCTCGTCCGGTCCCATCCCGTTCTGGGACGACGAGGGTGTCATCGCCGCGCTGCGCAAGATCCGCCAGTACTACAATGACGGCATCGTCAATGCCGATGGCATGAACGTGGACCGCGCCACCATCGACAGCCAGTTCCAGACCGGGCGCTTTGCCTCCAACTGGGCCATGACCGATGGCAGTTCCAGCAACCAGCTGGCCGCGCTGCAGCGCAATGTTCCCGAGGCGCGCCTTGGGCAGGTCATGCCCTTCGGCAAGCCGCTCACCGCCGTCAAGCCGGTGCAGACCTTCCAGGCCGACAACATGGTCGTGGTCAATGCCAATGGCGGCGATGTCGACCGGGCCCTGGCCCTGCAGGACTGGCTCTCGGTCAAGGAAAACCACGACCTCATCGAATATGGCATCGAGGGTACGGACTGGGAGGCCGCCGGCGATGATGGCATCAAGCAACTCAGCCAATATGCCTTCCCGGGCTATGCGCTGCTCTGGCGCTCGGGGCTCGAACGCCGGTCATCCTTCATGACCGAATCCGAGAAGACCATTTTCGACTGGGCCCAGAACTACGACAACTTCACCGCGGACACGTTCGCATCCTTCATTCCCGACGTGACGCCGGTGCGCGAGGCGGCTGCGGCGATGAACAATGTCATCATCCAGCACGCCAACCCGCTGTTTTACGGCGTTGCCGATGTCGACGCGCAGCTCGACAAGCTCAAGAGTGCGGCTGATGCCGCCGGTCTCGACGTGTTGCAAGGCGAAATGGAGAAGCAGGCCAACGCCTATCTCGCTGCCCGGGCCTGATCGCACCACACATCCTCACCCGGGCTCATGCCCGGGTGGGGTTTCCCGGTCGGTTCAGCCCAGCATCAGATGGCGGATCTGGGTGTAGTCGATCAGCGACTGCATGGAGAGATCGGAACCATAGCCTGAATTCTTCATGCCCCCATGGGGCATTTCCGTCGCCATGACGCCATGGGTATTGATCCAGGTGACGCCGTATTCGAGCGCATTGGCAATTGTCATCGCAGTGTCGGTCTTTTGCGACCAGACCGAAGATCCCAGCCCATACTCAGATGCATTTGCCCATTCGAGCGCCGTCTGATTGTCGGCAAAGGGCGTGATGCTGACCACGGGACCAAACACTTCCTTCTGCACGATTTCGGCCTCGATAGGTGCCGCGACCAGCGTCGGCGTCATGAAGAAGCCGTCCTCGTCCAGCGCCTTGCCCTGCATGACATCGAAGCCCTCTTTCCTGGCCCGGGACACGAAGCCATCGACCCGCTCCAGCTGGCGCGCGCTGATCACCGGTCCGAACTCGACATCGTCACGCTCGGGCCGGCCATAGACCAGCGAACCCAGCATGGTTTCCAGCCGGTCGGTCAAAGGCTGGACCACGCTCTCATGCGCAAAGATGCGGCAGGCGGCGGTGCAATCCTGCCCGGCATTGTAGAAGCTGGCTTCGCGCAGCGTGTCCACGAGCTTGTCGAGATCGGCATCTTCGCAGACGATGACCGGCGCCTTGCCGCCGAGCTCGAGATGAGTGCGCTTGATCATCGGGCCTGCGGCTGCCTGCAGTACCGCCCGGCCGGTGCGCACATCGCCGGTCAGAGAGATCATGCGGACGAGGTCATGCGAAATGAGGGCATGGCCAATGTCCGGGCCATTGCCGGTCACCACATTGACCACCCCTGCGGGCAGGATTTCGGCAAAGATTTCGCTCAGCGCCAGAAGGCTCAGCGGTGTCATTTCCGATGGCTTGATCACCACCGCATTGCCCGCGGCGATGGCCGGCGCAATCTTCCAGGCCGCCATCAGCAGGGGGTAGTTCCAGGGCGCGATCTGGGCGATGACCCCGATGGGGTCGCGGCGCACCAGGCTGGTGCGCTCGGCGCTGCGATAGCCACCCGCCGCCGGGGCCGGCATATTGCGCACTGCCGTTCCGAAAAAGCGGAACACATCGGCCACATTGGCCAGTTCGCCGCCTTTGACGAAACGCAAAGGCTTGCCGGCATTACGCGACTCGATCACGGCCAGCGTTTCAGCACGGGCTTCGATGGCGTCGGCAATGGCGAGCAGCGCCGCGCTGCGCTCGCGGGGGCTGCGCCGGGACCAATCCTTATAGGCCCTGTGCGCCGCATGAACGGCGCGATCCACCTGATCGAGGCTGGCCGAAGCGACGTCCGCCAGCGGTTTGCCAAGCGCGGGCTCGAAGGCGGTTTCCGGCTGACCATGGCCGGCTGTGAAGGCGCCGTCGATGAAGAGGCTGGTGGAAAATTCAGTCATTGTGTCGTCTCCGAACCGGGCGCCGGCATGTAGCGCGCCCGCGCCGCCTCACCCAGGTAGTGCCAATAGGCCAGGTCATGGTCGCGCCCGTCCGGACGCCATTCGGGATGCCACTGCACGGCAAAGACCGGCGCCGGCGTATGGGTGGCCGCGACTGCCTCGACAACATTGCCCGGCCCGGTCGCATTGACCACCAGCCCCTCCGCCAGGCGGTCAATGGCCTGGAAATGGACGCTGTTGACCGCCAGTTCGTCGGCACCGGCATAGCGGTGGAGAATGCCATTGGCCATCACCTTGATCGTGTGGCCAAAGCCGAACATGGCTTCGAGGCCGGCATCATCCGGTGCATGGTGGGGACCGTGCTCCTTGCTGTCCCGCAGGTCGCGCAGCGTCCCGCCAAGAGCGACATTGATCTCCTGCAATCCCCGGCAAATGCCGAAAAGCGGCTTGGCCGCAGTGATCGCCGCGTGGATCACGGCCTGGCTCATCAGGTCCCGCCCGTCATCGACGGGGGCCGCGCCGCCGGCGGTGGAGCCGTAATGGCGGGGATCGATATTGGAATTGCTGCCGGTCAGCAGCACCGCATCGAGACGCGCGACGATATCGGCGGCATGGGCCGGGTCCTGGTTGGAGGGCACGATCAGCGGTACCGCCTCGGCATGGCGTTCGATGGCTTCAAGGTAGCGGTGCTTGACGGCCTGCGCCGGCTCGCCCTCGACCATTCTTCCACAGGCGATAACGCCGACCACAGGACGATGCTTGAGCATTTGCGCACTCATTTCTGGCATTGTTGCCGCTTCCGCTTCCCGATACGAGCCTGCACCTGCTAGGCTGAAGCTATGTCACACAAAAAGGGCGACGGACAGGCATGAGTTCCGAGACCACCGCAAACGAAGACATCGTGTCCTGGCTTGCGGCCAATCCCCAGATCGAAGTCCTGCACACCGCAGTGTGCGATCTCAACGGCATCATGCGCGGCAAGCGCATTCCGATAGACCAGGCAAAACGGGTCGCCGAAAGCGGCATCCGCATGCCGCTGTCCATCGTCGGGGTGGACGTGTGGGGCGAGGATATCGTGGGCAATCCGCTGGTCTATTCGAGCGGCGACGTCGACGGCATCTGCAGCCCGACCGGCCGGGGCGCCCTGCCCATCAACTGGACCACCCGTCCCAGCGCCATGATCCCGCTCTGGCTGTTCCAGGATGCGCGCACCCCGTTCCTGGGCGATCCGCGCCAGGCCCTGGCGCATGTGCTGCGCCGTTATGCCGAACATGGCCTCAGCCCGGTCGTTGCCACCGAACTCGAATTTTACCTCGTCGACCCCGATCCCGATTCAGCTCAGCCGCCGATTTCGCCCTATACCGGCAAGCGGCTGGATTCGGATGCCATCCTGTCGCTGGACGAATTGGAGGATTTCGGCGAATTCTTCCGCGACGTTTACCTGCAATGCGAGCAGCAGAACGTGCCGGCCGACACGGCCGTGGCCGAAAACGGCATCGGCCAGTTCGAGATCAACCTGCTCCATACCGACGGGCTCAAGGCGGCCGACGATGCGGTCCTGTTCAAGCGCATCGTCAAGGGCGTGGCGCGCAAGCATAACCTCGTTGCCACCTTCATGGCCAAGCCCTATGGCGCCCGCTCCGGCAATGGCTTTCACGTGCATTTCAGCCTCAACGACATTGCCGGCAACAATGTCTTTGACGATGGCACCGAGAGCGGTTCGGAAGTGATGCATCACGCCGTCGGCGGGCTGCTTGCGGGCATGGCCGAAACCACGCTGCTGTTCGCGCCGCATTTCAATTCCTACCGGCGCCTGAGGCCCGATACCCATGCGCCCAGCGCGGTGTCCTGGGGTTATGAAAACCGCACCACCGCCGTGCGCATCCCCGGCGGCAATCCCAAGGCCCGCCGCATCGAGCATCGCGTCTCGGGCGCCGATGCCAATCCCTATCTGGTGCTGGCCGGCATTCTCGGGGCAGCACTGGTGGGCATCGAAGACCAGATCAAGCCGCCCAAGCCCTTCAAGGGCCGCGCCTATTCCGAGCGCCTGCCGAAATTGCCGGCCGACTGGGCCTCGGCCATCAATGCCTTCGAGGATGGTGACATGGTGCCCCGCATCTTCGACAGTTCGCTGCAGTCGATGTTCGTGGCCTGCAAGCGCCAGGAAAATGCCGGCTTTGCCTCCCAGGTCACCGATCTCGAATTCTCAGCCTATCTCGAGGTTGTCTGATGTCCGAAACGCCACAGGCCAGTTCGCCCTATCCGCCGAGCTATTACGCGGCCTCGCGCAATATCATCCGCACGCCCAAGGTGCTCGAAGGGCCGGTCGAGGCCGATATCTGCGTGGTGGGCGCGGGCTATTCGGGCCTCTCGGCGGCCATTAGCCTGGCCGAACACGGGTTCAAGGTCGTTGTGGTGGAAGCGGCCGAGGTCGGCTGGGGCGCCTCGGGCCGCAATGGCGGTCAGGTGGTCAACGGTCTCAATGCGAGCCTGGGCACCATCACCCGCCGCTACGGCCAGCAGACGGCCGATTTCGTCGGCAAGCTGCTCCAGGAAGGCGCCGGCATCATCTATGACCGGGTCGAGCGCTACGGCATCGACTGCGACCTCAAGCGTGGCAACATCTACGCGGCCTATACGCCCAAGCACATGGAAGAGCTCAAGGCCAAGCAGGACCTGTGGCGGCGCCATGGCATGGATGATCACCAGCTGCTCGACAAGAGCCAGATCCGCGCCCATATCGGATCGAGTGTCTATGAAGGGGGTATGATCGACCATTCCGGCGCCCATATGCACCCGCTCAACCTGACCCTGGGCGAAGCGGCAGCGCTTGAATCGCTGGGCGGTACGATCTTTGAGCAGTCTCCGGTGACGCGGGTCGAGCAGGACAGTGCCGGCGCAACAGTCCACACCGCCGCCGGGCACGTGAAGGCCAAGACGGCCCTGGTCTGCGGCAATGCCTATCTGGGCAATGTCGTGCCCGAGTTGACCGCCCGGGTGATGCCGGTATCCACGCAGATGATGGCCACCGAACCGCTGGGTGCCGAGCGCGCGATGGCCCTGCTGCCCACTGACAAATGCGTCGAGGATGTGCGCTATATCCTCGACTATTTCCGGCTCAGCGCCGATCACCGGCTGATCTTTGGCGGCGGCGTCGTCTATGGCGGCACCGACCCGGCCGATGTGGTGGCCAAGCTCCGCCCGAACATGGACAAGGTCTTTCCCCAGCTCAAGGATGTGCGGATCGACTTCGCCTGGAGCGGCAATTTCGCGCTGTCGTTTTCGCGCGTGCCGCAGCTCGGCCGGCTCGGAAAGCATGTCTATTTCGCGCATGGCTATTCCGGCCACGGGGTCACCGGGTCCCACCTGTTCGGCCGGATCCTCGCGGAAGCGGTGCGCGGCGACGTCACCCGCTTCGACACCTTTGCGAGCCTGCCCTGGATACCCTTTCCCGGCGGACGCATGTTCCGCGCGCAATATTCGACGCTGGGTTCTTGGTGGTATGCGCTCAAGGACCGGCTCGGCATCTGACCCGTTCCGGATGCGGCAAATGACCATTGACTTGTATGGAAGTTTGGGCACATTAAACCCTGTCTGAGTGGGGATAACCTCTCAGGAACGGCCGGAGACACGTCATGGACCCGAGGGGTCCAGCCAGGGTATGTGGTCAAGCGTGAGCTACGCGGTACGTCTTCTGTCTGACCGGACTGACAACGGACAGATGCTCGTATCGACCTTCTGAGTTGCCCGCAAAATGATCTCAACCGTGCGGTCGCGGTTGGCGGGACTTTCCTTCCCAGCAGCACCGCCGATTGAACCCCTTGCGGGGAAACGGGAGGACGTGTGCGCAATTGCTCGACATTGCCGGCGCCCATTCCGGCGTGAAGGCTGGTGGAGAGGCACATCCATCCGCCCATACGCGAAAAAGAGGTACGTAAATCAGACCCCGGTCCGACCGGGGCAGCATGCTCAAGGGAGGACCAGATGAGCAGACTGACGAGACGAACATTCCTGGGGGCTTCGGGATCGGTGCTGGCGCTGGCGGCGCTCGGCCGTCCGGCCCTGGCGCAGGGCGCCCAGATTCGCCATTTCTGGTGGGGCAACCCCGAACGCGACCGGCGCACATTCGAAGTCATCGACATCTTCAACACAAAGCACCCCGAGATCACCGTGACCGGTGAAACGCTCGGTTTTGCCGATTATTTCACCAAACTCACCACCCAGATCGCCGGCGGCAATATGCCCGACGTGATCCAGCAGGGCTATGGCGTGCTGTTCGAGTACATCGCCAACGGGGCCATCGTCCCGCTCGATGACTATGTCGGCAAAAGCCTCGATATCTCCAAGATGGACCAGAGCGCCATCGATGCGGGCACGGTGGATGGCAAGTTCTATGCCCTCTCCATCGGCGCCAACAGCCACATGGCCATGTTCAACACCCGCCTGTTCGAAGAAGCCGGCATCGTGCCGGGTGAGGATTTCGACCCCTATGGCTATAGCTATGACGAGCTCGGCGCATTTGCCGCCGCCGTCAAGGAAGCCACCGGCGTTCCGGGCACCGACGACAATACCGCCGATTACCAGAACTTCTCTGACTTCGTCGGCCAGAAGGGCGCCATGCTGTTCAACGAGGACGGCTCCTATGGCCCGACCCAGGAGATCGTCGAGGAATACTGGGCAACCTGGGAAAGCATCCGCAATGCCGGAGGCACCCCTCCGGGCCCGGAAAGCGCAGGCCTGGCCGGGGTTTCCGAACTCAGCCAGATGGGCGTGGTCACCGGCAAATCGGCGATGACATATCTCTGGAGCAACCAGCTGGTGGGCGTGCAGAGCCTGATGGAAGACAAGCTCGGCGCAGCCATGTATCCGAATACCCCGGACATGGTGCCGGGCTCCATCGTCCAGCCCAGCCAGTTCGTCTGCCTCACCCGCGACAGTGTCGATCCGGAAGCGGCCACCACCTATATGAGCGCCTTCGTCAACGACCTCGACATGACGGGCGTGCTTGGCCTCGAACGCGGTATTCCCAGCCAGAGCGATGTCCGCGAGGCCCTGCAACCCAAGCTCAGCGAGGTTGAAGCGCTTTCGGTCGAATTTTTCGACAAGATCCAGGGCAAGACCGCCGTCCTGCCGCCACCGCCGCCGAGCGGCTCGAACGAGGTCGAACAGACCTTCGAGCGCCTGGCCGTGGCCGTGCTTCTGGGCGAGCGCTCGATCCCCGAAGTCGCCGGCGACTTCCTCAATCAGGCCCGCGCCATCCTGGCTCGCGCATAGGGCCTGTTGACTGCCGCCCTGCTCCCGTAGGCGGCAGCCCTCCCCGGGCGATGCAGCACCTGCCACATGGTCGCGGCAGGTGCTGCTTCGAATGCCGCTTCGGGGCAACTGGACTGAACTGGAGTGCCGTGTGCAAAAATTCCTGCGCAAGAACCTGGCCGGTTATGCCTTTCTGTCGCCCTGGCTGATCGGGTTCTTCCTGTTGGCCATCGGCCCCATCCTGGCTTCGCTCTATCTCAGCTTCACCAAATACAATGTCGTGCGGCCACCGCAGTGGATCGGGCTCGACAACTATATGTACATGGTCCAGTTCGATCAGCGCTTCTGGAAGGCGCTGCAGGTGACCTTCACCTTCGTCTTCGTCTCGGTGCCGCTCAAGCTGATCTTCGCGCTCGGGGTCGCCATGGCCCTGGACAAGGGCATCCGCGCCATCGGCTGGTATCGGGCACTGTTCTACCTGCCCTCGATCCTGGGCGGTTCGATCGCCGTCGCCATTCTGTGGCGGCAATTGTTCAACTATGACGGCGTCATCAATTCGGTGCTGCGCCTGTTCGGTCTTGACGGGCCCTACTGGCTCTCGGACCCGCGCTATTCGCTCTGGACGCTGATCGTCCTCGCGATGTGGCAATTCGGCTCGCCCATGCTGATCTTCCTTGCCGGCCTGCGCGCCATTCCCCAGGAACTCTACGAGGCCGCCGAAATCGACGCGGCCGGACCGGTGCGCAAATTCTTCGCCATCACCGTGCCGCTCCTGGCCCCGGTCATTTTCTTCAACCTGGTCCTGCAGATGATCGAGGCCTTCAAGAGCTTTTCGGGCGCCTTCATCATTTCCGGCGGTTCGGGCGCGCCGCTCGATAGCCTCCTGTTCTTCACGGTCTATCTCTACAACGAAGCCTTCAGCTTCCTGCGCATGGGTTATGCCTCGGCCCTGGCCTGGGTCCTGCTCGTTATCATCGCCCTCTTCACCGCCATCGCCTTCTGGACCAGCAAATACTGGGTCCATTACGAAAACGAGAGAGGGTGAAGATGATGCTTTCTGATGGCACCAGTCGCTTCGGCTCTGTCTCCTCCCTCCCCTTGAGGGGGAGGGTAGCGTCGCTAGGCCGTCAGGCCGTAGCAAAGCTGGGTGGGGTGATATCTAACCGCGACGTCCGTGTTTGCGACCCCACCCCACCCTCATTCCCTCCCCCTCAAGGGGAGGGAGGCGAAAGAACCCTGGCTCTGGAGGGCGCCGAATCGTGACCACTGCCATGCCCACCCAGACCACAGCCGAGATCGCCCAGGCTTACCGCGAAGCTAAGGCTCGCCGCGCCCGTCGCTCGGCCGTGCTCAAGCACATCTTCCTCATCGCCACCTCGCTGATCATGATCTATCCGCTGGTGTGGATGCTGGCCTCATCGCTCAAGCCCGACAACCAGATCTTCGGCAATCTGGGCCTGTGGCCCAGCCAGTTCCAGTGGCAGAACTACTGGGAGGGCTGGAACGCGCTGCCGGTCAGCTTTACCACCTTCTTCTGGAATTCCACCGTCGTGACCGTGCTTTCGGTCATCGGCAATGTCATCTCGTGTTCCTTTGCCGCCTATGCCTTTGCGCGGCTCGAATTCACCGGCAAAACCATGTGGTTCGCGCTGATGATGATGACCCTGATGATCCCCTATCATGTGGTGCTGATCCCCCAATATATCCTGTTTCTCAACCTGGGCTGGGTGGATACCTATCTGCCCCTGATCGTGCCGCGGTTCCTGGCTGGCGATGCCTTCTTCATCTTCCTCATGGTACAGTTCTTCCGGCAATTGCCGCGTGAACTGGATGAAGCGGCGATGATCGATGGCTGCTCGCCGTTCAAGATCTACTGGGCCATCATCATGCCCCTGTCGGTCCCGGCCATGGCGACGGCCGCGATCTTTTCCTTCATCTGGACCTGGGAGGATTTCCTGGGCCCCTTGGTCTATCTCAACGACATGGCCGACTATACCGTGCCCCTGGCCCTGCGCAGTTTCATCTCCAGCGACGGGGTCAGCCAATATGGACCCATGTTTGCCATGTCGATCCTGTCCATCGTGCCTATCCTGTTGTTCTTTCTCATCTTCCAGCGCCTGATCATTCGCGGCATCGCGATGAGCGGTCTCAAGTAGAAGAGGCTTACGCCCATGGCATCCGTTACCCTTTCCGAAGTCCGCAAGGCCTATTCCGGCTTCGAGGTCATCCACGGCATCGACCTTGAGGTCCAGTCCGGCGAGTTCCTGGTGCTGGTGGGGCCGTCGGGCTGCGGCAAGTCCACCCTCCTGCGCATGATCGCCGGTCTCGAGGAGATCACCGACGGCACGATTTCCATCGGCGACCGGGTGGTCAACGACCTTCCGGCCAGCCAGCGCAACCTGTCCATGGTATTCCAGTCCTATGCGCTTTATCCGCATATGAGCGTGCGCAAGAACCTGGCCTTCGGGCTCTCCAATCTGCGTATGCCCAAAGACGAGATCGAGCGCCGCGTCGCCGAAGCCGCCCGCATCCTGCAGATCGGGGAATTGATGGATCGCAAACCGCGCCAGCTTTCGGGCGGGCAGAAGCAGCGCGTCGCCATCGGCCGGGCCATCGTGCGCGAACCACAATTGTTCCTCTTCGACGAGCCGCTTTCCAATCTCGATGCCGAACTGCGGGTGCAGATGCGGGTCGAACTGGCCAATCTCTATAACCGGCTGGGCACGACCATGATCTATGTGACCCACGACCAGACCGAGGCCATGACCATGGCGACGCGCATCGCCGTGCTCAACAAGGGCAATCTCGAACAGGTCGGTACGCCGTTCGAGCTCTATAATGCGCCGCGCAACCTGTTTGTCGCCAGCTTCATCGGCTCGCCAAAAATGAACCTGCTGCGGGGTCAGGCCACCGCCTCCGGCATCGCCATCGACGGCTTCGGCACCCTGCCGGCAAATCTGCCCGCCGGCGCGGTGACGGTCGGTATCCGCCCCGAACACCTGCATCTTGGCGGGGAGGGCGATGTTATGGCCCAGGGGACGATCAGCCTCGTCGAATATCTGGGCAGCGAGGTTTTCGTGCATGTGACCCTGCCCAATGGTCAGGCCCTGATGGCGCAGGCGCCCGGCAGTGCGCAGTTCAAGCGTGGCGAGACCATCGAGCTCGGCTTTGGCGCTGCCGATGCGCACTTTTTCGGTGCCGACGGGCTGCGCGTCGCGGTGCCTGCGTGAGCGAGGCTCTGCTTCATGCCCTGCGCGCCGAGGGCGCCGCGGCCGGGATCGAGGGTACGCAGGCGGCCCTTCACGCCGAATGGCAACAGGCCGATGTCCGCTTCGTCTCGACGAATGCGCGGCTGACCGGGCGCTATCGCCAGGCGGTCGCCGAACTCTTCGCCTGCATTGCGCCCACCGCCGGTCACCCGCCGATCCTGCACGAAGGCGGCATCTATCACGGCTGCTGGCTCGAAAGCACCGGCACGATCAATGCCGAACTCTTGGGCCGCTTCCTGCCCTCGGTCACCACATCCACCTTTGCGGCCTTCGCCCGCCACCAGCGCGCCGATGGCCTGTTTCCCTACAAGATCACGCCCCAGGGGCCCGGCTTCGGGCAAATCCAGCTCGTGACCCCGCTCGCCCGTTCGGTGTGGAACCACTATCGCCTGGCCGACCCAGGCAAGGACTGGCTTGCCACCCTTTATGACGCCATGGCGCGCAATGATGCCTGGCTGGCCCGCCACCGCGACACACGCGGCACCGGCGCCGTCGAAGCCTTTTGCGCCTACGACACCGGTCACGACCTCTCCTCGCGCTTCTGGCATGTTCCCGACAGTCCCTTCGAAAACGATCCGGCGCGCTGCGATCCGGACAATCCCCTCGTGCCCTTCATCGCGCCCGATCTCACCGCCAATGTCGCCTGCCAGCGGCGCTATCTCGGGCACATCGCCCGGGAGCTCGGCCGCGACGACGACTGGGGCGTTCTGGCGCGCCAAAGCGAAGAGGCCCTGTTCGGCCAGTGCTACGACCCCGACGACAGCTTCTTTTATGACCGTGACAAGCAGGACCGCCCGGTCCGCATCCAGTCCGACGTGCTGCTGCGGGTGCTGGCGGCAGAAATCGGCGATGCCGATCTCTTCAGCGAAGCACTGGACCGCTATCTGCTCAACACCCGGAAATTCTTCGCCAAATATCCCCTGACCTCGATTGCCCTCGACGATCCGCGGTTCGATCCGACATTCGGGCAGAATTCCTGGAACGGCCCGACCAATTTCCTGACCCTGATCCGCGCCGCCCATGCCTTCGAGCATCATGGCCATGTGGTCGAGCTCACCTGGATCATGCAGCCGGCGCTCTGGGCCCTGGCCCAGGCCGACCGCTTCCCCCAGACGCTCAATCCGCATAACGGGGCCGCGGGTTTCACCGAGAAATACTCGCCTTCCATCCTGTGCATGCTCGATTTCATCGAGCGCCTGTCCGGCATCCTGCCCCGGCCCGAGGGCCTACTGTGGTTCTCCGGGCTCGTGCCCAAAACAATCGCCCATCGGCAGGAGCCTGTCGAAACGGCCTATGCCCGCACCATCGACGGCACCCGCTTCGAGCTGGTCAATGCCGGCCCGCAATCGCGCATCTACAAGGATAGCGCGCTGCTGCACACTTTCCCCGCCGGCTGCCGCCTGATCACCGACCGGAAGGGCACAATCCTCGGCATGGTCGGTCTGTCGGCCAACGCGGTTCGGGGCCATATCGAAAGCGGCGGGCAGACTCTCCCCATCGAGGTCGAACCCAACGAGGTCAAGATGCTGGAGAGCGGGGCCTGGCACGTCGCGGCGAGGCCGGTTCTGGTCCTGCCCAATCACGGCTGAACCCGGCCACGGCGCTTTCCATGCCGTCGCGGCGCGCCTATGGTCGAGCCGCCAAAACGCGATCATGGGACGAAGGTGACGTGACGACTGCGCTTTACCCCGCCGATTTCTATACGCACCGCCGCGCCCACACGGCCCAGGCCGCCAAGCTGATCCTGGCCGCGCTGCCGCCGGGCCTGCCGAGGCAGCGCGTTGCCGATATCGGCTGCGGCACCGGCACGTTCCTAGCCGCCTCGGGCGCCCCGTTTCAATTCGGCATCGAGGGCGATTGGGTCACCCCGGCCATGCTTGACACCGCCGACATCAGTTTCGAGAACCGCGATCTCGAACAGAGTTTTGCCGGCCCCGCCGTCGACCTGGTCATGAGTCTGGAAGTTGCCGAGCATCTCTCGCCGGGCCGGGCCGCCGGTTTCGTGGCCGATCTCTGCGCCATGGCGCCGGCCGTTTTGTTTTCGGCGGCCATTCCCGGTCAGGGCGGGGTCGGCCATCTCAATGAACAATGGCCCAGCTATTGGGCCGCGCACTTCGCCGCTCTCGGCTTTTCCGCCCATGACGTGCTGCGCGACCGGATCTGGACCAGCGAGAGCATCCCGGCCTGGTACCGCCAGAACACGATCCTGTTTCTCAACGCGGAAACGGCCACGGCGCTCGGCCTCGCGCCAGCTGACCCAGCCCTGCTCGATCGCGTGCATCCCGCCTTCTGGGCCCGCGCCAATCGCGAGCTCAGATACGCCAATGCCTTGCCCGAATCCGAAGTGCTGCGCCAGCAGGCGCAGCAGCAACAGCAATAGATCGTTCAACAACTTAGAGCTCTCGTTCTGATCCAGTCAGAACGAGAAAATCTCTAGCGCCTACCGCGCCGCCCAGAGCAGCCCGCGCTTCAGGATCGTGCGCACCTGCGGAATGTCGAGCTCGTCTGCGGTGTGCCCGAGCGAGGAATAAAACACGCGGCCCTGGTCATGGGTGGTGGTAAAGACCACCGGCATGACCACGTCCTTGCGCCAGGGATGCACGTCCCCGGAAAAGGTGGTCGTCGCCAGCACTTCAACGGCCGGATCGTAGTTGAGATAATACTGTTCGGACGTGTGCTCGAAGCTGTCGATCCCGGCCATGATCGGATGATCGGGCCGGGTCACGTCGACCCGATAGGTCATGATGTTTCCCGGATGCTGCACCCAATAGACGCTGGCGGCGTAGCGGAACGGCACACTGGCGCGAAAGGTCGTCGCCAGCCCCATGTGATAGCCCGCCAGCCCCGTGCCGGCCCGGATAGCGTCCACCAGAGTGTTCATTTTTTCCGGGGCCAGCGTACCGTCGGTGATGACCGGGACGATCAGGTCATTGCTGCCTACATCCTCGGCCCCCAGGGCGTCGTAGTCGGGCGTCACGGTGACCGCAAAGCCCTCTTGTTCGAGCAGGTCGCGCACCACATGCGCGCCGCGCTCAGGCGTGTGCAATTCCATGCCGCCCCAGACGACGAGTGCTTTCTTCTTGGTCATTGTTTCGTCCCTTCCAGTCGACCTCGTGGTGAGCTTGTCGAACCACGAGGTCGCGTCCCCATACCGCGCCACGACCTCGTCCTTCGACAAGCTCAGGATGAGGTCTACTCATGGCCCCTACAATCCCAATCCCACCGCCTGGGTCCGATGCACACCCTTCGGCACGAAGGCAAAGGCCTCTTCGAGGCCCAGCAGCTTTGCTGCCAGATGCACGACGGACAGCCACATTTCGGTGCCCTGCAGGCCCGGCGCCTGCCCATCGGCAAAGGCAAAGCCCTTGCCGTCCGTCCAGCGCTCGCCGGCGCGGGCAATGACCGAAAGCGCAATCTGTTCGGCCTCGGCGCGCCGATGGTCGGTCTGGGCCAGGCACAGCAGCAGCGGATGGATGGTGTCGAGCAGGTTGCAGGCGGTATAGGTCGGGCCCGAGAACCCGCCAAAATTGCGATGGTTGAGCAGCACCGAGTCGATCGCCGCTTCCGGGCGCGGAACCGCAAGGCCGAACTGGGCATAGGTACCGCGGGTCAGCCGGTAAAAGCCGTTGACGGGCTGCAGCAGTCCCTCCCCGGCGGTTGGCGACCCCCAGAGTCCGGAAGCCCGATCCTGCTGCATGGCGAGCCAGCCGAACAGTGTTTCGCGCGACGTGCCGGTGCTGAAATAGCGGGCGTTGAAATAGAGCGCGGTCCCGATGGCGTCGACGGCCGCCCCCGCGCCCCAGGCCCGCTGCCGCCAGGGCAGGCTTTCGAGCCAGAGCCGCAACTCATCGGCCGGGATTTCCACCGCCGAGACGGCGTGCAGGGGGCGGCTCCCCAGCACTTCGAGCGCATAGCCGGTCGAGAGCACATTGTAGAGCGCCAGTCCATTGTCCCGCATGGCGGTGTCCGGGCCCGGCGGCTGGAACGGATCGGGGAACAGCCCGGTATTGGGATCCTGTATGCCCTGCAGCCGGGCAATCTCGGCCTGCATGTCCATCCCCGGCGGCATCGCGTCGAAGCCAGCCGCGATCTCGATGGCATCGCAGACATGCCGGTTGCTGCGGCGGGCCTGGTTGTCATTCTCGCGCGACACATAGTCGGTGCCGTCGAAATTTTCGGCGAGCACGGCCCGCCATTGCGCGGCCACCCGGTCCCCGAGTGCCTGCAATTGCCCCCGCGCCAGGCCACGCCGGCCGCTGCCGCGATAGCGCAGCACCCGGCCCGGCACGCCGCCGACAATGGCCATGGGCGGCACGTCCTTGCTGACCACCGCTCCGGCGGCAATCACCGCGCCGCGCCCCACGGTCACGCCATCGACCACCGAGGCGCCCGCGCCGATCCATACATCGTCCTCGATGGTGATCCCGAGGCTTTCGTGTTTCTGCAGGTAGATCGGCACGTCCGGATCATCGAAGCCATGATTGAAGCCGACCAGGGAAACGTGGCTGGCAATCCGCACGCCATGGCCACAGCGCACCCGGCCCGAGATCATGGCATAGGGATTGACGGTGCAATGGTCCCCGAATTCGACATCGCCGCGCACCAGGGCATGGCCGGCGATCCAGCTCTGCGCCCCGAGCACCAGGTTCGTCGTGAAGATTGCCGCCTCCGCCGCCACATAGGCGGTGGGGTGAAAGCTGGCCCCGGCCTTCTCCCGCAAGAGCTGCAGGCGCGCCTGATGGGCAGGATCGGCAATATCCGCCTCCGTCCGGTCCCAGGTCAGATATTGCAGGCGGTCATGGTGCCAGCGCGCGTCCTGTTGGGTGTTATCCGACATCGTCAGCCCTCATCCGCCCTGCGGGTACCTTCTCCCGCAAGGGGAGAAGGCGTTCATGCAGGCAGGGTTTGCACAAGGCACCCCTCTCCCCTTGTGGGAGAGGGTGGATCGGCCGCAGGCCGAGACGGGTGAGGGGGTTTCGAACGGCCCCGTGCTCACGCCAGCCGCTCCAGCAATTCGGGCTCAACCTTGTACCGCAATGGCTCCGCCCGCACGAAACGCTCGACTTCATCCACGGCCATCCGGCCCAACCGGCCCCGTTCGGTCCCGATTGCCCCGGCAATATGGGGGGTGAGAAACACATTGGGCAACTGGAAAAGCGGCGAATCTGTCGGGGGAATTTCCGGGTCGGTGACGTCGATCACGCCCTGGATACGCCCGGTCTGCAACTCAGCCACCAGAGCCGCCTCGTCGACCAGGGCGCCGCGGGCCGTGTTGATGAAGGTCGCCCCGTCCGCCATCAGCTGCAATTGCGCCGCCCCGATCATGGCGCGGGTCGAGGGCAGGGCGGGCGCGTGGATGGACACCACGTCCGAGCGCGCCATCAGGGTATCGAGATCGACCAGTTCGGCCTGCCTGGTGATGGGGTCGCCCTGTTCAACGAACGGGTCATAGAGCAGCACCGAATAGTCAAAGCCCGCAAGCATCGCCGCCACCTTGCGGCCGATGCGTGAGGCGCCGACAAGGCCGATGGTCCGCCGGTAATTGCCGATGCGGTCGTCCATCAGCGCATAGGCGCTCCGCCGGGACGGGTCCGAGCGGTAAAGGTCGCGCAGCTCGAAAGCCCGCTTGTTGGCGAAGATGATCGAGGCCAGGGTAAATTCGGCCACCGGGACGGCATTGGCATCGGCAGCATGGGTCACCTCTATGCCCAACTCATAGGCGAGAGGGTCGATGGTGTATTTGACCGTACCGGCCGCATGGGCAATCAGCTTGAGATTGGGCGCGGCCCGCAGAACCTGGGGCGTCAGCATCGGGCAGCCCCAGCCGGTGACCAGGATTTCGGCCTCGCCCAGCAGTTGCAGGCCCTGCGGATCGGCAAAGCTCTCGATGGGCCTTGGCGACAGCACCTCGCAACAGGCGGCCAGGCGCGCCATGTCGGCATCGTCAAAGACGTGCAGGGTCTTATCGGCCCGGAAGGCAAAGGCGAGCTTGGGTCGCATCAGAAGCGCTCCGGCACCAGGATGGCGCTGACATCCATGCCCTCGCGGGCAAACAGCGCTTCGAGCTCGGCCAGGTCCGGCACGCCGGGCGGATTGTCGAGCGCGGCTTCGGCACCGGCCCCCGCCGGCAGGGCCATGGCGGCGGTGACCAGCACTGTGGTTCCCGCAGCGATGTCGCCGCGCAATTGCGGCACGATGGTCTTGGACACGATCAGGTTGGAATTGGGCAGCGCGCGGAAGGCCCGCCCGTCCCGGCCACCGGCGAGGCAGACGATGGCGCTGAGATCGGTCTTGGAGCGGGCCACGGCCCGGCCCTTGGCGTCGATATAGTCATCGGCATTGAGATCGGCACGGGCAATGGCGAAGCCGCCTTCGGTGCCGTGTAGCGGCCGGGGCGTGGTGATGCGATGGACGCGGATATGCCAGTTTCCGGCCGGTAGCAGCCAGGTATCGATCTCCACGTCCTGCCAGGGTTTCCAGCGTGCATGGAGCTTCTCGCCGGCAATCTGGGCCAGTTCATTGGTTTCGCGGACGCGGTAGTGCCGGCCATCGTCGCTCAGGGCCAGGGCGCCGTCGAAAGCGCCCAGACTATAGGCCCGTTCGTCGACTTCGACCGAGAAGCCGTAGCGGCTCGAATAGACGAACTTGGAATATTTCTCGGTGCCGTGGCGCATCTGCCAGTTCTGCTGACCGCTCGACAGGGCCACGACATTGCCCGCCGTGTGCTGCATGACCATGCCCGGATGCTTGAGCGGCACGGGGTCAGCGGTGAATCCCGGGTCGACCTCCTCGGCGGTCCAGAACGGATGATCGGCCGGCAGTGCTAGGGGCAGGAAGGCCTTGAGGGCCCAATAGGGCGAGCCGGCCGAATTATAGCTCTCGGACATGAAGAGGTTCGGATAGCCATAGCCGATCGAGAGCACGCCATTGCCATGGGCGATGGGCAGCTTGCTCCACCAGCGCAGATGCCGCAGGAAGTGGCCCTTGATCACGCCCCAGGGCAGCGCCTCGACATCGGCAAAGGCCAGCGCGCCCCAGAAGCCGCCGCAGGCAAACCGGTAGGTGAGGCTGCGCCCGAAGGCCAGAGTACCGCCATCTTCGTCGAACCAGTGCTGGATATCCTTGGCGAAGAGGCGCGCCCGTTCCTTGTAGTCGGCCACGCGCTTGTCGTCACCCTTGGCGAGGCGCGAATAGATCAGCCCGTAAAAGTGCATGGCGAAGGGGATATAGTGGTCGATGCGCCGCACATTGCCATCGCGATACCAGCCGTCGCCCAGATAGAAGCCCTCGAGCTCGCTCAAATAGGCATCGGTATAGGAGCGCTCGAAATCCACCCCGCATTGCTCGAGCCCCAGATCGACCAGGATGCGGAAGAACTTCCAGTTGTTGTCGGCATAGTCGAACTTGCGGGCATGCTTGAGATAGGCGGCAAGGTTGTCCTTGGCCTTTTGCGGCAGCGGGTCCCACACCAGATGCGGCAGCATCTTCATGGTGAAGCCGATGGCGGCCAGTTCCACCTGCCGCTGGTCGATGCCATTGACCGTGCCCCAATATTCGGGGTGCTCGGGATCGGTGCCATTGGCCAGGCCCTGGCGGTAAAGCTCCCAGTGGTCGAAGTCGCCGCCACCGGCTGCCAGTGGCGTCAGACCCCAGAGCGGGCGGGCAAAGCCTTCGAGGTCTGCGGCAGCCCGGTCGAAATGGGCGCCGGCGCCATCGAGCCGGACCCGCGCCCCACCCTCTGAGAAATAGGGCAGAAGCGGCGTGAACAGGTCGCGCAGACCCTTTTCGACGTCATTGCGGGTGCGGAGCGGATTGCCAAACAGCGGATTGGCGGTAGCGGGATCATAAGTCATCTAAGCAATGGCCTTTTGTGGCGCTTCATAGGCGCCCTGAAGTTCAAGGGTTTCGGCAAAATGGCAGGTGGCCAGCTGGGCCGTGCCGTTGACGGGCCGCAGCGCCGGCTTTTCGGTCCGGCAACGGTCCTCGGCATATTTGCAGCGGGTATGGAATGGGCAGCCCTGGGGCCGGTTGCCGAGATAGGGGATTTCCCCCTTGAGCTCGGCCCGACGCCCCTTGCGCCGCGTCGGATCGGCAATCGGCAGCGCCTCGAGCAGCATTTCGGTATAGGGATGGCGCGGCCGCTCGAACAGGGCTTCGGTGGGCGCATTCTCCACCACATGGCCCAGATACATAACCACCACCCGATCGGCGATATAGTTCACCACGCCCAGGTCGTGGCTGATGAAGATATAGGTGAGGCCGAACTCTTCCTTCAGGTCGTCGAGCAGGTTGAGAACCTGGGCCTGGATGGACACGTCCAGGGCCGAGACGGCCTCGTCGGCAATCACCAGCCTGGGGTCGAGGACCAGTGCCCGGGCAATGCCGATGCGCTGGCGCTGCCCGCCAGAAAAGGCGTGCGGATAGCGTCCGGCGGCGTCGGGCGAGATCCCGACCTTGCCGAGAACGTCATAGACCCGGCGCTCGAGTTCGCGCCCCGTGGCGATGCGATGCACGCGCAGCGGCTCGGCCACGATGTCGAAGACCCGCATATTGGGATTGAGCGAGCTCATCGGGTCCTGGAAGATCATGCGGATGTCGCGGCGCGCGCGCTTGAGCCCCTTCTTGTCGAGCGCGACGAGGTCCACCGCCTCCCCGCCTTCGGGGTGATAGCGAACCTGGCCGGAACTGGGCTTGAGGGCCTGGATGATGCAGCGGCCGAGCGTGGTCTTGCCACAGCCGCTTTCCCCGACAATGGCCAGGGTCTCTCCGGCCTCGACGCTGAGGGAAATATCGTTTAGCGCCACAAGTTCGCGTGACTTGCCGAACAGGCCACCGCCAAGGGTAAATACCTTGTCGAGGTTCTCGACGCTGAGAAGCGTGCTCATGCCGGCACCTCCCGAAGAGTGGTCTCAAGCAGATGACAGCGCGCCACATGGCCATCGGAAACCAGCGTTCGCGCCGGCCGCGTGCCCTGGCAGGGCCCGAAGGCGTGCGGGCAGCGGCTGGTGAAGGAACATCCCGCCGGGCGTTCGCGGGGCGAGGGCACATTGCCCTTGATCGGGGACAGCCGCTGCCGCTCGGCCTTGCGCTGCAGGCGCGGCACCGAGTTCATCAAGGCCTGCGTATAGGGATGCTTGGGGGCCCGGAAGACCTCATAGACATCCCCCTGCTCTACCACATCGCCCAGATACATGACGGCGATTTCGTCAGCAATTTCGGCCACCACGCCCAGGTCATGGGTGATGAACAGCATGGCCATGCCGAAATCCTCCTGCAATTGCCGCAAGAGGTCGAGGATCTGGGCCTGGGTGGTCACGTCCAGCGCTGTCGTCGGCTCGTCGGCGATCAGCAGCTTGGGTGTGCAGGCCAGGGCCATGGCGATCATGGCGCGCTGGCGCAGGCCGCCGGAGAGTTCGAACGGATAGGCATTGGCCCGGTCGCGCGCGCCCGGCACGCCGACCTTGTCGAGTAGCGAAATGGTGCGCTCGCGCGCCTGCTTGGGCGTCAGCCGGTCATGCAGGACGATGATCTCGTCGATCTGGTCGCCGATCGTGTGCACCGGCGAGAGCGAGGACATCGGCTCCTGGAAGATCATCGAAATCTGGGCGCCGCGAATGGCGCGCATGTCTAGGCTGTCGGGCTTGAGCCGGGCCAGGTCGACCGGGCCGGCCCCGCCGTCGAAGACGATCTCGCCCCGGCCGATCTTGGCATTGCGATCGAGCAGGCGCAGCACGGCGCGTGCCGTCACCGACTTGCCGCAGCCGCTTTCCCCCACAAGGGCCAGCGTCTTGCCCGGGGTCAGCGTCAGGTCGACCTGGCGCACGGCCTCGATATCGGCCTCGTCCGGGGAGGAAAAGGCGATGGACATGTCGTTGATGGTGAGGAGCGGTTTGGTCATCGTGCGCGCTCCTCGGACCATGTCCCCCTCATCCGCCCTTCGGGCACCTTCTCCCACGGGGGGAGAAGGGATATCCGAGGGTGTGACAGGCGCAGTGTCACCCCTCTCCCCTTGTGGGAGAGGGTGGATCGCGCAAAGCGCGAGACGGGTGAGGGGTTTGCTTGAACGGAATTAGCGGCCATGGGGATCAGCGGCGTCACGGAGGCCGTCTCCAAAGAAGTTGAGGGCAAGGATGACCACGACCACGCAGACGCCGGGCGCCAGGAGCCAGGGCGCGGTGGCGAGGGTGCGGATGTTCTGCGCTTCCTGCAGCAGGGTCCCCCAGGAAACGATGGGCGCCTGCAGGCCCAGGCCAAGGAAGCTGAGCGCCGTTTCGGCCAGGATCATGCCGGGAATGGCCAGGGTGGCCGCCGCGATGATGTGGCTGGTGAAGCTGGGCACCATGTGGCGGGTAATGATCCGCCAGTCGCTGGCGCCATCGAGCTGCGCCGCGGTGACGAAGTCCTCGGTCCGCAGGCTGAGGAAGCGTCCGCGCACCACGCGCGCCAGTTCCGTCCAGCCGATGAGGCTGAGGATGATGGTGATGGCAAAATAGGTCTGGAGCGCCGTCCAGTCCTTGGGCAGCGCCGCGGCCAGCCCGAGCCAGAGCGGAATGGTGGGCATGGAGCGGATGAACTCCACCACGCGCATGACGGCACTGTCGAACCAGCCGCCATAATAGCCGGCAAAGCCGCCGATGATGATGCCGAAGAACAGGCTGAGCGTCACCCCGGCAAGGCCGATGGACAGCGAGATGCGCGTGCCGTGGATCAGCCGGCTGAGGAGGTCACGGCCGAGCCGGTCGGCGCCCAGGATGTAGAACGGGTCGCGCGGATTTTCGACGCCCATGAGCTTGACCGACATGGGGATGAAGCCAGCGAGCAGGTAGGGCTCGGAGGGTGCGAAGAACTGCACCGGAATGACCACTTCCGGATCGACGACGAAGGTTCGCCGCATGGCCGCCGGATCGACCTCGGACTTGTAGCCGTTGACATGGGGCTCGAAGCGCCAGCCGGTCTCGTCCGAGACGATGAAATTGAGGCCCTGTGGCGGCGCATAGGTATAGCGCGCGCTGTAGGCGCTGGGATCGGTCGGCGCCAGGAACTCGGCCAGGGCAGCGATCAGGTAGAAGACAACCACGATCCAGAGGCTGACAACGGCCAGCTGGTGCTGGCGGAAGCGCCGCCACATCAGCGCCAGCTGGGATTCGCGGCGGACCTTGGTCGGCGTTGCGGGCAGGTCGGCAGTCGCGGAGTCGAGCGCCATCTTACTTGCTCCCATAACGGATGCGGGGATCGATCCAGGCCAGCAGCAGGTCCGAGATCAGCGTTCCGACAATCGTCAGCACGCCGAGCAGCATGATGATGGCGCCGGCAAGGTACATGTCCTGGCTGGTGAGCGAGCGCAGCAGAAGCGGACCGGCGGTGGGCAGGTTGAGCACCACCGAGACGATGACCGAACTCGACACCAGCGCCGGCAGCAGCCAGCCGATGGTGGAAATCAGCGGATTGAGAGCGACCCGCACCGGATATTTGAGGATCACCTTCCACTCCGGCAGGCCCTTGGCGCGGGCCGTCACCACATAGGGTTTTTTCAGCTCATCGAGCAGGTTGGCGCGCAGGATGCGGATCAGTTCGGCCGTTCCCGCCGTCGCCAGCACCAGAACCGGCGCCCAGGCGTGGGAGAGGAAGTCCATGACGCGCGGCAGGCTCCAGCGCGCATTCTCGAACTCGGCGGAGAAAAGCCCGCCGATCGTGGTGCCGAACCACAGATAGCTCAGATACATGAGCAGCAGCGCCATGAGGAAGTTCGGCACGGCCAGGCCAATGAAGCCGCCGATGGTGGCGAGATAGTCGCCCAGGGAATACTTGCGCACCGCCACATAGATGCCGATGGGCAGGGCGATGGTCCACATGGCGATCACCGCCAGGCCTTCGACCAGGATGGAATTGCCCAGCCGGCCCCAGATCAGGGTCGTGACCGGCGCCTTCCATTCAAAGCTCTGCCCGAAATCGCCGCGCCCGAGAATGCCCGAAATCCACTTCCAGTACTGGACGAGGTAGGGCTCGCCAAAACCGTATTGGCGGCGCAGGGCGTCGATGGCTGCCGGATCGACCCGGTCGCCATTGGAATTGAGCGTGGCCACATAGGTGGTCAGGTAATCGCCCGGCGGCAGCTGGATGATGGCGAAGGCCACGAAGCTGACGGCCCACAGGGTCAGGACCATGGCAATCAGGCGGGTGACGATAAAACGCAGCATGGGCGTCTTCTGCTTTCGCTGGTGGCGCTTGCGCTCACCGCTCCACCAGCGCTTCCCGCGGACTTGATCCGCGGGTCGCTCTCGGCACAGCCGAGGCCGGTGGCGGGTTGGAGAGACCCGCGGGTCAGGCCCGCGGGAAGCGACTGTGCGTATGGATGACCGCGTGTCGTCCAAAGTTCCCAACCACCCCGCGGCCCATGGGAAGGCCGCGGGAGGCCGGGGAGGACCCTAGTCCTGGGCGAAGTACCACTGGAAGGTGTCGTACGGCCCCGGGGTCGGGAACAGGTAGGCATGCAGCATCTGCGGGGCGATGTTCCGCATGTTGTTCTTGGCGATGTAGTAGCCATTGCCGGGCAGGCTGACGCCGATCACCGGGAAGTTCTCCTTGCCGATGACGAGGATCTGCTTCATCAGCTCGGTCCGCTTGTCCGGATCGCCTTCGGCGCGCAGCTGGGTATAGAGATCCATCTGCTCCTTGGCCCAGGCCACGGGTTCTTCAGCGATTTCGGGGTTGGCGCCGTTATACCAGGCCTGCCAGCGGAAGGCCCAGACGCTCTCGCCATTGGCGGGGAAGTAGTAGCGGGGTTCCTGGACGACATCGAGGCCGCCATCGCCCTGCCAGATCTGGGCGTCATAGTCACCCAGCGGGCGCTTGTCGTAGTAAAGCGTGCGGTCGATATTGTTGAGTTCGATATCGAGGCCACCGGCTTCGAGCTGCAGCTGCATCAACTCCATCATGTCCACCCATTCGGAGCGGAACGAAGCGATCAGGTCGATGGTGATCTGCAGCGGCGTGCCGTCTGCAAACGTATAATAGTCACCCGATTTGACGAGACCCGCGGCCTCGAAGGCAGCAGCAGCGGCATCGGGATCATATTCGGTGTACTGCTTGGCATATTCCTCATCATAGAACGGGCTTTCCGGGCGCGGCGCGACCTGGAACGGTTCGCCCTGGCCGGTAAAGACCACATCGATGATTTCCTGGCGATCGAGCAGATGGCTGACGCCGATGCGGAAGTCCTTGTTCTGGAACAGTTCGCGCCGCTTCTCGTCCACGTGGTTCATGTTGAACTGCAGGGCCAGCGTATTGCTGGTCGAGGGCACGTTGGACCCGAGGCGATAGTCGCCGGCTTCCTGGCCGTCAAAGAAGATCGGCTGGTTGGCGACGGTGGCGATATGGCGGTCCTGGAAATCGATCTCGCCATTGAGTGCCATCAGCGTGATTTCTTCGAGCGAATCCGAAACACGCATGGAGAGGCGGTCGATATAGGGGAGCTGATTGCCCTCGCTGTCGACCTTCCAATAGTAGGGATTGCGCACGAAGGTGGTGCGGGTCGCATCGCCCGTCAGCGGCTCTTCGATCATCCAGGCATTCATCATCGGCAGGTCGGGATTGGCCCAGCGGATGGTTTCGGTGGCCCAGGAGCAGCGATCCTGCATGTGCAGTTCCCAGGTCTCGAACCCGGCGGCCTTGGCATTGGCCTCTGCATCGGGATTGTACTTGGGATAGAACTGGCTGCAGTATTCCTTGTTCAGCGAGACAACGGTAAAGCCATTGACGCTGGCCAGATCGTCCATGATCAGGCCGTTCGGGTTTTCGAAGACGAAACTGAACGTGGTGTCATCGATCACCTCGACCGTGACGGGATTGTTGGGATTCTTGATGAAGGTGCCAGCGCCGTAGCTCGGCTCGCTCATCAGCTCGACGGCAAAGGCAATGTCGGCGCTGGTGAACGGGGTGCCATTGTTCCACTTCAGGCCTTCGCGGAGCTTGAAGGTATAGGTGCGCGAATCTTCGCTCACTTCCCAGCTCTCGGCGAGGTTGGGAATAATCTCGTTCCACTCGCGGTTGTAGCGGACCAGGCCGTCATAGGCCACGGTGCGCGCGATCCAGGCATTGTCGAGGCCACCGCGCAGGGCGCTACGCCAGGTGCCGCCATAGGTACCGACACTGTCCACCGGCTCAACCACAAGCGGGCTCGCCGGAAGGCGTTCCTCGAGCGGTGGCAGTTCGCCGCTTTCGACCAGCGCGTCCAGCATTGGCGCCTGCTGCTGCGCCAGAGCCGGAGCACCGGCAGCCATCAGGGCTGCCAGGGCGACCGCGCCGGTCAATCCAAGACCAAAGTCTTTCCTCATTGCTTTCCTCCCTTGGCCGGGGTCCTGCCCCGGCATTCACATCGTCGGCCGGCTGTCCTCTGCCGGCACGGCATGGTTCTGTTGCGCGGAAGCAAACTTCCGCCGAGCGTGATGGCCATGAGGCCGTCCGGCGCGCTTGGCGCCGACTGACCGGATAGTGTCCGAAGAGTCCCTCCAAAGACCCGCCGAGCCGTCACGGTTGCTGCAAATGCCAACGGTCTGCTAACCGCAAGGCCAGTGAAGTCAACAAATGCAGCGCAAGGCTACGCAGACTTTTGCGTAAACTCAAGAAATTTGCGCATATTACGCAATTTCTGCAAGTTTTGGATTTTTGCGCTGTTGAGACAGCCGCTTAAAGCCGGAAAATTGCGCACTTTTCACCGATTTTGGCAAAAGTCCTGGAAGAAAAATGTGCTGCGGGGCGCCGACTGCCACGCTACAGCGCTCAGCTCTGGGCCTGTTCCCAGCGATGCACGGTCTCGCCCTCGACCAGCGTCAGGCCCACTTCGAGCTGCAATGGAGCCATCTCGCCATCGAGCTTGGTCGCCATCAGGCGAATGACGCCGCGGCCGATCGCCTCGCGGTCCACCCGCACGGTGCTGAGCCGGGGCGAGGCCATCCCGGCTATGGGCAGGTCATCAAACCCGACCAGCGAAAACCCCGGCGGCATGGGAGAATCCGGCCCCAGCAGCGTGTCGATCATCGTCACCGCCACCGAGTCATTCCAGCAGAACACGGCCGAGACATCGTACTTTCCGGCCACCAGATCGAGGAGAAGCTGGCGGCTGGAATTCTCGTTGGAGATCACCACCGTGCCTTCGGCGCCGGGGCAATCTGCAATCGCCGCCTCAAACCCACGCCGGCGCTGCCGGATGGTGGGGCGGTGATGATAGGTGTAGTGCAGGATCTTGCGGTGACCGTTGTCGAGCAGGTGCTTGGTCGCCATATAGGCGCCGTAGAAATTGGCCGGCGCAACGCTGCTGAGGCGCATATGGGTGTCGCTGCCATTGGCCAGGACCAGGGCAATGCCGGCCTCCTCGGCCCAACTTGTCATGGCCTCGTCCGGGTCGATACCGGCCAGGATGACGCCGCCCACATCGGTTTTGGCGACGTGGCGCCGCACGAAATCCACGGTCACGAGATCTTCATTGACCAGCCGCACGTCCAGCGCCAGCCCGGCCTCTGCAGCCTGCGCCCGCATACCCTCGACAATACCGTGATAAAAGCTCGCCAGATTGCCGATGGCGCTGTTGAGCGGCACCAGCGCCAGGGCCCGCTTGTCGGGATTGGCGGCATGGCGCATGTGTTTGCTGCGATAGCCCATCATGCGCGCCACACGCTGCACGTCGCGGCGGACCGTTTCGCTGATGCCGATCTCATTGGCCAAAGCGCGCGACACCGTGCTGACGGAAACACCGAGCTGCTCGGCTATGTCGGCCTGGCTGGGGCGTCTGCTGGTGGCCATGATTTGATCCTCGTGCCCTTTACGCAATATTTGCGTATCTTGCACAAATCAAGCCCGTTGCCGCAAATGCCCCCAAAAACCCCTAAATGCTATCCAAATGCTACCCAAATGCTAGCATCAGCACTCGACTGTATTGACCGCCAGCCCGCCAAGGCTGGTCTCCTTGTACTTCTCGCTCATGTCCTGACCCGTCTGCCGCATGGTCTCGATGGCGGCATCGAGGGGCACGAAATGGGCGCCGTCGCCGCGCAGGGCCAGTGAGGCGGCCGTCACGGCCTTGACGGCGCCAAAGGCATTGCGCTCGATACAGGGCACCTGAACCAGGCCCTTGACCGGATCGCAGGTCATGCCCAGGTGATGTTCGAGCGCGATTTCTGCTGCGTTTTCAATCTGGTTGGGCGTGCCGCCCATCAGCGCAGCCAGGCCGGCGGCAGCCATGGCAGACGCCGATCCGACCTCGCCCTGGCAACCCACTTCGGCTCCCGAAATCGAGGCGTTGCGCTTAATCAGACCGCCGATGGCGGCCGCCGTCAGCAGAAATGCCCGATGATCACGGGGCTCAGATTCGGCATGAAACTGGCGCCAATAGCGCAGCACGGCCGGTATGACGCCCGCCGCACCATTGGTCGGCGCCGTCACTACCCGCCCGCCCCCGGCATTCTCCTCGTTGACGGCCATGGCAAAGACCGAGAGCCAGTCGGTGACGTGCAGCGGATTGTGGACATTGCGCCGGGCATCGGCTTCCAGTTCGGTATGAAGGGCCCTGGCGCGGCGCCGGACATTGAGACCGCCGGGCATAACGCCGTCCTGGGACAGGCCGCGCTCGACGCAGGCATTCATGGTCTCCCAGAGGGCATCCAGTTCCCGATCCAGCGTCACCGGATCGCGCAGGACAAGTTCGTTGGCCCGCTGCAGGGCGGCGATGGATTTACCGGTCTGGCTGCACATCGCCAGCAAGTCACTGGCCCTGTTGAAAGGATGAGGAACATCGACACCGTCCCGCGCCACGCGGCCCGATCTGGCCTCCTGCAATTCCTCTTCGGAGAGCACGAAGCCGCCGCCGATGGAATAGTAGATGGCCCTTTGGACGAACGCCCCATCGCCATCATAGGCCGAGAACGTCATGCCATTGGCGTGGAGCGGCAAGGGGTTGGCCTTGTCGAGCACGAGATCTCGCGCGGGATCGAACCGGTAGGCCGGGTGCCCGTCGGGCTCTACCTGCTTGTCCGCCATGACCGCCGCCACGATGGCATCGATCCGGTCCGGGTCGACGGTCTGAGGGCTGAAACCGGCCAGCCCGAGGATCACCGCGCGATCCGAGCCGTGGCCGATGCCGGTAAAGGCCAGCGAGCCATGAAGGCTGACCCTGAGCGCTGCGATCCGCGTTCCCGAAGGGCGCGGCCGAAGGCCCGACTGCAATTCATCGAGGAAGCGCAGGCCGGCGGACATCGGGCCCATCGTATGGGAACTCGATGGACCAATGCCGATCTTGAACAGATCGAAAACGGACAGAAACACAGGCTCGCCCCTCCTCGCGAAAGGGCGAACTTAGACCGTTCAGGGCCGGATAGGCCAGACCGATTGGAGGCTAAACGCTAGCGTATTGCTAACCCTTCGGCGTCGAAGATGTGAATATTGGCCGGATCGACATAGATGGACAGAGCCGATTGCAGGTCCACCTTGCGCTGCCCCTCCAGCACGATTGTCATCGCCTGACCATCTGCGGTGGTGGCATAAACCACCGTCTGCCCACCGAGGTTTTCGACCAGGTCCACCTGCACCTCGGCCAGCTTGACGCCCGAACCGGCGCTGATGGTGATGTGTTCGGGCCGAATGCCCAGAACCGTCGCACCGGTCACATCGCGCCCCAGCGAGAGCGTTTCGCCGCCCGCCCTGAGGGCGCCGTTCTCGACGCTGGCGTTGAGGAAGTTCATCTTGGGCGAGCCGATAAAGCCGGCGACGAAGAGATTGCGCGGATTGTTGTAGAGTTCGAGCGGCGCGCCGGCCTGCTCGATGATTCCGGAGCGCAGCACCACGATCTTGTCGGCCATGGTCATGGCCTCGACCTGGTCGTGGGTCACATAGATCATGGTGTTTCCCAGATCATTGTGCAGCTTGGCGATTTCGACGCGCATGGCCACGCGCAGTTCGGCGTCGAGATTGGACAAGGGCTCGTCGAAGAGGAAGATCTTGGGCTCGCGCACGATGGCGCGGCCGATGGCGACACGCTGGCGCTGGCCACCGGACAGTTGCTTGGGCTTGCGCTTGAGCAGGGGCTCGATCTTGAGGATTTCGGCCGCACGCTGCACGCGCTGCTCGATCTCGGGCTTGGGCATGCGCGCCGTTTCAAGGCCAAAGGCCAGGTTCTGATAGACCGACATATGCGGATAGAGCGCATAGGACTGGAACACCATGGCGATGCCGCGCCGGGCGGCCGGCACTTCGTTCATGCGCTGCCCGTCGATGAGCAGGTCGCCACCGGTGATGGGCTCGAGGCCCGCGATCATGCGCAGCAGGGTCGACTTGCCACACCCGGAGGGTCCGACAAAAACGGTGAAGTCGCCCGGCTCGATGGTCAGGTCCACGCCGTGAATGACCTGAACGTCGCCATAGGACTTGAGGAGCTGCCGCAGTTCAATGCTTGTCGCCATGGGATAAGTCTCCTGCTGCTTACCGGAACTCGGCCGGGACCCAGCTCGTATAGAGCGGGTTTTCGGGGCCGAGCGGCAATGCGACGTCTTGGTGGGTGGACGAGGAATGATAGAAGGCGGTGACCAGCTCCAATGCGCGGCGCGAGTCAGCGCTGCTGACCGGCAGGGGCGCCTTGTCGAACACCGCGTCGTGGAAACGGGCCATCTGCGTCTGGAACCGCGAGGGGACGTCTTTCCAGTCGGCCAGCAAGGCGTCGATGCTAGCCTTGACCGCGTCGTTGCGCGGCAGGATTTTCCAGAGTTCCTTGCCCGGATTATAGGGCGCGTGATCGCTCTCGAAGGTGACGTTTTCGAACTGCAGACGGATGCGGGTGATCTCGTCGACCGATCCCAGGGTAGCCGTCAGGCTGGCCAGGGCCCCCGACTTCATCTCCAGCGAGGCGGAGATGGTGTCTTCTACCTCGATCGGGTTCACCCTGGTGGCGACGCGGCCGAAGACGCGGGCAATGTCGCCCATGAGATAGGTGAAGATATCATGTGGATGGATGGCGTGGCCCATGAGGACGCCGCCCAGCTCGGTCTTCCACTTGCCGCGCCAGGGCACAGCATAGTAGGGCGCCTCGCGCCGCCACATGGTTTCCACCGTGCCGCAATATGGCTTGCCGGCCAGACCGGCATCGATGATGGCCTTGGCCTGCTCGATGCCATTGCCGAAACGGTACTGGAAGACCGGCATGAGCTTGCCGGTGGCGGTCTTTTCGACCTCCATGATCGCATCAACATCCTTGAGGGAGCCGACCAGCGGCTTCTCGCAGACGACATGCTTGCCGGCTTCGAGCGCTGCCTTGACCATGAAGAAATGCGCGCCCGGGGGGGTGCAGACGTCGATGACATCGACATCATCCATGGTGAGCAGGTCATCGAAATTGAGAATGCGGCGCTCGATGCCGAATTCATCGCCGATCTTGTCGAGGCGCTGCTGATCGAGATCACACAGGGCGACAACCTTGAACTTGTCGGCATTGGGCAGGTAGCCCTCAACGATATGGGAGCGGCCGATGCCGCAGCCGACGACGGCAACGTTCAATACGCGGCTCATTGCGCCCACTCCGTGCCGGCTTCGGCCATCTGCTGGGCGGTGAGGGCCAGCTTCATGGCATTGTAGCACCGCTCCTGGGGCATGGCCGTCTCGGTACGATTGCGCACATCCTCGAGGAATTGACGGCCGAACGGCAGTTCGACATTGGTGCAGTCGAAATGCTGGACGCCTTTCTTGTCGACGAGGAACAGGTGGTCCTTGCCGGGCCGGCCGGCGATGTCGACATATTTGCGCAGCTCGATATAGCCCTCGGTGCCCAAAATTGTGAGCCGCCCATCGCCCCAGGTTGGCAGGCCCTCAGGCGTGAACCAATCGACGCGGATATAACCGGAGGACGAAGCGGTGCGCACATGGGCATCGCCGACATCCTGCAGGCCAGGCCGGTCGGGATGGCCGCGATTGGCAACGTTGGCGGAAACCACTTCGCCATCCATGGCGCCGGAAAAGAACAGAAACTGCTCGAACTGGTGGCTGGCAATATCGCAGAGGATGCCGCCATAGCGCTTGCGGGTGAAGAACCAGTCCGGCCGATTGTTCAGGCGGAGCGAGTGCGGACCCAGGCCAACCGTGTTGACCACCTGCCCGATGGCACCCTTGGCGATGAGATTGCCGGCCTCAACGGCAGCCGGAACCTCGAAATGCTCCGAATAGAGCACCGAGAAGATGCGGCCGGTTTCCTTCTGGACTTTTCTGATTTCCTCGAGCTGGGCAAAGGTGGTCATGCCCGGCTTGTCGGTCAAAACGTCCTTGCCGTGCCGCATGGCGGCCAGGCAGATATCGGCCCGGTCACCGGGAATGGCGGCGGTGACGACGACCTGGATGGCGTCATCTTCCAGAATCGCCGCTGGATCGGAGACCCGCCGGGCTTCCGGAAAGCGCTCGCCAAAGGTCTTGGCGAGATCATCCTCGACGGCGTGGAAGGCAACGAACTGCGCGCCGGCACGCTTGAGGCATTCAACCTGGCCATAGATGTGGGCGTGGTTGATGCCGATGGCGGCAAACTTGATATCGGACATAGAGCTAACGTTTCATACCGGTGGTTGCGATGCCCTCGATGAGCAAGCGCTGGAACAGAAGGAAGAAGACAAAGATCGGCACAATCGACAGGACACTCATGGCGAACAGTCCGCCAAAGTCACTTTCGCCAGTGGAGTCCACGAAGGTCCGCAGGCCCAGCATGACGGTATAGTCCTGCATGCGGTTGAGATAGATCAGGGGCCCGAAAAAGTCGTCCCAGGTCCAGATGAAGGTAAAGATCGCCGCCGTCACCAGCACCGGGATGGACAGGGGCAGCATGATCTTCCAGTAGATGCGCCAGGCACCGGCCCCGTCCATCATCGCGGCCTCATCGAGTTCACGCGGAATGCCGCGGAAGAACTGCACCATGAGGAAGACGAAGAAGGCGTCGACGGCCAGGAATTTCGGCACGACGAGCGGCAAGATGGTGTTGACCCAGCCCAGGTCGCGGAACAGCACATATTGCGGAATCAGCGTCACCTGGCCGGGCAGCATCAGCGTCATCAGCATCATGGCGAACCAGAAATTGCGGCCCTTGAACTGCAGGCGCGCAAAGGCGTAGGCCGCCATGGAGCAGGCGATCAGATTGCCCACCACGCAGAGGAAGGCAATGACGAAGGAGTTCATGAAGAACACCGAGAAGCTGACCCGCATGGCGTTCCAGCCACGGAAGTAAGATTCGATGTCCCAGCTCAGGCTCGGCCAGATGCCGGACATGAAGATTTCGTTTTCCGGCTTGAACGATGCCGCCAGCAGCCAGAGCAGGGGATAGAGCATCAGGATCGAGGCGGCGATCAGTACCGCGTGAGCCAGCACAGAGAAGATGCGCTTGCGCAGGCGGGCGGCCGGGTCGTTCTCGGACCCGGTCACAACGGTCAATTTGTGTGCATCAGTCGTCATAATGCACCCAATACTTGCTGGTGAGGAAGGAGAAGGCCGTGAAGCACGCAATCAGGAACAGCAGGAACCAGGCCAGGGCCGATGCATAGCCCATGCGGAAATAGCTGAACGCCTCGTTGTAGAGATAGAGCGTGTAGAACAGCGTCGAATTGATCGGCGAGCCCGTACCGTTGGAGATGATGAAGGCCGGCGTAAAGCTCTTGAAGGCCTCGATCGTCTGGATGATGGCGTTGAAGAACACCACCGGGGTCAGCAGGGGCAGGGTGATTTTCCAGAACTGGCGCCATTTGCTGGCGCCATCGAGAGAGGCAGCCTCATACATGTCCTGCGGAATCTGGCGCAGGCCGGCCAGGAAGATGATCATGGGCGAACCAAACTGCCAGACCGACAGGATGATCAGGGTCCACAGCGAATAGCGCGGATTGGAAATCCAGCTCGGGCCGACAATGCCGAAATTGGCCAGGAACTGATTGACCAGGCCGTCGCCGGCAAAGATCTGGCGCCACAGGATGGCAATGGCCACCGAGGCTCCCAGCAGGCTGGGCAGATAGAACATGGCGCGATACAGCGGCAGCCCCTTCATGCCCCGATTGAGCAGGATGGCGATGGCCAGCGCGAAGGCCAGCTTGAGAGGCACCGAAAACAGCACGAAGGTGAATGTCACCTGCATGGACTGGGCGAAAGCGCGGTCATTGGTGAACATGCGCTGGTAATTGGCCAGGCCGACCCAGTCCGGCGAGGTCAGGAGGTCAAAGTCAGTAAAACTGAGATAGAGCGAGGAAATGATCGGCCCGATGGTGAGGCCGAAAAACCCGATGAACCAAGGCAACAGGAAGAGATAGCCGGGGGCGTGGTTTTGCCACGCCCTCGACCATTTCGATGTGCCTGATGCGGCGTCTTGCGGAGCCGCTTCTGCCGCATGCACAGTCATTTGTTATGCGTTCGCCCGAGCCAGGATTGCAGTTGCGTCGTCGACGAAGGCCTTGCCGGCATCTTCAGCGGAACGGGCACCAAAGGCCACTTCCTGGCTGATGACGCGGAGCAGGTTGAGGTCGATTTCACCAGCTGCGGCCGGCGGCGACGGGGGCAGGGCGCCCACGAGATCACCCAGATTGGCCACGAAGTTCAGAGCGATCTGGCTCTGCTCGTCGAGGGTCGGGGTGATGGCTTCACGCACGGCCGAATTGCACGGAATGCCGCGCTCGACGCCGAGGATCTTGCCCGCTTCCGGATCGGTGACGAAGTAGTTGATGAAGGCTGCCGCAGCTTCCGGATCGCCCGAAGCACCACCCACCGAGAAGAACATGGACGGCTTGCGGTAGTGACCGCCACCCACACCCGGCGCAATGCGCGGATAGGATGCGATGGTCAGTTCATCATCATTGATCGACTGGTGGATCACCAATTGGTTGGAGGTCGACGGCATCATCGCCGCCTTCTTGGTCGCGACCATGCTCGATTCGGGCGTGCCGGTATCGAGAGCCTGGGTTTCGGCATCGACGATATAGCCCTTGTCGCGGAAGCCGTTCCACATGGTGAACCATTCCACCGCATCGTCGGCATCAAAGCCGAGCTTGCCGTCGGCGGTATAGAGCGCCTTGCCGCGCTGGCGGAGCCAGTTGTCCAGCATGGGTTCGGTGCCCGAACCATCGGAGAACACCTTCATGCCGTTGCCGGCAGAATTGAAGGCCTCGCCGAGGCGTTCGAGATCGGCATAGGTCCAGGAATTGTCCGGGGTTGCTTCGCCGATGGCTTCGAAAGCCGCCTTGTTGACGAGGGTGGCCACCGAGTTGGCGCCCAGCGAGATACCATAGAGCTTGCCGTCGACCTTGCCGCCTTCGAGCTGGTCGGCATCGAATTCGCCCAGATTGAGGGCGCCGCCGACAAAGTCGTCGAGCGGGGCGATGGCGTTACGCGTCGCATATTCGACGATGTAGCGGTAATCCATCTGGATGATGTCGGGGGCAGTGCCGCCGGCGGTCTGGGTCGCAAGCTTGGGCCAGTAGTCGTTCCAGGCCAGGAATTCACCTTCGATGCCCGGATTGCCAGCGCCTTCATAGAGGTCGGTGACGGCATAGGTGCGGTCGGCACGGGCCTGACCACCCCAGAAGATGAGGCGCAGGGCGCTCTGGGCCCAGGCCGGATTGATGCCTGCAGCGCCAGCGGCGAGCAGTGCAGAAGAGCCCATCAGGAACTGACGGCGTCCAAGTCGAATTGTCATGTCTTTCCTCCCATGATCAGTGCGGCCCCACCGGGACCGAATTCTGTCCTTAGCGACCTCCCCGTCGCTAAATCACTAACTGGTTACTCCATGAACCGCCGGAATTTGCTTCAGCAAACACCGGTTCTGCTCATTTTTGAACCGGAACATCCGATCCGTAATAACCAGCCAGTTACGGCCTTACCATACAAGATGCCTTCGCGGCAACAAACTTGTATGGAAGTTCGACCGCCATACGAAACCGCCCCTTGCGGTGACAGCCTAGTGCCGTCGTGGCGATCGCGGCAAGACCCGTTCTCCTTGCGGACCCGTTTTGCGTCTTCACAAAGACTGGCGCAAAATCAGGTCTAGGAAAATTACGAAATTTCGCGATTATTATAGAAAAAATCTATGGTCGAGTTTCTGCGCCGGAGGATTTTGACTTGGACAAGCTGCTGACCCAGTTCCTCGCCGTGGCCGATGCCGGCTCCTTCAGCGGCGCGGCAACCGCCCTGTTCATCACCCAGCCAACCCTGAGCTTCAACATGCAGAAGCTCGAGCAAAGCGTCGGGGCGACGCTGTTCGATCGCTCGTCGCGGGGGGTGCAACTCACGCGCTATGGCGAGACGCTCTATGAGAATGCGCGGCTGATGCAGCGCTTGTACGACAATACCCTCAATGCGATCGCCGACCAGAAACGGGGCACCGAGCGCGGTCTCTCCATCGGTTCGGGCTATTCGTGGTGGACCATGTTCCTGCGCGACATGGTGGTGGCCTATCAGCGCGAGTTTCCGCGCGCGCCGGTACAGATCAGCCTGGGCAACCAGCTTCGCCTGATGGACCAGATGCTGTCGGGCGACATTTCGATGTTCCTGGCCCATGAGATCGACGGGTTGAGCGGAGCCATCGGCACCGATTTCATTCCCCTGACCCGCGTCTATAATGCGTTCTTTGTCCGCGACGGGCATCCCCTGTTGCAGGGGCCGCAGGGTCTGGCGGAGATCGACACCCACCCCATCGTCATCAGTTCGCTGGCCGAAAGCCGGCATGAACGGTTCTTCGATCCGGCGCGGCGGCGAACCCGGGTGGAAACGGTGTTTGACCGCACCAATGTCGCCTTCCGAACCAATTCGCTGGCGGCCTGCGTGGACTATGCGCTGGCGACAGGCGCCGTGCTGGTCCACACCCATGTCATGCGGGACGACTTTGCCCGTCGCGGCCTGTTCGAAGTCCAGCAGCGCGATGAGCCCCGGCGCGCAGTCACCGGCATCTATGTGCTCAAGAAAAGGCGCGGCGAGGAGCGGGTCGAGGAACTGATCGGCCGAATTTCGCGCGCCTGTCATGGCGCCCTGCCGCCCTGGCAGGCGAATGTGCAAACCGGTTCCGGCGGTCCAGACTCCATCTCCCCGGACCAGAACTAACATGTTAGACTGCACGGATGCAGCACGCCCAAGACTTTTCCCAGCAGCCCCACGCCCCAAGCCCAGACCGCCTCGCCGCCGGTGAACGCGTCGCCAAGCGCCTCAAAGGGCAGGTGCGCGGGGCGATCCATACCGACCCGCTGATGACCTATGCCTGGAGCGGGGATGCCAGTTCCTACCGGCTGATCCC
This sequence comes from Devosia sp., assembly GCF_025809055.1. Classification (NCBI taxonomy): domain Bacteria; kingdom Pseudomonadati; phylum Pseudomonadota; class Alphaproteobacteria; order Hyphomicrobiales; family Devosiaceae; genus Devosia; species Devosia sp. Next base: position 2,729,208 of record NZ_CP075529.1, on the reverse strand, counting down.
GGCGGTGGTGGTCTTCGTCAATTCCGAAGATGAGGTGCGTGCCGTCTTCACGGCCGCGCGCGCCGAGGGCCTGCCCGTCACCTTCCGGGCGGCCGGCACCTCGCTCTCCGGACAGGCCGTTACCGACGGGGTGCTGGCTGTCTTGGGCGATGGCTGGCGCAAGCTCGACATAGTCGAGGGCGCCGAACAGATCACGCTGGGCCCCGCCATCATCGTTGCCGAAGCCAACAAGGCCCTCAAACCGTTCGACCGAAAGATCGGGCCCGATCCGGCCAGCCAGGCCACCTGCAAGATCGGCGGTGTGGTCAACAACAATTCGTCGGGCATGTGCTGCGGGGTGGCGCAGAACACCTATCACACCATGGCGCGGCTGCGGATCGTTCTGGCCGACGGCACCATGCTCGATTCGGGCGATGCGGCGAGCCGGGATGCCTTTCGCGGCAGCCATGGTCCAATGCTGGCCGAACTGCACCGCCTGCATCATGAGGTCATGGCCGATGCAGACCTCGTTGCGCTGATCCGCAAGAAATACCGCATCAAGAACACGGTGGGATATTCGCTCAATGCGCTGGTCGACTATCACGACCCGCTCGATATCCTCATTCACCTCATGGTCGGCTCGGAAGGCACTCTCGGTTTCGTCTCCGAGGTGACCTACAACACTGTCCCCGAGCACCCGCACAAGGCCACCGCCCTGGTGCCTTTCCCAGATCCGCAATCGGCGGGCCGGGCCATCATCGAAATGGCCAATGGCGGCATCCAGGTGACCACCGGGGTCACGGCGGCCGAATATATCGAGCGACGGGCGCTGGCGACGGTGGAACACCTGGCTCCCATGGCGCCCCTTCTGCCCTGGCTCACCGATACCTCGCCGGCCGTGCTGATCGACGTGACCGCCCCCGATGCGGCCACACTGGACAGCGAAACGCACAAGGCGATCGAGCTCCTGGCGCGGCACGGCGCCACCCATATCGATTTTTCCACCGACGCGCAGCGCAACCACGCCCTGTGGGACATTCGCAAGGGCTTTTTCGCCTCGGGCGGGGCTGCCCGGCCCAAGGGTACGGCCATGCTGACCGAGGACGTGGCGGCGCCGATCGAGCAGCTTGCGGCTTTCGTGGTCGATATGCGCCAATTGCTCGATGACCACGGCTATCATGACGCGATCATTTTCGGGCACGCCCTGGCCGGCAACCTGCATTTCCAGATGAGCGACGATTTCTCCCTGCCGGGTACGGCCGAGAAATTCGACGCGTTTTCCCGGGCGCTCTCGGACCTTGTCTCGGTGCGTTATGGCGGCTCGCTGAAGGCCGAACACGGCACGGGCCGGGCCATCGCCGCCTTTGTCGAGGCCGAATGGGGCGCCAAGGCCTATCAGATTATGCGCCGGATCAAGGCCATTTTCGATCCCGAGAACCTTCTCAATCCCGGCGTCCTGCTCAATGACGACGCCAAGGTGCATGTCAAAAATCTCAAGGTCATGCCGCTGGCCGACGAGCTGGTGGACCTGTGCATCGAATGCGGGTTCTGCGAACCGGCCTGCCCCAGCCACCACATGACGCTGACGCCGCGCCAACGCATTGCCGTCACCCGGGAACGGGCGCGGATGCGGGCTTCGGGCGAAGACCCCGACCGGCTAGCCCGGTTTGAGGCGGATTTCCAATATGCCGGCATGGATACCTGCGCGGCCTGCAATCTCTGCTCGCTACGCTGCCCGGTCGGCATCGAGACCGGCACGATGATCATGGGGGAGCGGGCCCGCCGGCGCGGCAACACAGCTCATGCCATCGCCCGCTTTGCGGCCGACCATCGCGGCGCAGTCGAGACCATGATGCGCGGCGGCGTGGCTGTCGCCGACGCGGCGCGCAACATCATTCCCGCCCCGGCGGTCGAGGCGATGACCGACACGGCACGGCGACTGACCGGCAAGCGCATCCCGCGCGTGTCACGAGCCCTGCATCACGGTGCCGGCGCGCCCAGGCCGCGCGATAATCGCCAGGATCCGAGGCGGACCGGATTTCCGGTTCCCATCGCCCAGAGCGGACGCCCGGGCGTCGTCTATTTTCCCGCCTGCCCGAGCCGCATGTTCGGCGCGCCCAAGACGGAACACGGCCTACTGTCGACGCCCGATGCCATGGTCGCGCTGCTGGAGCGCGCCGGGTTTGACGTGATCATCCCCGAGGGACTGACCGGGCAATGTTGCGGCCAGCCGTTCCAGTCCAAGGGCTTTCCCGAACAGGCGAGCGCGGTGGGTGGCGCCCTCAAGGCGGAACTCTCCGCCCTCAGCCATGCCGGGCAGTTGCCAGTGGTGACCGATGCGTCGACCTGTGCCAAGCACCTCAAGGAATTTCCGGGCGACGCCGTTGTGGCGGATTCCCCGCATTTCCTCCTCAACCAGGTCCTGCCCAGGCTCACCCTGACGCAGAAACTGCCGGTCGTGGCCGTGCACCACAATTGCTCGGCCCAGCGCCTGGCCGAACAGCCGATGACCGAAGCCATTGCTGCAGCCTGTGCCGAGCGGGTCGCGGTACTGTCCTCGATCACCTGCTGCGGTTATGCCGGAGACAAGGGCCTGTTCGTGCCCGAACTCAATGCCCATGCCACACGGCGCGTCAGCGGCGACATTCCCGCCGATTGCACGCTGGGGGTTTCCACCGTATCGACCTGCGCCTCAGGGCTGACCGAACATGCCGGCCTGCCCTTCGTGAGCCTGGCGAGCCTATTGGAGTGGGCGAGCCGCTAGGCCACCCCCGGGTCATGCCTGAGGGCGGCGATCGGGGCCGGTCGCGCTACTCTGCCGCCTGCTTTTCGGACCCGTTGCTCTGGTCGGTAATGGCCAGGATTTCGGCGATTTCCGGCTCGGGCCGGCTGCGGCGGATGCGCAGGCGCTTGATGCGCCGGCTATCGGCGGCCAGAATCTCGAATTCGAAGCCATCCAGCCCCTGAACCCGTTCGCCGCGCTTGGGCACGTGACCGGCCAGATCGAAGACCAGGCCGCCAATGGTGTCCACGTCGTCGCCATGCTCGCCCGGCTCGAAGTCAGGACCGATCATGGCCCGGACGTCGTCAATCTCGGCGCGGGCATTGGCGATATAGACATCATCGCCGACCTTGCGGATCAGGGCCGCCTCGGTGACGTCATGTTCGTCCTCGATCTCACCGACGACCGCTTCGAGCAGGTCCTCGATGGTGACCAGCCCATCGGTGCCACCATATTCGTCCACGACAATGGCCATATGGGTGCGGCTGGCCCGCATCTGCTGAAGGAGGTCGGCAGCGGGCATGAAGGTCGGCACGAACATGGCCGGACGGGTGATGCCCAGCTTGTCGAGCTTTTGCCGCAGGGCCGGGGAGAGGAGCTTGACCGGCACTTCCTTTTCCGGATCGGCGACCGGCTCGGTGATTTTGGCCAGAGCATCCTTGATGTGGATGAAGCCCTTGATGTCGTCGAGCCCGTCATCATAGACGGGCAGGCGCGAATGCCCCACCTGACGGAACCGCGCCAGCAGGGTGCCAAGATTGATTTCGGTGGAAACGGCCTGGATATCGGATCGCTCGACCATCACGTCGTCGACCGAGACTTTTGCGAGCTTCAGCACATTCTGCAGAATGGCGCGCTCGCTCTCGGAGAAGTCGGCCGTTTCGGCGCTGCCATTGTCGTCGAGTGCGACCTGCAGATCGTCGCGCAGGGACACGGTCCTGAGGGCCATCAGGCCTCTGATCCGGTTCCACAGGCTTGGCCCCCGTGCCGGCACGGGGGCGGGACTAGAAGGAGGTTCTGGGTTTTCGGCCACCCGCGGGGCCATGTTACTGTCGCTGTCGGTCATTATCTCGTGCCGCGAAATCTGCGGCTCTGGTTGTCCTTTGGACGAAATGCCCCTGCATGATCAGGGGTTCCCGGCATTGCTGTCAATCCGCATAGGGATCATCGATCCCCATGCCCGCCAATATCTGGGTTTCCAGCCCTTCCATTTGAAGGGCCTCGTCGTCCGCGATGTGATCATAACCCAGAATGTGCAGAAATCCATGCACCATTAGGTGGGTGAAGTGATCGTCCAGGCTCTTGCCGAGGTCGGCCGCCTCCCGCTCCAGCGTTTCGCGCGCCAGGGTGATGTCCCCCAAAAGGCCCGTCACCGGCCCGAACGGCTCGATCTGGGGAAAGCTCAGGACATTGGTCGTGCTGTCCTTGTCGCGCCATTGCGCGTTGAGCGCGCGCTGCTCCTCGTCATCGGTCAGCACAACCGAAATCTCGGCCGCACCCTTGAGACGGGCTCCCGCGCCAGCCAGCGCGGCCAGGACGGCTTTCTCGGCCAATGTATCGAAATGATCGGGCCAGCCCTCCGCATTGCGAATGACGGCGACTTCCAAAGGGGGGGTGGCTTTTGGCATTGGCTTCTAAAATTGCACGATGTCATCCCGGCGCAGGCCGGGATCCATATCCGAGATTTGCCACGCCATCCAGCTTAGGAACGATCCACAACATGGATTCCGGCCTGCGCCGGAATGACACCGTGGCTAAAGCGGCAATCAGCCCCGCGGCGGTGTCACGCCCAAAGTCCGCGCCAGCCCTTCCCGGTCCCCATCCTTCTGGGCCAGGCGGCGGGCGGTATCCTGCTCATAGGCGCGCACGATGCGCCCGACCAGCGCGTGACGCACCACGTCCTTGTCACCGAAGCGGGACACATGCACGCCTTCCACGCCATCGAGCAGATTGACGGCCTCCACCAGGCCCGATTTTTCGCCGCGCGGCAGATCGACCTGGGTCGGGTCGCCGGTGACGATCATCTTGGAGTTCTCGCCCAGGCGGGTGAGGAACATCTTCATCTGCATGGAGGTGGTGTTCTGCGCCTCATCGAGGATGACCACCGCATTGGTGAGCGTGCGGCCGCGCATGAAGGCAAGCGGAGCCACTTCAATGATGCCCGACGTGATGCAGCGCTCGACATTTTCGGGCTTCATCATGTCGTAGAGGGCATCATAGAGCGGGCGGAGGTAGGGATCGACCTTCTCCTTCATGTCGCCGGGCAGGAAGCCGAGGCGTTCGCCGGCCTCGACAGCCGGGCGGCTGAGGATGATGCGGTTGATATCGCCGCGTTCGAGCAGCGAGGCGGCATGGGCCACGGCGAGATAGGTCTTGCCGGTACCGGCCGGGCCGGTGCCGAAAACCAGCTCGCTCCGCTCCATGGCGCGCATATAGGCGTCCTGGGCCGGGGTGCGGGCGATGATGGTGGATTTGCGCGTGGCGATCTGGGCCATGCGCACCTTGCCCTTGCGCTCGAGCGTGGGCAGGGTCAGCTGGCTGTCCTCGGTCTCGATCATGCGGATGACTGCATCGACATCGGCAATATCCATGGCCCGGCCCTCTTCAAGGCCGGCATAAAGCGATTCGAGCACCCGGCGCGCCTGGTCGACCTTGCTGGCCGCGCCCTTGAGCAGCACATGATTGCCGCGCGGCGTGGCGCTGACGGCAAGGCGCTGTTCGATGAGGGCGAGGTTCTGGTCGAAATCGCCATAGAGCTGGGCAGCCAGGCGATTGTCTTCAAAGGCGAGTTCGAGTTGCGATGCGAGGGCGTTATCGGCGGTGGGTGGCAAGTGCCTGCTCAAACTTTCTCGGCTCCCGGAGGGGGCGCCGCGGAGCGCGTCGCCCTGTTGCAACAACGACGCTAGGCTGATTTGCGTTCGCTGTCTGTAGATAAATTGTGACACAACCAGGTCGGTGCAAGAGGCTGCTGCGCCCGGCCCGGCCCGTTTGCAGGCTTCCCCCGCATTCGGGGGTGGGCAGGAGGGCTCTCTCGCCTAGGCTTGGGCGGTACACGAAACCAGCCGGGACATGCCCATGCCGATCCGCAATACGCTCGCCGCCGTCGCCATCCTCTGCCTGGCACCGCTGCTTCCGGCCCTGGCGCAGGAGGTCTCACTGGGCGATGGGTCCACCGCCACGATCGAAGACTATGTCATCGAAACCGATCAGGAGGGGCGCAACATCCTTGTCATTCGCGCGGTGCCCAATTTCGATCCCGAGCCCTATGGCCCGGTTCCCTCCGACGACTATGCCCGGGTGATGGAGCAGTTCTGCGAGAATGTCGTCGGCAATAGCTGGGCCGAGATCGAAGCCGAGGATATTGGCGGCGTGCGGGTGCGCTGGGACTTTACGCCCAGCCAGCGCGACCCCGAACTGGAGGCCTCGGGCATAACGATGACCCGGTTCTATGAAGCGGTGTTCGAAATCCGCCGTGACCGCACCTGCCTCGCCATGCCGCTTGGCGTTGGCCTGACGGACCTGGCGCCACCCACGCCCAGCGGCGCGCCGGTAAAACTCGAATATATCGAGCGCGGCGCCGATCCGGGCGATCTGCGCCTGACCTATCGCTACAATGACGACCTCCTGGGCGCCGATCCCGACGCGCTGGAGCGGTCGGCGATCGAACTCTGCATTCTCCATGCCGACCTGGTGCTCGAAACACGGGCCCAATATTATGCGCAGCTGGACAGCCGCAGTGTCACCATTGCCTTCAGCCGCCCCCAGGGACCGGGGCAGACGACCGTGCGCGAGGTGCGTTTTGCCGTGCGCAACGGCAAATGTGCGACCGGACTGAGCGCGCCCCTGGCCCAGGCCATTCTCGACTTCGCCTATGGTCAGGCCGCGGCTGATTGAGCGAGCCGGCCCACCAGGGAATTGGTGCTGGTGCCCACGATCTCGACCATATGGATATTGCCGATCAACTCGGTCGGACCATCCAGATGCACGGCCTGGAGATAGGGAGAGCGGCCGCCCACCTGCCCGGCCTGACGGCCGACGCGCTCGATCAAGACCGGCAGGGTGCGGCCGACGCAGGATGCGTGAAAGGCCGTCGTCTGGGCAGTGACCAGCTCCTGCAGGCGCTGCAGGCGCTCGGCCTTGACCTCTTCGGGCACCTGCTCGGTGAGGCTGGCGCCGGGCGTGCCGGGGCGGGTGGAATACTTGAAGGAATAGGCCGAGGCATAGCCGGTCTGGCGGATGATGCTCAGCGTATCCTCGAAATCCTGGTCCGTTTCACCGGGGAAGCCGACGATGAAATCGCCCGACAGGGCCATGTCGGGCCGGGCAGCCTTGATGCGGTCGATCAGCGCCAGATATTCGGCCGCCGTGTGCTTGCGGTTCATGGCCCTGAGAATGCGATCGGAACCGGACTGCACCGGCAGGTGCAGATAGGGCATGAGCAGGGGCAGGTCGCGATGGGCCGCGATCAAGCCATCGTCCATGTCCCGCGGGTGGCTCGTGGTGTAGCGCAGGCGTTCGAGGCCGGAAATCTCGGCGAGCAGGAAGGCCAGTTCACCAAGACCAACATCGCGCCCTGCTGCATCGACGCCGTGATAGGCATTGACGTTCTGGCCCAGCAGCGTGATTTCCTTGACCCCGGCATCGACAAGCCGGCGCGCTTCCTCGATCACCTGGGCGACCGGGCGGGAGACCTCGGCGCCGCGCGTATAGGGAACGACGCAAAACGAACAGAACTTGTCGCAACCCTCCTGAACCGTCAGGAAGGCGGTCAATCCGCGGGCGACGGTGACGTCCTTCTTGGCCGCCGGCAGGTGAGCGAACTTGTCTTCTTCGGGGAAATCGGTGTCGATCACAGCCTTTTTAAGAGCCGGATGCAGGTGACGCTGGCCTTCGGCACGCGCCAGCATGTCCGGCAGGCGATGATAGGCCTGGGGACCGAAGACCAGATCGACCACGGGGGCCCGGCGCGCGATTTCCTCGCCTTCGGCCTGGGCAACGCAACCGGCCACGCCGATCATCATGTCACCGCCCGACGCGCGGCGCTCGCCCTGCAATTCCTTGAGGCGGCCGAGTTCGGAGAACACCTTTTCGCTGGCCTTTTCGCGAATATGGCAGGTATTGAGCAGCACCAGATCCGCCTCGGCGACGTCATGGGTCGGCACATAGCCCTGCGGGGCCAGGGCGTCGGCCATGCGATCGCTGTCATAGACGTTCATCTGGCAGCCATAGGTCTTGATGAAGACGCGCTTGGCCATGGGAGAGGGGGCGATGTCGGACTTGCTCATGCGGCGGTGTTTACCAGAGGCGCGAAGATGATGCCATGCTCTGCAACCTCGACCGGTGTGCGGGTGTTGTATGTGGCATAGCGGTAAAGTCCCGCTGCGTTCCAGAGCCAGGCCGCCGGAGGCGGACAGGATGGCGGGACGCCGGGGACCAAGCCAGAGCGGCGATAGAGTTTTCCTCCCGCAGGGGAATGATGGCGCCACAGACAAAGTGGCTTCTGCCGCGCTGACGAGGGGATTGGGGAATGGCGGAACAGGCCGCCAGTGACGGGACGCGCAGAACGGGGGCGGGACAGGTGCATGCACGACCCATCGCCGTCTATCTGCTTGCGCTCGTCCTCGTTATCCTCCTGCCAGCCATGGCGGTGGCCCTGGTGCTGCTCAATCGCGCCAATGATGGCCAGCAGGATGTTCTGAGGGCGCTGACCAATGCCACCGTGCAGGCCATGGGTCATTCGGTCGACCGCGAAATCGCCGGCATGGCCACCACGCTGCGCGTGCTGTCGACCACCCAATCCCTACAGGATGGCGACCTCGAAGAGTTTCACCAGCGGGCGCTTCAGGCCCTGGCCGGGACCGGGACCTATCTGCAGGGCGTCGATGCCGACCTCAACGTGGTGCTCAACACCTGGACTGCATTCGACGCCGCACCTGTGCCGACCAGCGATCCGGCGACGGCCCGCCGGACGCTCGAGCGCGGCGTGGCCACCATTTCCGGCCTCGAACAACAGGGTATTGGCGGCGCCCCGGCCTTTTACGTGTGGCTGCCGATCAAGGGCGGCTCGGTCAACCTTTTGGCCCTGGTGCAGAACGCCCGCAACCTGATGCCGGCCCTGCAATCGCGGCAATTGCCGGATGGATGGCACGCTGCTCTCGTCGACGCCAACAACCTGGTGGTCGCCGCCACGGCCGACGCCGAGGCGCCAATCGGCAGCCTGCTGCCCCTGCGCCAGACCGCCGACGACGCCATTCCACCCGATGGCTGGGACCGGGAGCGCTTGGATGAGGCGGAAGTGGTCACGGCCGAATGGCGCAGCGGCTATACCGGCTGGCGCATCGTCGCCTGGGCCGCCACCAATACGGTAGAGGCGCCGCTCCAGCAATCGCTGGTGCAATTGGCCGGCTGGGGCCTGATCATCGCGGTACTGGCTTCGGTGGTGGCCTTCCTCATCGCCCAGCGCGTGGGCCTGTCAGTCACCGGGCTTCGTCTCGACGCGCAGCGGCTGGGGCGCGGAGAAACGCTTTATCCTCGCGCCTACCCGGTGGCTGAAATCACCGAGGTTTCCCGAGCCATGGCCGAGGCCGGCGAACAGCGCCTGGCAGCGGAGCGCGATATCCGCTTTCTCATGCGCGAACTGGCGCATCGTTCCAAGAACCAGATGGCGGTGATTGCCGCCATGGCCAAGCAGACCGCGCGCGGCGCGACCGATCTGCCGAGCTATGTGCAGGCGCTGGAACGCCGGATCATGGGACTTGCCCGGTCGACCGACCTGTTATTGGCCAGCGGCCGGCAGGGTATTTCGCTGCGCGAACTGGTCGACCTGCAACTGGAAGCCTTCCGCCCCCGCGACCTCGCCCGGCTGGTCATCGAGGGCGCCGATCTGCGGATCAATCCGCAGGGCACCCAGATCCTGGGCATGGCGCTGCATGAAATGGCGGTCAACGCCATGCGGCACGGGGCCTTTGCCGAGGCCAAGGGCTCGGTGCGGCTGGACTGGGAAATCCGCGGCGACCGGCTGGCCATGGGATGGCGGGAAGTGCGAACCACCCCGGTGGTGGAAGACGGTCCCAACGGCTTCGGCACGACGGTCTTGCGCCATATGGTGGGCGGATCGCTCGGCGCCGGTGTCGAACGGATCGCCCATGATGACGGACTTGAATGGCGCTTCGACATTCCCCTGTCCGCGCTCGACCCAGCCTTTGCCGCCGCGCGCCCCGACGAAAAGCACCGATCCCAATAAATTCTGGCATTGCGGGCCGCTTTGCACTATAGCAGCGCCAGCCGGACGGCCCGACCTTCAACGGTCTGGCACCCGCAAGACCCGACCCCACCTGGACGACATCCCGGCTGGGGCGACCAACATCCTCTTTTCGAAAGGATATGCCCGATGTCGATTACTGCAGAGCGCAAGACCCAGCTCATCAAGGAATACGCCACCACTGCCACCGATACCGGTTCGCCGGAGGTGCAGGTCGCCATTCTTTCCGAGCGCATTGCCAATCTCACCGAGCACTTCAAGGACCACAATAAGGATAACCATTCCCGTCGTGGCCTGTTGAAGCTGGTTTCGACCCGTCGCCGGCTGCTCGACTACCTCAAGAAGGTGGACGATGCCCGCTACAAGACGCTGATCGAAAAGCTCGGCCTGCGTCGCTAAGACGAGACGTTTCCGGCGCGGGGGTAGCCTTCCGCGCCGGTTGCCCTTTTTGGGCACAAGCTGGCGCATGTCGCGCCGGCCAAGGCCGGCGGCGCCGGAGCATGGCAGGATTATCGGCCCCTTCCGCTGTGGAGTGGCTCATTGTCTTGTCCATGTTCTGACCTGCCAGATCGCAACCGTGCCTGATTTCGAGCTGGCGCGCACAATGGGTGCGGCGCCGGTGCGGGCACACCGAGGGCGTTCGTGGGGCTTTGCCTTGTCCCGCGTTCCCGCGCTCCCGGCAGAAAGGAAAGACAGAACATGCCGATCAATTTTGATCATCACAAGGTCGAGCTCAACTGGGGCGGCCAGCCCCTGACGCTGGAAACCGGCAAGGTTGCCCGCCAGGCCGATGGCGCCGTGCTCGCCAGCCTCGGCGAAACCGTCGTGCTCGCCACCGTTGTCAGCGCCAAGTCGCCCAAGCCGGGCCAGGACTTCTTCCCGCTGACCGTCAACTACCAGGAAAAGTACTTTGCCGCCGGCAAGATCCCGGGTGGCTATTTCAAGCGCGAAGGCCGCCCGACGGAAGCCGAAACGCTGACCAGCCGCCTGATCGACCGTCCGATCCGTCCGCTGTTCCCCGATGGCTACAAGAACGAGACCCAGGTCATCATCACCGTCCTCCAGCATGACATGGAAAACAATCCGGACGTCTTGGCCATGGTCGCGGCCTCCGCTGCGCTGACCATTTCCGGCGTGCCCTTCATGGGCCCGATCGGCGCCGCACGCGTCGGCTATATCGACGGCGAATATGTCCTCAATCCCTCCATCGACCGTCGCGGCGACAGCAAGCTCGACCTTGTCATGGCCGGCACCGCCGATGCCGTGCTGATGGTGGAATCGGAAGCCCAGGAGCTCTCCGAAGAGGTGATGCTGGGCGCCGTCATGTTCGGCCATGCCGAAGGCAAGAAGGTGATCGACGCGATCATCCAGCTGGCCGAACTGGCCGCCAAGGAACCGCGCGACTTCACCCCGCCGGACTTCTCGGCACTGGAAAGCGAAGTGCTGGGCCTGGCCGAAGCCGACCTGCGCGCCGCCTACAAGCTGACCGACAAGCAGGCCCGCTATGCTGCGGTCGATGCCGCCAATGCCAAGGTCAAGGAGGCGTTCGCCGCCAAGATCGAAGCCGGCGAAGTCTCCAAGGAAGACCTGGGCGAGGTGGTGCACAACCTCCAGGCCAAGATCGTGCGCTGGAACATCCTGGACACCGGCAGCCGTATCGACGGCCGTGACACCAAGACGGTGCGTCCGATCCTGGCGGAAGTGGGCGTTCTGCCCCGGACCCACGGCTCGGCCATCTTCACCCGCGGGGAAACCCAGGCCCTGGTCGTTGCCACCCTCGGCACCGCCGATGACGAGCAGTTCATCGACTCGCTCGAAGGCACCTACAAGCAGAACTTCCTGCTGCACTACAACTTCCCGCCCTACTCGGTCGGTGAAGCTGGCCGCATGGGGTCGCCCGGCCGCCGCGAGATCGGCCATGGCAAGCTCGCCTGGCGCGCCATCAACCCGATCCGTCCCTCACTCGAGGAATTCCCCTACACGATCCGCGTGGTCTCCGAGATCACCGAATCCAACGGTTCGTCCTCCATGGCCACCGTCTGCGGCACGTCGCTGGCGCTGATGGATGCCGGCGTGCCGATGAAGAAGCCGGTGGCGGGTATCGCCATGGGCCTGATCCTGGAAGGCGAGCGCTTCGCCGTCCTGTCCGACATCCTGGGTGACGAAGATCACCTGGGCGACATGGACTTCAAGGTGGCCGGCACCAGCGATGGCGTCACCAGCCTGCAGATGGACATCAAGATCGCCGGTATCACCGAAGAGATCATGCAGGTCGCCCTGGCCCAGGCCAAGGACGGTCGCGCCCATATCCTGGGCGAAATGTCCAAGGCACTGTCGGAGAGCCGCGGCGAAGTGGGCGAATTTGCCCCGCGCATCGAGACCCTCAAGATCCCGACCGACAAGATCCGCGAAGTGATCGGCACCGGCGGCAAGGTCATCCGCGAAATCGTCGAGAAGACTGGCGCCAAGATCAATATCGAAGACGATGGCACGGTGAAGGTTTCCTCTTCCGACGGCAGCCAGATCGATGCCGCCATCAAGTGGATCCGCTCGATCACCGACGAACCGGAAGTGGGCGCCATCTACCAGGGCACCGTGGTCAAGACTGCCGATTTCGGCGCCTTCGTGAACTTCTTCGGTGCCAAGGACGGCCTGGTGCATATTTCGCAGCTCGCCGACCAGCGCGTGGCCAAGACCACCGACGTGGTCAAGGAAGGCGACAAGGTCTGGGTCAAGCTCCTGGGCTTCGACGAGCGCGGCAAGGTGCGCCTGTCGATGAAGGTCCTCGATCAGGCGACCGGCAAGGAAAAGGCCGCCGAGGCCGAAACCGCTGCCGAGTAATCTCTGCGCGTCAAACCAACCGTGAAAAGGCCGGGCTCGTCCCGGCCTTTTCTGTTCCGGCAACCTCGCGTTCGCGTTCCGGCCCGAGGGGCATAGGCAAGTGTGTCTTGTTGGCCACACCCCGCAATGAGATCAAATTGTGGCGAGGAACCGCCGCATTCGTGCCACGTTAAGGGTAACATGCGTAAAGCTGAAGGCAGCGTCCCCTCGCCGCCTTCCCTGAAATGCCTGCTCCTGAGGTTCCGTATTGATTTCCCGCCGCCTGTTTCTGCTTGGCATTTCTGCCACCGCCCTGTCTGCCTGTTCCTCGACGCGCCAGCCGGTGATGCAGGAACCGCAGATCGATCCCTATTACCTGCGCATGTACGGACCCGCGGTCAATGAACCCTATCCGGTCGCGGCGATGGACCTGCGCCGCGTCGATCCGCGCTGGTGGCGCCAGGAGGTGGCTTACTACACCACCGAACGCCCCGGCACGCTGGTTGTCGACACCCCCGCGCACTACCTCTACCTCGTGATGGAAAATGGCCGGGCCCTGCGCTACGGCATTGGCGTGGGCAAGGACGAGGCGCTGGTCTTCCGTGGCGAAGCCACGATCGGGCGCAAGGCCGAATGGCCGCGCTGGACGCCGACCCAGTCCATGATTGCCCGCGAGCCCGAACGCTACGGCCCCTATGCCGGCGGCATGGGCCCCGGCCCCGAGAATCCGCTCGGCCCGCGTGCGCTCTATCTCTACAAGGGCGGCCGCGACACGCTGTTCCGCATTCACGGCACCACCGAGCCCTATACGATCGGCACCAATGTGTCGTCCGGCTGTATCCGCCTGATGAACCAGGACATCATCGATCTTTACGCCCGCGTGCCGACCGGCGCGCGCGTGACGGTGATCAACGCCTGATCACCCATTCCAGATTGCAGCAGGCGGTCCATCCGTAGTCACCCGCCTGCCGCATCCAAGACCCGCTTCGCAAGAGGCGGGTCTTTTGTTTGCCGCTTTGATCGCAGAAATTGCCGGGCTTGGGTCAAGGGGGAACCAGATGTTCGTGCTGCTCAACGGGTCCTTTGGGATCGGCAAGACGACGGTGTCAGAGCTGCTTGCCAAGAACCTTGCGCACGCCGCCATCTCCGATCCCGAGCAGGTCGGCTTTGTGCTGAGGCGCCTGCCGGCATGGCTGATCGGCCACAGGCGGCAGCCGGATGACTATCAGGACATGGCGCTGTGGCGCTCGCTGATCGTGCATCAGGCGCGGCTGGTGCATTTGCGGTCCAAAATGGTGATCGTGCCCATGGCCTTTACGAACCTGGCCTATCTCGACGCCTTTTCGGCGGCCCTGGCGCAGACTGCACCAGTCAGACGCATTTGCCTCGTCGCGCCGCTGGACGTGGTGCGCCAGCGACTGGCAGGCCGGGTGGCGCGGGAGGGCCGAGAGATGAATGCGTTCGAGCTCAGGCGGTCGGCGGAATGCGTCGCGGCCCATGTCGATCCGGCCTTTGGGGAAAAGGTGGATGCGAGCGGATCGGCCGAAGCAATCGTGGCTCAGGTTCGGGCGCTGATCACCAGCCTGCAGCCCTGACTACAGAATGGTCACCGCGTGGTCCTCGAGCAGGACGGCCATGGGCAGGGTCATAGACTTCCAGAATGGCAGCGGGTCAATGCCGGCATGTCGCGAGAGAAAGATGCAAAGTGCCGTGCCATGGGTAATTACGGCGATGTCGCCGTCGCTCTCGCCACGGCGCATGGCGGCATGTTGCACGGCCGCAGAGAAGCGATCAAACACGTCATCGGCGGATTCTTCGCCGAAGGCACGGGTTCCGGGATGAGCAAAGACCGCGGCAATCCCGGCTTCAAACCTTTCGCGCCCCAGAAATCCTACTGACTGCCGCTCATGCTCTCGGAGGCCGTTATCGACCTCAACCGTCAAGCCACGCGGCGCGGCGAGAGCGGCCGCCGTCTGCCGAGCCTTGATTTCATCGCTAGAGATGACCGCGCCCACATTGCGGCCGGCAAGGCGTGCCGACAGCCGTTGTGCCGCGTCGTGCCCGGCGGGAGAAAGGCTCCACTCTCGCGCCGGCAAGGCGGGGTCGATTTGGGGAATACTATGGCGGATGAAGATCACACTTGCCATTCAAGCCTCGATGCAAAAAGGGCGCGGATTGCTCCGCGCCCTTTCTAAACTCTTGTGCACGTCCCGCTTACAGCGTGCGCTGCACGGTCTCGACGCGGAAGCATTCGATGACGTCGCCGGCGCGGATGTCTTCGTAATTCTCGAAGGCCATGCCGCATTCCTGGCCGACGGCCACTTCCTTGACTTCGTCCTTGAAGCGCTTGAGCGTCTTGAGCTTGCCTTCATGGATGACCACGTCGTCGCGCAGCAGGCGTACACCGGCACCGCGCTCGACGATGCCCTCGGTGACCTGACAGCCTGCGACCTTGCCGACCTTGGTGATCTGGAAGACTTCCAGGATCTTGGCGTAGCCGATGAAGGTTTCGCGGCGTTCCGGAGCCAGAAGGCCGGACATGGCGCTCTTCACGTCATCAACCAGGTCATAGATGATGTTGTAGTAGCGGATCTCGATGCCGTCGCGGGTGGCCAGATCCTGGGCCTGCTTGTTGGCACGGACGTTGAAGCCGATGATGATGGCATTGGAGGCCGAGGCCAGGGTGACATCGGACTCGGTGATGCCGCCCACGCCCGAGAACAGGATCTGGGCTGAGACTTCATCGGTCGAGAGCTTGTTGAGGCTGGCAACGATGGCTTCCACCGAACCCTGCACGTCACCCTTGATGACCAGCGGGAACTTGGAAATGCCCGAGGCCTTGAGCTGGTTCATCATCTGCTCGAGGCTGGTCGCACCGCCGCCGGCCGTCTTCTCGCGAATGGCGCGCTGGCGGTATTCGGTGATCTCGCGGGCACGGGCCTCGCTTTCGACGACCGAGAAGCGGTCGCCGGCGCTGGGCACGCCGTTGAAGCCGAGAACCTCGACCGGCACGGACGGACCGGCTTCCTTGGCCTGTTCGCCCTGATCGTTGATCAGCGCACGAACGCGGGCCATTTCGGTACCGGCCACGACGATGTCGCCGACCTTGAGCGTACCGCGCTGGACGAGGACGGTGGCCACGGCGCCGCGGCCCTTGTCGAGCTTGGCCTCGATGACCAGACCCTCGGCGCGACCATCATGGGGCGCCTTGAGTTCGAGCACTTCGGCCTGCAGCAGGATGGTCTCGAGCAGCTTGTCGAGGCCAGCCTGGGTCTTGGCGGAGACTTCCACGTCGAGCACGTCGCCGCCCATGGATTCGACGAACACCTCGTGCTGAAGCAGTTCGGTGCGCACCCGCTGCGGATTGGCTTCGGGCTTGTCCATCTTGTTGATGGCCACGATGATCGGAACCCCGGCCGCCTTGGCGTGCTTGATGGATTCGATGGTCTGCGGCATGACGCCGTCATCGGCAGCCACGACCAATACGGCAATGTCGGTCGCCTGGGCACCACGGGCACGCATGGCGGTGAACGCCTCGTGGCCCGGGGTATCGAGGAAGGTGACCTTGCTGCCGTTCTTCTCGACCTGATAGGCGCCGATATGCTGGGTGATGCCGCCGGCTTCACCGGACACCACATTGGCCTCGCGGATGGCGTCGAGCAGGCTGGTCTTGCCGTGGTCGACGTGACCCATGATGGTCACGACCGGCGCACGATTGGCCAGATCCTCGGCCTTGTCGTCGGAGGGCAGGTCATAAAGACCGGCTTCCACGTCGGATTCGGAGACGCGGTTGACCGTGTGGCCCAGCTCGGTGGCGATGAGCTCGGCGGTATCGGCGTCGATCACGTCGGTGATCTTGGCCATTTCGCCCTGCTGCATCAGCATCTTGATGACGGTGACGGACCGTTCGGCCATGCGGTTGGCGAGTTCGCCCACCGTGATCACTTCCGGGATGGTCACTTCGCGGCTGAGCTTGGGCGCATCCTGCTGGTTGCGGCCCATCTTCTTGTCGCGACGGCGGCGCATGGCGGCCAGGGACGGACCACGATCGCGATCGTTTTCCGTGGTGGCGCTGGCAACGGTCAGGCGGCCGCGCGAAGAGCCATCATTGGTGCCGCGGCGCGAGGGACGCTCGGGCTGGGCACGGCTGGCGCGACGGGCGTTTTCCAGTTCCGCCTCGGTGGTCGGACGGTGCTGGGGCGCGCCGGTACGGGTACGGCGGCCATCGGCCTCGCTGGGCGGTGCCGGGGGCACATTGCCGATCGGCGCCATGCCCGAACCCGGACGGCGATCGCCCTGCGGACGGGCACCGGTACCGGCAGGACGACGCTCGCCCTGCGGGCGTGTCGAGGCACCGGCGCGATCGCCCTCACCGGGACGTCCGGTGGGACGCTCGGCACGCTGCGGACGCGCGGACTGGCCAGGACGGCCGGAAACCGTGCGGACACTGGAGGGGCCTGGATTGCGCTGGCTGGCGGGTACAAAGGCCTCGCGCTGCGGTTCAGGCGCGGCATCCGACTCCGGCGCGGCAGAGCGGGCACTGGCTTCCTCGGCCCGACGCGCTTCGTCGGCCTGACGACGCTCTTCTTCCTGACGGGCAGCTTCCTCGCGCACCTGACGGCGGCGATTGTCTTCCTCGATCCGGCGTGCCTCTTCGGCCTCGAAGCGGGCGCGATCCTCGGCCTGGCGGGCGCCGGCCTGGGCCAGCGCCTGGCGGCGCGCCTCGGCTTCGGCAGCGCTCAGGCCGAGCGGTGCGCGATTCTGCTGCTGCATGGGACGTCCCTGCGGACGGCCACCAGGGGCTCCGCCGGGCCGGCCCGAGCCAGCGCCGCCCATGCCGGGCACATTTGGTTTCGGTACGACACGGGTCCGCTTCTCCACGACCACGGTCGAGCGCGAAGGTCCACGCGACATACCGCCGGGGCGATTGCCCAGCCCGGCGCCGCCCTTGAGGGTCAGTGTCTTCTTGGCGCCAGTGTCGTCGGTCCGCTTGTCGTCGTTATCAGCCATACTACCTATCGTCTTTCGTCCTGTTCCGCGGGCAAAAGCACACCGGACGCCGCATTGCGGTCGGTGTGCTCTTCCATCGATTGGGCGTTGTATCGGGCCAGTCTCGTGGCCTTTTCCACCGCCGATTGGGCTGCCGCCCCGGTCGTTAGGGCAGCATGTATCACATTTTCGAGCCCAAGTGCCAAACCCATTTGCGCACTTGAGAGCGATTCGAAATGCGGCACGTCCGGGCCGGTCAAACCAGCCTCGCGCCGCGCATGGTTAAGGGCCCTGAGCGTGCCCAGCATCTTGTTGCGCCCGTCGGCCGCCGCATCGGTTGCGGTGATGAGGGCGATGGCGTCGCCGCTTTCGAGCGCGCTCTTGACCTTGGTGGCCCCGGTCAGGAACTGCCCGGCCTTGCGGGCCATGCCCAGAGCCGAGGTCAGCCGCTGTTCGAGGCGTAGCCGCGTCAATTCGGCGAGGTCTTCGCTCACCTGCACCGGCGCCTTGAGGCTGCGGGCAAAGGCCTTCTTGCGTACCGCCTCGGCAACCGCCGCATGGCTCAGCGTGATCCACACGCCCCGCCCTTCGGCCCGCGCATCCACATCGGGCACGAGCACGTCGTCGGGACCGACGACAAAACGCACCAATGCCTCGACCGGTTTTTCAACCCGGGTCAAGGCACAGGTCCTTGTCATGTCCGCGCGCCGGGCCAAGCCGGGTGCTCCCAGAAGGCGGTCCTTAGACCGCCTCCTCCTCGGCATAGCCTTCGCCGTCTTCGGGCTGGGGCAGGTCTTCGGCGCTGATCCAGCCGGCCTTGATACGGGCCTGCATGATCATATCCTCGGCTTCTTCGCGGCTGACCGGGAAGTCCTTGAAAGTGCCTTCGTAGCGCTTGGTTTCGCCATCCTTGCGTTCGGTCCAGCCGACCAGATCGTCGGCGGCACAGCCGGCGAAGTCCTCGACCGACTTGATATCGTCCTTGCCCAGCGCCACCAGCATGGCGGCATTGAGGCCAGCAATCTCGTAGAGGTCGTCCTCGACACCCAGCTTGGTGCGGTCCTCGTCGAACTTGCGCTCGATCTCGGCCAGGTATTCGGCGGCACGGTTCTGGATTTCGCCGGCGGTTTCTTCGTCGAAACCATCGATGGAGGCGATTTCGCCCGGCTCGATATAGGCCAGTTCCTCAACCGAGGAGAAGCCTTCCGAGGCCAGGAGCTGGGCAACCATCTCGTCGACGTCGAGGGCTTCCATGAACAGGGTGGAGCGCTCGGTGAATTCCTTCTGGCGGCGTTCGCTTTCTTCCTGCTCGGTCAGGATATCGATATCCCAGCCGATGAGCTGGCTCGCCAGGCGCACATTCTGGCCGCGACGGCCGATGGCGAGCGAAAGCTGTTCATCAGGCACCACGACTTCGATGCGCTCGGCCTGTTCGTCCAGCACCACCTTGGCGACATCGGCCGGCTGCAGGGCGGACACGACGAGGTCGGCGATGTTGTCGGTCCAGGGAATGATGTCGATCTTTTCGCCCTGGAGTTCGGCAACCACTGCCTGAACGCGGCTACCACGCATACCCACGCAGGCGCCGACCGGATCGATCGAAGAATCATTGGAGGTGACGGCGATCTTGGCGCGCGAGCCTGGATCGCGGGCAATCGAGCGGATGGTGATGACACCATCGTAGATTTCCGGCACTTCCTGCATGAACAGCTTGGCCATGAACTGCGGATGCGTGCGCGAGAGGAAAATCTGCGGGCCGCGCTGTTCGCGGCGCACGTCGTAGATATAGGCGCGGACACGATCGCCATAGCGGAACATTTCGCGCGGGATCAGTTCGTCGCGGCGGATAATGGCTTCGCCACGGCCCAGATCGACGATGACATTGCCATATTCGACGCGCTTGACCGAGCCATTGACGATCTCGCCGACGCGGCCGGAATATTCCTCGAACATCTTGTCGCGTTCGGCGTCACGCACCTTCTGGACAATGACCTGCTTGGCCGACTGGGCGGCGATGCGGCCGAATTCCATGGGCGGCAGCGGCTCGGTCAGGAAATCGCCGATCTTTGCCGTCGGGTTCTTGACCTGGGCCAGCTTGAGATTGACCTGGCGGGACGGCTCCTCGACCTCCTCGACGATCTCGAGCAGGCGCCACATGCGGGTTTCGCCGGAGCGCGGATTGATCTCGACCTTGATTTCGGTCTCGGCGCCATAGCGGCCCTTGGCGGCCTTTTCCATGGCATCCTGCATCGCCTCGATCACCACCATGCGGTCGATGTTCTTTTCGCGCGCGACAGCGTCAGCAATCTGCAGCAGCTCAAGGCGGTTCGCACTAACGGCCATTTAGTTTTTCTCCTCAGAGAGATTGTCGTCGTTTGCCGCCGTGTCCTCGACCGTTCCGGTCTCCGGGTCGTCGGCTAGATCGTCGTTGTCGGCGTCGGCATATTCGACCGTTTCGGTCTCGTCGTCGTCGATGGGATGCAGTTCCTGGTCGGCGCGGGCCATATCCATGAGCTTGTCGGTCATGACCAGCTTGGCCTCGGCAATGGTTCCAAAAACCAGCTTGTGGTCCGGGTCGGTGCCGCCCGGCGCGTCGGGCAGCCGGATGGTCACGCCCTCGTCGTCCACGGCAAAGATGTCGCCGCGGAAGCGCTTGCGGCCATTGACCATGTCCAGCAGCTCGACCTTGGCTTCGTGGCCGATGAACCGCTCATAGTCGCGCTTGCGCACCAGCGGACGGTCGATGCCGGGGGAGGAAACCTCCAGGTGATATTCGCGGTCGATCGGGTCTTCCACGTCGAGGACCGGCGAGAGGTCCTTCGACAGGTTCTCGCAATCGGTAATGTTGAACCGGCCGTGTTCATCTTCGGCCATGATCTGCAGGGTACAGCCGTTTTCCGGCGTCACCTTGACGCGCACCAGCGCAAAGCCAAGATCATTGGCCACCGGCTCGACAATGCGAGCGATGCGGGCTTCAAGCCCGGTTTCCTTGATATAGCGCTTTTCGGCGAGGTCGAAAGGCATTCAGGTCATTCAGGTTGGGCGGCTGCGCTTAGGGCGCACCCCGCCGATAAACAAAAAGAGCGGGGGCCGGTCAGGGCACCCACTCTCGAATGAGAGCAACGATGTTGGCGCTGATATAGACCCCGAGAACGGGAAAGGCAAGCACTTCACCCCTTCAGCCAACTGACGGTTGCGCGTGCGTCGGCCTCCGCCTCGTCACGACTGGCATACAAGCCACTTTCAATGGAAGGTATCCAGACCATGCTCGGCTCAATGGGATGATCGTCGGATCTAAGGGTGTCTTCCACAAACTGGAAATATCCATCCTGGCGTTCAAACAAGTCGAGACGTTTCTGGCCATCTGAGGCACTGTAGCGCGCAATTCTCTGCATGGGTTGCTCTATTTTTCCCAAGTGACGTTGCCGACATCGGCGCCGGCATCCTGCAGCAGGTCGCGAAGCCCCTTGACCATGGAGTCCGGACCGCAGAGGTAGAAACTCTGCCCGAAATCGGTGACGTGCCGCCCTATGAAATCGGCATCGATCCGCTCCTGCAACAGGTCGGATTTCGGGTCGCCGGTCACGGTCCAGATCACCTCCAGACCGTCCATGGCCTCGAATTCATCGCGCAGGATAAAGTCCTTTTCCGTCTGGTTGGAGACGATCAGGCGGTTGCCGGCGATTTTTCCCCTGGCGTTGAGATCGCGCAGGATGGCGATGAAGGGGGTGACACCGGCGCCGCCGGCAATGAAGGTGCCCGGCCCCTTGAACTGAATGGTGCCCCAGGCATCGCGCAGGATGAGGCGATCGCCCGCGCCCATCGACCACAACTGGTTGGTGACGCCGCCACGATCGAAATAGCTCTTGATGGTCAGCTCCAGCGCGTCGTCCTCTGGCAGGCAGGTGAAGGTGAAGGGGCGCTTTGCCTGCTGCCAGCCGTCGCGATCCAGGCTGACTTCGGTCGCCTGCCCGGGTGCGAAACGATAACCCTTGGGCCGTTCCAGCCGGTAGCGGCGCACATTGTGGGTGAGCCTTTCAACATCGATGATGCCAACGCTGGTCTGCATGGCGCCTCTCCTTTTCTCTTCAACCGGAGTGGTGGCCGCCCGGTTGCCGAAAGAAGGCCCAATAGTTTCCCCGAGGAAACCTTGTTCCTCGGGAGAGCCTTGATTTCCTTGATAAAACTCTCGGCATCATTCGCGCGGATTCAAGAGCGAAAAAGTGGATTTGGACCGCTTGTTGGCAAAGCGGCGGCTGCGCATCTCCTAGCTGTTCGAGCGGATAGGCCGTTCGAAGAAAAGGAGAATACCCATGTTGAAGAACTCGATCATCGCCCTGGCAACCGCTGCCGCCCTCGCTGGCGTCGCCGCTCCCGCCATGGCCTCCGACAGCCTTTCGGATTTCGAAACCTACTCGATCGTCAACCAGCTGCACGCCCGCGGCGTCAACGCGGTGGACGTGCAGGAATGGGGCACGCTGCTTCGCGCCTCGGTGGATACCGGTTCGGGCAGCCAGGTCTTCCAGTATTTCGACCCCGACACCCTCCAGCAGGTGACGTTCTGATCAAGACCGGCGCCGCCGTTCGCGGCGGCGCCTGTATCCCGGCCCCGGCTAGAGCCGCTCGGCCGCATCGAACATTTGCCGCGCCTGTTCAACGCGCTGGCGATTGCGCATGGCGAAATGGCGCCAGCCATGTGCCAGCTCGAGTAGTTCCCGCCCGAGCTCGGTGAGATCATAGTCGACGCGCGGCGGGATCGTCGCAAAGGCCTCGCGCGATACGAAACCATCGCGCTCCAGTTCCCGCAAAACGGCGGTGAGCGTCTTTTGCGAAACACCGCCCAGATCGCGGCGCAACTCGCCGAAGCGGCGTGGCCCCTCCCCCAGTTGAACCACCACAACAAGGGTCCATTTGCTTGGACGGACTGCAAGCATATGGTGACTGGACGTGCCCTCTGGCGCGGAAATGGACATGTCTGGCTCCGGGATGACGCCTCCCCGATATGGGTCGTCAGCCGCCAAGGTCCAGAGCCCGGCCGGATTAAACTTTGACAAGGTGCCGCGCCATACGCCTGTGCGCGGCGCACCAGCCCCTAGCTGCGGGCGAAAGAAAAATAGAAACTGATCATGCGCCCCTCGCGCCGCGCCTTCTGCTCGTAGCGGGTCGGCTGCCAGCCCGGATAGGGCTGGTGCCAGCTGGCCGGGGCCGGCGGCGAAAAGACGAAATCCTCGGTCCGCAGGACATGGGCAAGCGTCCAATTGGCGTAGTCTTCGATATCGGTGGCGAAAAAGAACGTGCCACCCGGCCGGATGACGCGCGCCAGTTCATCCAGGGTCACCGGAGAGACAAATCGCCGCTTGTGGTGACGCGTCTTGGGCCAGGGATCGGGGTAGAGGAGATAGACCGCATCGACACTGGCCGGCGGCAGAGCCATGAGCAGCTTGAGCGCATCGTCGGTATAGAGCCGCACATTGGTGAGCGCCCGCGCCTCGATGGCCTGCACCATCTTGCCGATGCCGCCGGTAAACACTTCGCAGCCGATGAAACCGGTACCGGGTTCCTCGGCTGCCTTGCGCGCCAGGTGTTCGCCGCCGCCATAACCGATTTCGATCACGATGCGTTTCGCATCGGGAAAAATCTGCCGCGGATCGAGCCCGTCCCCAAGATGCAGTTCAACCTGGGGCAGCAGGTCTGCCACCTGCGCCTTCTGCCCGCCATGGAGTTTCTTGCCTGAGCGCCGTCCGAAAAAGGCACGCGGCTCGCCGGAGCGGGTTTTGGGAAGTTGGTGGTCGGTCATCGCAAGACTATGATAGTTTCGCCGGCATGGACTGCCCGGACTATGGCTGGGAGGCGCGTCCGCAACGTGGCGGCAATAGCTGCACGCCGCAGATTGCCGAGACGCACCCAAACAAGCGGACCTTCGAGCAGGCCGGCACGTGAAAAATGAACGAAGTCGGCATCGCGGCTGACAATGACCGCGCCCATCTCATTGGCGATCGCGGCAATGTCCGTGTCCTGCGCGTAGCGCGGCAAGAGCATCTCCATGTGTACGCATTCATGCCCTTCGGCAATGAACACATCGGCCAGCCGAGCCGGCATATTTGCGTCGAGGAGAAACTTCACTCCGCCGCGATGCCCTGATGCCCGACGTGATCGGCGGCATAACGCAGAACGGCCGAAATGTCTTCGCGCATCAGATAGGGAAAATCTACGAGAAGTTCGTCTATCGTATCACCTGCAGCGAGTGCCCCCAGTACGTCCTGGACGGTGATACGCGTACCTTGCAGGCGCGGGCGTCCACCGACCACGCCCGGCGTGGAAACAATAATGGGTTCGCGAGCTTCTTCGGACATTTTTCGGCTCCCATCGGCGGCCACATGGTATCGCGGGAGCCCCCCGGGGTAAACGTTCAATCAATCACGGGCCATCTTAGGCAACCGCCGCCTTCAATGCCTTGACCAGGTCGGTCTTCTCCCAGGAGAAGCTGCCGTCCCGTCCCGGCTTGCGGCCGAAATGGCCATAGGCAGAGGTCTTGGCATAAATGGGCTTGTTGAGATCGAGATGGGTGCGAATGCCGCGCGGCGTCAGGTCCATCACCTTGGCCAGCGCCCGTTCGAGATCGGCCTCATCAACCTTTCCAGTGCCGTGCAGGTCGACATAGATCGACAGCGGCCGGGCGACGCCGATGGCATAGCTGAGCTGGATGGTGGCCCGATCGGCAAGCCCCGCCGCGACCACGTTCTTTGCGAGGTAGCGGGCGGCGTAGGCGGCGGAACGGTCGACCTTGGTCGGATCCTTGCCCGAAAAGGCACCGCCGCCATGGGGCGCAGCGCCGCCATAGGTATCGACAATGATCTTGCGGCCAGTCAGGCCGGCATCGCCATCGGGTCCGCCGACCACGAATTTTCCCGTCGGATTGACGTGCCAGACGGTCGCATCGTCAATCCAGCCTTCGGGCAGGGCCGAACGGATATAGGGCTCGACAATGGCCCGCACGTCCTCGGAGGACAGGCTTTCGTCCAGGTGCTGGGTGGAGAGCACGATCTGGGTAACGCCAACCGGCTGGCCGTTTTCGTAGCGCACCGTCACCTGGCTCTTGGCGTCGGGGCCAAGCTGGCCGGCAGGGCCATGATTGGCCTTGCGGGCGTCGGTAATGGTGGAGAGGATGCGGTGGGCGTAGTAAATGGGTGCGGGCAGCAGTTCAGGCGTTTCGCGCGCCGCATAGCCGAACATGATGCCCTGGTCGCCGGCACCGACATCCTTGTTGCCGTTTTCATCGACGCCGCGCGCAATGTCGGCCGACTGGCCGTGTAGCAGCACATCGATCTTGCAGGTCTTCCAGTGGAAGCCGTCCTGTTCGTAGCCAATGGCCCGGATGGCCTTTCGGGCCGCAGACTTGAACTTGGCCGGATTGACCTTGGGGTGGCCGGCGGCATCGTGTTCGACCGCGCCATCCTTACCCTTCTTGAGGAGGGATGGCGGAACGCGCACCTCCCCGGCAATCACAACGCGGTTGGTCGTCGCCAGGGTTTCGCAGGCAATGCGCACCTGGGCGGGATCCATGCCGGCCTTCTTGGCCTCACGGAAGACCATGTCGACGATTTCGTCGGAGATGCGGTCGCAGACCTTGTCGGGATGGCCCTCGGAAACCGATTCCGAGGTGAACAGATAAGACGAACGGGCCACGTTAAACCTCTTAGCTGGTGGCGAGGGCGCACGCGGGAGTGCGCGTGTGAGGCAGTCCTCACACTTTCAGCCTCGCTTTTCGCAGGTCCACCGTCTGAAAGCAACGACCACATAAAGAAAGCTTTATGTGTCTGACCCGCCCGTTCACGGCAAATTTTTTCACCCCCGCGCTCATGCCTTTTATTGGCCATCGCTCTATGCGAAGAGAAAACCGACAAAAACCGGGACCAAACCATGGCAATCAGAGTACATCGCGGCGACCTGCCCAATCTTTCCAACTACGGCCGCGAAGTCGCCATCGACACCGAGACCATGGGCCTTCACCCCCATCGCGACCGGCTCTGCGTGGTTCAGCTTTCTCCCGGCGATGGCAGTGCGGACGTCGTGCAGATTCCCCAGGACGCCACCGAGGCGCCAAACCTGACCAAACTTCTGGCCGATCCCGGTGTCACCAAGATCTTCCACTATGCCCGCTTCGATGTTGCTGTGCTCCAGCACCGGTTCGGGGTGGTGACGGGTCCGGTCTATTGCACCAAGATCGCGTCCAAGCTGGTGCGCACCTATACCGACCGGCACGGGCTCAAGGACATCGTGCGTGAACTGCTGAATGTCGATCTCTCCAAGCAGCAGCAAAGCTCGGACTGGGGTGGGGACAAGCTTTCCGACGCTCAGCTCGATTATGCCGCTTCGGACGTCTTGTACCTGCACGACCTCAAGCGCCACCTCGACCGCATGCTGGCCCGCGAAGGCCGCACTGAATTGGCCCGCGAATGCTTCGACTTCCTCAAGACGCGGTGCGCGCTCGACCTTCTGGGCTGGGAAGAGACCGACATCTTCGCCCATAGCTAGGAGAACCGGCACCATGACCGCTCTGTCCGCCGACACGCGCAGGCAGGCCTTTGCCCGTCTCAGCCGGCGGAACAATGTCGTCCGGGTCTTGCGCATTGCGGTGCCGGCGGGCGGTTGCCTGCTTCTGGTGGGCCTCGTGGTCCAGATTGTCCTCGCCAATATCGGCAGCCGCTACGGCATCAGCCAGGTCGCGGTCTCCCCCGATTCCATTAGCCTGGCGACACCCGAATATTCCGGCATGATGGCCGATGGCTCCACCTACCGGGTCTGGGCCGCGTCGGCGGCGGCGCCGCTGACCCGGACCGACGTCCTGGACCTCGACCAGGCCGGCATCCTGGTGTCGCGGACCGACGGCACGACGCTTCAGGCCGAAGCCGCCTATGCGCAATTGGACACGGCCAATGACATCGTCACCGTCCCGGGCCTGGCGGACTTTTCCTATTCCAGCGGCACCAAGGGTCAATTGACCGATTCGATCATCGAGATGGAAACACAGACCCTGACCTCGCGCGGCGCCGTCACTGTCGACTATGCCGATGGCACGACGGTGCGCGCCCAGGGCCTCGTCTATGATTCGGAAGCCGTTCGCTGGACCTTTACCAATGCCGTGGTCACATTGGCCTCGACGCCCGGGGAGAAACTTCCGTGATCCGCACCGCCCTTCTCGTTCCCCTGCTGCTCGCCCTCCTGGCCGGCCCGGCGCTGTCCCAGACGCAGGTCGAAATCAGTGCCGACCAGCTCACGGTCGAGGAAACCCGCAGCGAGGCGGTGTTTACCGGCAATGTGAAGGTCGTTCATCCAACCGTGACGGTCTGGGCGCCGCGGGTCGTCGCCATCTACGGGGAAGGCGGCACGTCCGATATCGAGAGCTTTACCGCCAGCGGCGGTGTACGCCTCAAGACCAAGGACCAGGACGCCACCGGTGAAAATGCCGTCTTCACCCCCTCGGACCAGCTGCTGCGCCTCACCGGCAATGTGAAGGTCACCAATTCCAGTGGCACGGTGAACGCCACCGAACTCGTAGTGAACCTTGAAACCGATGTGTCGACGTTCACCGGAGGTGGCGGCGGCCGGGTGACCGGGGTGTTCACATCGCAATGAGTGACGCATCTTCACCCCGCACCCGCATCGACCAGACGGGCTGGCTGGTGGCCCATGGCCTTGCCAAGAGCTTTGGCAGGCGTTCGGTGGTGCACGATGTGTCCCTGGCGGTACGCCGGGGCGAGGCCGTCGGTCTGCTGGGGCCCAATGGCGCCGGCAAGACCACTGTCTTCACCATGATCATGGGGCTGGTCAAACCCGACACGGGAAAGATCCTGCTCGATGGCGCGGCCATCACCCACCTGCCGCTGTTCCAGCGCGGGCAGTTGGGCATCGGCTACCTGCCGCAGGAGCCATCCATCTTTCGTGGCCTCAGCGTTGCCGGCAACATCATGGCGGTGCTTGAGAACCACGTGCGCGGACGGGCCGAACGCAAACTGCGGCTCGAGGCGCTGCTGGACGAATTTTCGATCGCTCATCTCGCCAAATCCAACGCCCTGGCGCTTTCGGGCGGCGAGCGGCGGCGCGTCGAGATCGCCCGGGCGCTGGCCGCCGACCCGGTGTTCATGCTGCTCGATGAGCCCTTTGCGGGTGTCGATCCGATCGCCGTGGCCGAGGTCAAGGGACTGGTGCGGCAATTGACCCAACGCGGCATCGGCGTGCTCATCACCGACCACGCGGTGCGTGAAACGCTGGGGCTGGTCGACCGCGCCTATCTCATCCACGGCGGCAAGGTGATGATCCAGGGCAAGCCCGAGACCATTACCGCCGATCCGGAAGCCCGCCGGGTCTATCTGGGCGACACATTCTCGATCTAGCCGGAGCGCATCTGCCGATTTGGCACGAAACTTGCCGAGACGCCTGATTTGAGTCATGGTGCCGCCGGGAAGGGCCCCAGGGCCGGTATTTTTGCACGCTCAAGAGGCTGAAAAGCATGGCGCTTTCGCCACGGCTCGAATTTCGTCAGTCACAGACCCTGACATTGACGCCGCAGCTGATGCAATCCATCCGGCTGCTGCAGTTGAGCCATCTTGAACTCAGCGCCTTCGTCGATGCCGAATTGCTGCGCAATCCGCTACTCGAGCGCGAGGAGGGCGGTCCGGACGAGGTCGAGCCGGCCGAACCCGTCGAGCGCGGGGTCGAGCTCAGTGCCTATGAAGACACCGTCGCCCAGGGTGAGCGGATCAAGGATGCCGACCAGATCGCCGATGGCTATGACACCTCGGTCGACAATGTGTTTCCCGATTCGGGACCTGGTGAACTCGGAGTGCATCGTGGGCCGGACCGCAATGGCAGCTTTGAAAGCGGAGAGGCCCCTGATCTCGACCAGTTCGTCGCGGCGCGCCCGCTCCTGTCCGAACACCTCGAAGCCCAGGCCAATATGCTGCTGCGGGTGCCGGCCGATCGGCTGATCGCCCAGCACCTGATCGATGGCCTCAACGAAGCCGGGTACCTGACCATCGAGCTGGATTCTGTCGCTGACCTGCTCGGCGCGGAACTGGCCGATGTCGAGGCGGTGCTGGAGGTGCTGCAGGGCTGCGAGCCGGCCGGCATTTTTGCCCGCTCGGTTGGCGAGTGCCTCTCCATACAATTGCGCGAGCGCGACCGCCTCGACCCGATGATGGCGCGGCTGATCGACAATCTGGGCCTATTGGCCGAGCACAATATGGCCGGCCTGCTCAAGGCCGTGGGCTGTGATCGCGAAGACCTGGCGGACATGCTGGGCGAATTGCGCCTGCTCGACCCCAAGCCGGGCCTTGCCTTCGATTCAAGCCCGATCGATGCGGTGGTGCCCGATGTCTTCGTACGGCCCGGACCGGATGGAGGCTGGGTGGTGGAGCTCAACAGCGATGTCCTGCCCCGGGTGCTGGTCAATCGCAGTTATTATGCCACGGTCACCAAAAAGACCCGCGATGCCGCCGAAAAGACCTTCCTGTCGGATTGCCTGGCCACGGCGAACTGGCTCACCAAGAGCCTCGACCAGCGGGCCCAGACCATCACCAAGGTCGCCGCCGAGATCGTGCGCCAGCAGGACGGGTTCCTGGTGCACGGGATTTCCCACCTCAAGCCGATGACCCTGAAAATGGTGGCGGAAGCCATCGACATGCACGAATCGACGGTCTCGCGGGTAACGGCCAGCAAGTATATGGCGACCCCGCGCGGCCTCTATGAGATGAAGTACTTCTTCACCACCGCCATCGCCTCGGCCGATGGCAGTGCCGATCATTCGGCCGAAGCGGTCCGCCATCGCATCCGCCAGCTGATCGATGCCGAACCGGCCAATGACATCCTCTCCGACGACACCATTGCCGAGGTGCTGCGCAAGGAGCAGGGGATCGACGTGGCGCGGCGCACCGTGGCCAAATATCGCGAGGGCATGAATATCCCCTCATCGGTCATCCGGCGGCGCCAGAAGAAGGAACTGGCCTCCATCGCCTGATCGTGATCAGGACGAGAACAGCTGAACCAGGGTCATCACGATCACCCCGCTGAGCCCGGTGACGAGAAGCATCAGCGCCAGGCGGGCATAGAGCGTCTGCCAGAAGGGTACCTGACCCGCCCGGCGGGTCGACAGGCCTGGATCGGCGGCGCGCTGAACATCGGCCGGCGAAAATGGATTGAGGCGCCTTTTGCCCACCAGCAGCAGGTTGCGACGCAACAGGGCCAGCAGCAGCAGCATTGCGCCGGCCAGGGCCAGCACGACAAAGACAACCAGCAAGATGGGCAGGGTCGGCGTCACACCGCCCGTGGCCAGGGCCGGAAACTCCATGCTCACCCCCAAATCAGCTGCGCGAAGGCTATGTGTCGCCAATTGGGCTGTCACCCCCTGAATAGGCGGTAAGTCTCTGCCGATGCGAATGGACAGCGACCCGGACCGGGTCTAGCATCGCAGGTGTCGGCATCCCATATCGGTGGTGTCGACAGACGCAGATCCCGTCGAGCCGGGAAGCGGCTTTGGGACTCTCGCGTCGAGCCATACGACCGAAAGGAAAAAAGCCATGACCCTACGCGTTTCGGGAAAGAACATGGATGTTGGCGATGCCCTCAGGGGCAAGGCGGAGGAACACTTCGCTGCCGTCGTCGGAAAGTATTTCGACGGGGGCTATGATGGCCATCTCACCCTGACCCCGGACGGCATCGGATTTCGCGCCGATTGCGTGGTGCACCTCGATTCGGGGGCCATGCTGCAGGCCAGCGCGCAGGGTGGCGATGCCACCAGTGCCTATGAAGTCATGGCGCTCAATATCGAAAAGCGCCTGCGGCGCTATAATCGCAAGCTCAAGCAGCACCGCCGCGGCGCCAATGGCAGCGACGACGTGACGGCCCAATATACCGTTCTGGGGGCCAGCGACGGGCTGGACGAGCTCGACGCTGACTATGCGCCTCCGGTGGTGGCAGAGACGACCAAGAGCCTGCGCGCCATGAGCGTTGAGGAAGCGGTCATGGAACTCGACCTCAGTGGACAACAGGTTGTGATGTTCCGCCACGCTGGACATGGCGGGCTGAATGTGGTCTATCGCCGCGCCGATGGCAATATTGGCTGGATCGATCCTGCCCTGGGCAGCAACTGACCCGCCCGTGCCGCGCCAAGCCAAGTCGATTCCGAAGGCGAAATAATGGAATTAGCCGACATACTGGCGCCACGTGCCGTGCTGTCCTGCACGGGCGTGACCAATAAGCGCCAGCTCTTCGAACGTCTCGCGGACACCGCGTCAGGACTGACCGACTTCACGTCGGCTCAAATCCTGGATGCGCTGACCAGCCGCGAAGAACTTGGCTCGACCGGCCTGGGCAACGGCATCGCCATTCCGCATGGCAAGCTGACGGGCCTCAAGGGGGTCACGGCCGTGTTCGCACGGCTGGACCAGCCCATCGATTTCGACGCAGTGGACGACCAGCCGGTTGACCTCGTGGTCATGCTGCTGGCGCCCGTGGGGGCCGGGGCCGACCACCTCAAGGCCCTGTCGCGCGTCGCGCGGCTGCTGCGCACCGAGGCCATCACCGAGCAATTGCGCGCCGAAACCGATGCAATGCGCCTGCACGAGGTGCTGACTGCGCCGGTGGAAACCACATACGCGGCGTAAAGCCAAACAGAACGCAAAGAAAAACCCCCGGCAGAACCGGGGGTTTTTTGTTTTTTGTCCAGCGGCGCCAACGCCTCAATGCAGGGTCGCCAGCCCGATATTGCGATCACCGAGCCACTCGTTCACGGCGTCGGCCGTGTCGGCCACCATGAGCGGCGTGCCATCGGCGGACATGACCAGCTGGTACTGAAACGTGGCGTCGAACTCGGCATCGCTGATGAACTGCCCCAGCACTTCACCCGACACCGACTTGATATAGGCGACTGCATCGCCCCCCAGCGCTGCGAACTGGGCGCGCGTCAGGGATTTGAGGGGATTGGCGGCGTCGACGAGGGCGTCCGAATTGCGTCTGTCCATCATGTTTCGGCCCTTTCCTTGGTTAATTCCTCACAATGAGCGAATGTCTATTCTGCGGGCGATCTTGGTTGCGCGGGGGCGCTCAAGAGTAACAACGAGCATTCCATGCCCTAAAGTTGCACCCTTGATCTCCATGCCGTCCGCCAGGAGAAAACTGCGTTGAAACTGCCGGGCTGCAATGCCGCGATGCAGGTAGTCCCGACCGGGATCGTCTTTCTGCCGGCCCCGCACCATCAGCTGATTATCCTCCACCATCACTTCCAGCTCGGTTAACGAAAAACCGGCCACCGCGATGGAGATCTGGAAAAGCTCGGCGCCGTCCTCACCGGGCATGCGCTCGATATTGTAAGGCGGATAGCCATCCGCCGAGCGGGCGAGGCGGTCGATGCGCTCCTCGAAGCTGTCGAAGCCGAGGAGAAAGGGTGCGGAAAACACCGAAATACGCGACATGATCTGGCGTCCTTGATCGTCAAGCAACGTCTTGCGCCTCCGGCCCGGTACTGGCACCGATTGCGTGAGCCAGATATGGGACCAAAGCGTTCCCGCTTCAAGACCAGTGGAGAGACCCGTGCCGTCCGTCATCGCTGTCATCACTCCCGCCTTCAAATCGCAGGATACTCTGTCGGCAACCGTGCGCAGCGTGCTGGAACAGACCCATGCCAACTGGCAACACTGGATCATTGCCGACGATGGCTTCGATTATGCCGGGTTCCTGGCTGAACAGGGCCTGAACGATCCAAGGCAGGTGTTCTGCTCAAGCGGCGGGGTGGGCCGGGGCGCTTCGAACGCGCGCAATGTTGCCCTTGCGCAATTGACGGCACCCTATGCGGCAATCCTTGATGCCGATGACCGCCTCAAGCCGCAAAAGCTCGAGCATTGCGTGGCGGCCCTCGGCCATCACGGCATCGTCACCACGGCGCTTGACGTGATGACCGCCGATTTCACCCATCTGCGCTTTGTCGGCACCGGGCCAGACCAGGCCCTGCGTCCCGGCGCGCACAAGTGGGTCAATCTCTCTATGGATTCGATGATCGCCTGGGACCGGCGACGGGGCGACGGGCGCTATGAACCGGCCATGAGCAACATGACCGACCTCGAATTCCTGTTGCAGCTCTATTCAACGATCCCCACCAGCCAGCACCTGGGCACGCCCCTGCACGACTACATCAAGCGCGATGGTTCGATGAGCAATGGCAAGGATGTCGCCGCCGGGATGATCGCCAGCAAGACCGAAATCCTGCGCCGGCTGGAGACGGGACATTACGGCCTCAGCCCCGAAGACGTGGACGGGCTTGCCGGATTCCTGCGCATATCCCTCGCGGCCGAAGCCGCCTATGGTGCGGCGCTGGCCGCCGAGCCGGGGCTGCTGTTCGAGGATCATATCGAGCCGATGCTTGCGGCGGCGCGGGCCTGAAAAGCGTCAGCGTGTCGATCCAGACCTCCCCCGTTCGTCTGGTTTTCATCGCCACAAGGAGGACGGAAGATGGACATATTGAAACGGGACGGCGTCATCTGGCACACGGCCATCAGCCTCGATGGCTTTGCCGCCGATGTGGATGACAGCCTCGGCTTCATGATGGAAGACGGCGAAGACGCCGACAATCCGCTGGTGGATGTCGTCATGGCCAATGTCGGCTGCACCCTGGGCGGGCGGCGCGGCTACGATATTTCGCAAGACTGGGATGATCTGCCCAAGGCCTATGGTCTTGACGACATTCCCGAATATGTCGTCACGCGCAGGCCCTTCCCAGACGATGACAGATATTTCTGGGCCGATGGCCACGATCTGCCGGGCGCGGTGGCACAGGCCAAGGCCAAGGCAGAGGGTAGAATGGTCGTCATCCTCGGGCCGACCTTGGGCTCGGCCTTGTTGCGGGCTGGGCTGGTCGACCAGGTCTTTCTACAGGTGGCCCCGGTGATGATCGGCGCCGGCGTCAAGATATTCGCCGATACCGGGGAGCCGCCAGTGCATCTGAGGCTGGTGCATTCGAGCCGATCGGGCCAGGGCCTCAACCTGGTCTATGAACCGACGCGCCGCTAGGCCCGACGGGCTTGCCATTGGCCCGGTTTACCCCTATAGAGCCGCATCTTCCGGACCGCCCGGCCAAAAGGCATGCCGTGGCGGTCTTTGAAAGCGATAGGCCCAAAGCCTGTTCAAGACCAATAAGGACCCGCAAAATGCCCAAGATGAAGACCAAGTCCGGCGCCAAGAAGCGTTTCAGCTTCACCGCCACCGGCAAGGTGAAGGCCGGCGTTGCCGGCAAGCGCCACCGCCTGATCAGCCACAACGCCAAGTACATCCGCACCAACCGCGGCACCAAGATCCTCTCCAAGGGTGATGAGGGTCTGGTGAAGTGGTACATGCCGTACAACCGCTAAGCTGGAAGGACACTGAACAATGGCACGCGTAAAACGTGGCGTAACCGCCCACGCTCGTCACAAGAAGGTCTTGAAGGCCGCCGAGGGCTATTATGGCCGTCGTAAATCCACGATCCGTATCGCCAAGCAGGCCGTCGAAAAGGCCGGCCAGTACGCGTACCGCGATCGTCGCGTCAAGAAGCGCAATTTCCGCGCTCTGTGGATCCAGCGCATCAACGCTGCCGTCCGCGACCACGGCCTGACCTATAACCGATTTATCGACGGCCTCAGCAAGGCTGAGGTTGCCGTCGACCGCAAGGTGCTGAGCGATCTCGCGATCACCCAGCCCGAAGCGTTCGCCGCCCTGGTCGCCAAGGCCAAGGCAGCGCTGGCGTATCTGGAAGGCGTGGACACCACCACCCACGCCCGCGTCACCGCTTAAGCACCCCAGTCCGCTGAGGTCGAAATCGCGCCTTGCGCCGCCCGAAAGGGCTGGCGCGGGGCGTTTTGTTTTGGCTTCGCGCCGGCCGAAGGCGAAATCGCTCCAGTGAAGCGATTTCAGGCAAGAAGGCCATGAGAGCTTTGCTCGAATGGCGGGCCTGCGGCAGACCAAAAGCAGACCTTATCGATTTTTTTGGGCCTGACTTAAAAGGCCCAAAATGCTCTAACACCGACCGCAGCCCATCCGAGTTGAGAGAAACATGTCCTTGGAAACCCAGATTGAAACCCTGCGCGCCGAACTGAGCGCTGCGATCGCCGCTGCCGACACCGAAGCCGCGCTCGATGCCGTTCGGGTTGCCGCCCTGGGCAAGAAGGGTTCGGTCTCGGCGCTTCTGGCGACGCTGGGCTCGATGGCCCCCGAAGACCGCAAGTCAGCCGGTCCCGCCATCAACGGCCTCAAGAGCGAAATTGCCGCCCTGATCGAGGCCCGCAGTGCTGCGCTCAAGGCCGACGCTCTCGATGCCCGGCTCAAGGCCGAGACAGTCGATGTCACCCTGCCTCTGCGGCCTGCTCCGACCGCGCGCGGCCGCATTCACCCGATCAGCCAGACCATCGACGAAATCACCGCGATCTTTTCCGACATGGGGTTCTCCATCGCCGAAGGGCCCGATATCGAGACCGACTATTACAATTTCACCGCGCTCAATTTCCCCGAGGGACATCCGGCGCGCGAAATGCACGACACCTTCTTCATGAAGACCGGCGCAGACGGGGTGAAGAAGGTTCTGCGCACCCATACCTCGCCGGTGCAGATGCGCGTCATGCAGAAGACCAATGAAAAGCCGGCCGCGTCCTATCTGACGCCCGCGATGGACCCGCCCATCCGGGTGGTCATGCCCGGCCGCACCTATCGCAATGACAGCGATCAGACCCACACGCCGATGTTTCATCAGGTCGAGGGGCTCGTCATCGACAAGTCGAGCCATATCGGCCAGCTCCGCTGGGTGCTTGAGGAATTCCTCAAGGCCTTCTTCGAAGTCGACACTGTCACGCTGCGCTTCCGCCCCAGCTTCTTCCCCTTCACCGAGCCCTCGATGGAAGTCGATGTGCAATGCGATCGCTCGGGCAGCGAGGTCAAGATCGGCGAGGGCAGCGACTGGCTCGAAATCCTTGGCTGCGGCATGGTCCATCCCAATGTCATCGCCAATGCCGGGCTCGATCCGGATGTCTATCAGGGCTTCGCCTGGGGCATGGGCATCGACCGCATCGCCATGCTGAAATACGGCATGCCGGACCTGCGCGCCTTTTTCGACGCCGACCAGCGCTGGCTCGACCATTACGGGTTCCGGCCGCTGGATCTGCCGACGCTGTTCGGGGGGCTCTCCTCCTAAGGTTCTTCACCAGCCGGGTCATTCCCGCGAAAGCGGGAAGCCCGTTTCCGATGCAGGTCATTTAACAGAGGTCCTCGCTTTCGCGGGGATGACATCCAGGACGTTTCAAAGTGTCGTCAGGTCGGGACAGCAAGGATCAGATCCGCTTCAGCTTCGGGGATTCCCCGGAGCTGGCCGATCGTCTGCTCGCGCTGGTGCTGGCGGGCGACAAGACGGCGACCTGCGGGGCCTTGCGCGATTATGAAGCCGGTGGGGAGCCCATGCCCAGGGTTGGCCGCCGTGACGTGGTGCTCAATGGCGCGGGCGAGGAAGCCTGTGTGATCGAGACGCTGTCTGTTGAGACAAAGCGATTTGACCAGATCGAGCCCGGCTTCACCGATCGCGAAGGCGAAGGGCCCTATGCCGAGTGGCGGGCGGGCCATGAAGCCTATTTCGCCCGCAATGGCGGTTTTTCGTTGGACATGGACGTGGTCTGCGAAACCTTTCGGCTCGTGACCGTGCTACCGGCCGGCCGCGACCTTTATGCAAAAGTCAGCCGCCCCATATTCATCGTCACCGATATCGAGGCCGATGGCCCGACGCCGCTGCACCATTCCATGCTGAGCTTTGCCTCGGTGGCCATCGAGGCCAATGGCACGCGCCACGGCGAGTTCGAGGCGGTGTTGAAGCCCAAGGCCGGTCGCAGCCAGCATCCCATGACCATGGCCTGGTGGCAGACCCAGCCCGAAGCCTGGCGCGCCGCCAATGAGGGCGCCGAGGACCCCGGCGTGGTCATGCCCCGCTTTGCCGATTGGGTGGAGAGCCTGCCGGGGCCAAAAGTCTTTGTCGCCGCGCCGATGATTTTCGACGGCTTGTGGATGGACCACTATCTGGACGAGTTCGCCAATACGCGGGCCCTGTCCGGCCCGTTCGGCGGCCGGCAGATTTTTCGCGGCGGCGGCATCTGCCTTTACACCATGGCCGGAACCCTGCGCGGCGCGCCCTATATGGATTGGGGCATGAGCAAGCTGCCGGCCGAGTTCTTCGGCCATATCCCGCACACTCACAAGGCCATCGACGACGCGCGCGGCTTTGCCAATACGCTTGTCGAACTGTTCAAACTCTCTGCCGCGCTGCCGACCATTACCGGCAGCAAAAGCGACTATCGTTAAGGTGCCAAACCCATGAAATTCACGCTCGACTGGCTCAAGGAACACCTGGACACGACCGCCTCGGTTGACGAGATCGGCAAGGCGCTGACCATGATCGGCCTTGAGGTCGAAGACATTGCCAGCCAGGGCGCACGTCTCGACAAGTTCGTCGTCGCCCATGTGGTGGAAGCCAAGCCGCATCCCAATTCCGACCATCTCAATATCTGCAAGGTCGATGCGGGCACCGGCGCCTTGATCGACGTGGTCTGCGGCGCGCCAAATTGCCGGACCGGGCTCAAGAGCGTGTTTGCGGCCCCCGGCACCTATATTCCGGGCAAGGATTTCGAACTCAAGGCGGGCGTCGTCATTCGCGGCGCCCCGTCCAATGGCATGTTGTGCTCGGCCGCCGAGCTTGAGCTCTCCAACGACCATGACGGCATTATCGAACTGCCGGCGGATGCGCCGATCGGTGAAAAATACGTCGACTATGCCGGGATCAATGGCGTGGTCTTCGACATTTCCATCACCCCCAATCGGGGCGATGCGACCGGCGTCTATGGCGTGGCGCGCGATCTCGCCGCCTTTGGCCTGGGCGCGCTCAAGGCGACGGACATGTCGGCCGTTCCCTCCAAAGGCCCAAGCCCGATTGCGCCCCTGCCGCACCAGTTCAGCGCTGGCGAGCCCAAGGCGATCCGCAAGTTTGCCGGCCGCTATATCGCCAATGTGAAGAATGGCCCCTCGCCGGATTGGCTGCAGCAGCGGCTGCGGGCCGTAGGCCTGCGGCCCATCAATACGGTCGTTGACATCACCAATCTGGTGTCCCTGGGCTGGGGCCGCCCGCTCCATGCCTATGACGCCGACAAGGTCGAGGGGCAGATGGTGCTGCGCAATGCGCGCGGCGAGGCGTTCGATGCGCTCGATAACAAGGTCTATACGCTCGACGAGACCATGACCGTCATCGCCGATGACAGGGGTCCGCTGTGCCTCGGCGGTATCATGGGCGGCATTCGTTCGGGTGTGACCGAGGACACCACCAATGTCTTCATGGAATGCGCCAGCTGGGATCCCGATCTCATCGCCCAGTCCGGCCGCAAGACCGGCATCGTCTCCGATGCCCGTTATCGCCTCGAACGCTCTGTCGATCCGGCGCTGACCGAGCCGGGCATGGAACTGGCAACGCGCCTGGTGTTGGAGCTGTGCGGCGGCGAGGCGATGGAGCCGGCTGTTTCCGGCGACGACGTTTTTCCCGGCACCATTGTGGACTTCCCGCTGGCGGAAGTGCGCCGGCTGACGGGGCTGGATATCGGCTCAGACGAGATCGAGGCGATCCTCTCCCGCCTCGGCTTTGTCGTGGACGGCAGCGGCGATGTGCGCAGCGTCAAGGTGCCAAGCTGGCGTCCGGACGTGACGATGAAGGCCGATCTCGTCGAGGAAGTGATGCGCATGGTGGGGGTCGACAATGTGCCCGTCGAGCCGCTGACCCGCCTCAACCACGTGGCGCCGCGCATGCTCACCACCATCCAGAACCGCCGCCGTCTGTCGCGCCGGGCCCTCGCAGCGCGGGGCATGGATGAGGCGGTGACCTGGAGCTTCATCAGCCACGAAGAGGCCACCCGTTTTGGTGGCGGCACCGAAGACCGGCAGCTGGCCAATGCCATTGCCTCGGACATGACCGACATGCGGCCCTCGCTGCTGCCGGGCCTGTTGGCCGGCGCCCGGCGCAATGGCAATCGCGGCTATGCCGATGTGGCCCTGTTCGAAGTCGGCCAGGTATTCCTTTCGGACAGGCCCGAAGGCCAGCACACCTATGCGTCCGGCATCCGCACGGGCACGGCGGGACCGGACGGGGCTGGGCGGCACTGGTCCGGCAAGGCGGCGCCGGTTGGCGTCTGGGACGCAAAGGCCGATCTGGCCGCGGTTCTCGACGCACTTGGCGTCGACATCGAAAAGGTCCAGGTCCTGCCCGAAGCTGCCTCCTGGAGCCATCCGGGGCGGGGTGGCCGCGTGGTCCTCGGCCCCAAAGTGACCCTGGGATGGTTCGGCGAACTGCACCCTGCCCTGGTGGCGGATCTAGACCTCGACGGCCCGGTCTGCGCCTTTGAAATCGACCTCGACGCCCTGCCCGAAGGACGCAAGAAGGCCACGCGCACCAAGCCGGCCCTGGCCCTCAGCCCGTTCCAGCCGGTCAGCCGCGACTTTGCCTTTGTCATGGACCGCAGCGTTACCGCTGCCGCCGTGCTCAAGGCCGCCCGCGGCGCCGACAAGGCGCTGATCGCTGATGTCGGCATCTTCGATGTCTTCGAGGGCAGCCATGTCGGCGAGGGCAAGAAGTCCGTGGGCATCGAGGTGACCCTGCAGCCCAGGGACCGGACGCTCACCGACGAGGAAATCGACAAGGTTTCGGCGGCAGTGGTGGCGGCCGTCACCAAGACCACCGGCGGGGAATTGCGGAAGTAGAAACTACGCTTTAGACCCAAACGATCACCGACCTGCCCTCGGGCCTGACCCGAGGGCCGCTCTCCGACGGCAGTGGCTCCCAGGCCGGCCCTCGGGTCAGGCCCGAGGGAAGCTTGGTGCGTCTGGCAATCAGCCGAGCACAACCAGGCCGCGACGCTTTGGAGACCAACATGTCCCGCACTGACGCCATTCTCGCTCGCCTCTCGCGCCTCCATCCCAAGCTGATCGATCTCAGCCTCGATCGCATGCTGCCGCTGCTCGAAAAGCTGGGCAATCCGCAGGACCACCTGCCGCCCGTGATCCATGTGGCCGGCACCAACGCCAAGGGCTCGACCATTGCCTATCTCCGCGCCTTTCTCGAAGCCGCGGGCAAGAGCGTTCATGTCTATAACTCCCCCCATCTCGTGCGCTTCAACGAGCGCATCCGGCTGGCGGGAAAATATGTCGGCACGCGCAGGCTCAATGCGGCGCTGGAGGCGGTTGAGGCCAGAAACAATGGCGAGCCGATCACCTTTTTCGAGGTGACAACCGTGACCGCGTTTCAGCTGTTCGCGGAAACGAAAGCCGATTTCCTGCTGCTCGAAACCGGCATGGGCGGCACCTATGACACGACTAATGTGGTCAAGCACCCGCTCGGCACCATCATCACGCCCATCGACTATGATCACCAGGGTTTTCTGGGCAATACGCTGGGCGAAATTGCCGGCAACAAGGCGGGCATTCTCAAGCGTGGCGCCAGGGCGGTAATGGGCCTGCAGCAGGACGAGGCACGCAAGGTGCTGGAGCGTGCCGCCCATCGCCTCGACATCCGGCCGGTCTGGCAGGGTGAGGATTTCCACGGCAACGAGCAGGACGGGCGCCTGGTCTTTTCCGATGAGGCGGGTCTGGTCGATCTGCCGCCGCCCGCCCTGCCCGGCCCACACCAGTTCGACAATGCAGCGCTCGCCATTGCCGCCTGCCGCCATTTCGATCTGCCGGTCGATGATCGCGCGCTGGCACAGGGCCTGCGCACCGTCACCTGGCCGGCCCGCATGCAGCCGATCCGTGAGGGCAAGTTGCGCGCCTTGCTGCAGCCGGGCCATGAGCTCTGGCTCGATGGCGGGCACAATGTGCATGGCGCGGCGGCCCTGGCGCGTACTGTCGCCGCCATGCCGGAAAAGCCGCTGGTGCTGATCATGGGCATGATGAACACCCGGGCACCTGAGGATTTCCTCGCCGTGTTCCGCGACCTGCATCCGGCGGCCGTCCTGACGCTGACCATTCCCGGGGAAGCCAATGCGCACCCAGCCGAGGACATTGCCGCCCGCGGCCGTGCCGCCGGCTTCCCGGCTCGCGCCGCGCGATCGCTGACCGCAGCGCTCAAGGCCGCGGCGGAATATCAGGATGCGCGTATCCTCATCTGTGGGTCACTCTATCTCGCTGGCGATGTACTGGCCCGCAATGGCACCCAACCAGTCTAGCACCGGCTTGGCGGTTGCCGGGCGCTAACAAAAGCTGTACCTCGGCCCCAGCAAGCCCCGGACAGACCATGTCGACCACAGTCAGGATTGAAAGCCTCGGCCACAAGGGCGAAGGCGTTGCCATCGTCGATGGCAAGCGCATCTTCGTGCCCTTCGTGCTGCCCGGGGAACTGGTCACGATTGAGATCGAGGGTGAGCGCGCCCGCCTGCTCTCGATCCTCGAGCCGTCCCCGCAGCGTATCGAGCCGATCTGCCGGCATTTCGGCACATGCGGCGGGTGCCAGTTGCAGCATCTCGACCGGGAGAGCTATGTCGCCTTCAAGCGCCGTCTCGTGGAGCAACCCTTGCGGCAGGCCGGGATAGAGGCTCCGATCGAGCGCTTTGTCATCGCCCATGGCGAGGGGCGGCGGCGGGCCACGCTGCACGCCCGGCGCGACCAGGCCGGCTATATGCAATTGCGCAGCCACGATCTGCTGGACCTCGATGCCTGCCCGATCCTGGTGCCGGCGCTGGGGCGCGCGCCCGACCTGGCCCGCGCCATCGGCGCTGCGATCGGCCCCTGCGATATCGGCTTCACCGCCACGATGACCGGCATGGATGTGACCGTCCGCAGCAGTCAGCGGCGCGTGAAGGAAGCCGGTCTTATTCCCCTCGGCAACCGGTTCGGGGTGGCGCGGCTGGCCTACAATGGGGAGATGCTGTTCCAGGCCCAGGCGCCCATGGTGAAGATGGGTCCGGCCCAGGTGGAACTGCCCATCGGCAGTTTCCTGCAGGCCACGGCCGAGGCCGAAACGGTCCTCGGCGATTATGTGCTGACTGCGGTCGGCAAAGCCAGGAAGGTGGCCGACCTCTTCTGCGGCATTGGCCCGTTTGCCCTGCGCCTGGCTGCAAACGCCACGGTTCTGGCCGCCGATAGCGACCGGGCCGGTATCGCCGCACTCGACAAGGCGGCCCGCCATGCTCGCGGGCTCAAGGCCATCACGGCCAAGGCCCGTGACCTTTTCCGGGATCCCCTGACCCGGTTCGAGCTCGACTTCGACGCCGTTGTGCTCGATCCGCCGCGCGCTGGTGCCGAGGCGCAGGTGCGCGAGATTGCCGCCTCGAGGCTTAGCCACGTGGTCATGGTTGCCTGCGACCCGCGCAGCTTCGCCCGCGATGCGGCTCAACTCGTTCAGGCTGGGTTCATGCTGGACCAATTATTGGTCGTGGATCAGTTCGCCTGGTCCAGTCATGTCGAAATGGCTGCGACCTTTCGGCGCTGATTGGCCCTGTTCGGTGAACCGGCCGGCAATCACAAATTGTCGCACCCGGTGAACCCGTCGAACAACGGCCGCGTTTGTAACAGATAAGCCCTAAACCCGAACTTTGGCCCGGCAAGATCCGGGCCCGAACTATTGCGGAGAACAGTCATGTTCAAGGCATTTGCTGCCACGATCTTTTCGGTCCTGGCCCTGTCCGCCCCCTCCCTGGCCGGACCGGCAGCCAGCCCCGAAGGCACGTGGATCGACAAGGAAGGCACCACCCTCACCGTCACCCTGTGTGGAGATGGCACGGCCCTTTGCGGCGTGCTCAACGATATCCAGGGCAGCGCGCGGACCCCGGAAAACCTGGCCTATGTGAACCAGGAAGTGGTCCAGGCCGAGCAGACCGCGCCCGGCCAGTGGGAAGGCACCTTCACCTATGGCGGCCAGGATGCTGGCGCCACAGTGACCATGGTGGCCGATGGCGCCATGGATATCACCGGCTGCCAGATGGGCATCCTGTGCCAGACCATCACGTTCTACAAGGCGAGCTAACAAGCCGATTTTTGCCCCTGGACGATCCGGCTTTGCCCCCTGGCCGGACAGTCCTTTCACTATCTAGATTCTGGAGATGACCATGTTGAAGACCCTTTTCATTGCTTCCGCCGCCGTCCTTGCCCTCGCCGCTCCGGGCTTTGCCCAGCAGGCCGCTTCCCCCGATGGGGTCTGGCAGGACCGCTGGGGCACCACCTTTACCTTCGAACTGTGCGGTGACGGCACCCAGCTCTGCGGCACGCTGAACGATATTCAGGGCGACAGCCGGACCGAAGAAAACCTGGCTTTCGTGGATCAGGAAGTGGTGCGCGGCACCAAGACCGGTCCCGCCAAGTGGGAAGGCAATATCGCTCTCAATGGCGGCAATGCCAAAGCCATTGTGGAACTGACCGGCCCCGAGACGCTCAAGATCACGGGTTGCCAGGGCATTTTCTGCAACAGCATCGACTATCAGAAGGTCTCGTAGCGAGCCTCAGCCAAAAGGCCCCGGAGTGATCCGGGGCCTTTTTCTTGTTCAGGATCAGCAGACGGTGGCGACCCGCTCCTTGATGGTCGCCAGCACCTCGTCGCCGGGGCGCTTCCACCAATTGTCCTGGCTGAAGATTTCGACCTCCTGTGGCCCGAAAAAGCCGGCGTCTTCAATCATCTTGCGGATACCGGGCAGGTCGATGACGCCATCGCCCATCATGCCGCGATCGAGCAGCATGTCATTGGTCGGCACCAGCCAGTCGCAGATGTGATGGGCGAATATGCGCTTCATGCGCCCCGCCCGGGCAATGGCATTGGCGAGGTTGGGATCCCACCACACATGATAGACGTCGATGGCGACACCGACGGTTTCGCCAAGGTCCTCGCAGATATCGAGGGCCTGATCGATGGTGTTCACGCAGGCGCGGTCGGCCGCATACATGGGGTGCAGCGGCTCGATGGCGATCTTGACGCCGGAGGCGCGCGCATGGGGCAGCATGGCGGCAATGCCGTCGCTGACCATCTGGCGGGCGCCGGCGAGATCACGGCTCCCCTCGGGCAGCCCGCCGACGACCAGAACCAGGCAATCGGCATTGAGGGCCGCGGCTTCGTCGATGGCCTTGAGATTGTCATCGATCCGCTTCTGCCGGTCGGCGGCATCGACGCCGGGGAACATGCCGCCGCGGCAGACCCCGGTAACCTGCAGCTTGTTCTGCTTGACGATGCGGGCAGCCTCGTCGAGGCCGATGGCGGCGATCTGGTCGCGCCAGGGCGAGATGGCGGTGATGCCGGCCCGCAGGCAACCGTCCACCGCTTCGGCAAAGCCCCATTGCTGGCGGGTGGTGGCGAGATTGAGGGAAATTCCGCGCTCGGTCATGATGCCACTCCATGGACGGCGAGAACCTGCCGCATGCGCGCTGCCGCCAGGTCCGGATCGGCGAGGACGCGGGCCTTGTCGGCCAGCCGGAAGAGTTCGGCGAGATGCTGCAGCGAACGGGTCGATTGCTGGCCGCCGATCATGGTGAAATGATCCTGCAGGCCATTGAGATAGGCCAGAAACACGACGCCGGTCTTGTAGAACCGTGTCGGAGCCGCAAAGATATGGCGGCTGAGCGGCACGGTCGGTTCGAGAATGTCGAAGAATTCATTGGTATTGCCGCGACCGAGCGCCGCGAGACCCGCCGAGGCCGCCGGGGCGATGGCATCGAAAATGCCCAGCAAGGCGTGGGAATAGCCTTGATCGTCGCCGGCAATCAGTTCGGCATAGTTGAAGTCGTCGCCCGTATACATCTTCACATTGGCCGGCAGGCGCCGCCGCATGGCGATTTCCTTGTCGGCGGACAGAAGCGAAATCTTGATGCCGTCGACCTTGTCGGCATTGGCCG
Source organism: Devosia sp. (assembly GCF_025809055.1). Taxonomy (NCBI): domain Bacteria; kingdom Pseudomonadati; phylum Pseudomonadota; class Alphaproteobacteria; order Hyphomicrobiales; family Devosiaceae; genus Devosia; species Devosia sp. Next base: position 2,684,473 of record NZ_CP075529.1, on the reverse strand, counting down.
CGATGACGTCGAGGCAGACGTCCATGGCCCGGTCGTGGTCGATGTCGCCCCAATAGCCCTGCAGGGCCGGATCGAACATTTCGCCCAGCCAGTGCAGGATGACCGGCTGCTTGACCTGGCTCAGGACGTGCCCATAGACGCGTGCATAGTCGTCGGGCGACTTGGCGGCGGCGGCGAGGGCACGGCTCGCCATGAGGATGACCCGCCCGCCTTCGCCTTCCACAAGGCCGACCTGCTCATCATAGGCCTTGATGATGTCGTCGATGGTGACATCGGGGCCGGGCGCCAGGTGATCGGTACCCGCGCCATAGGCGATGAGGCTATCGCTGCGCGTGCGCGCCTCGGCCTGCGCGCGCCGGATGAGCTCCTTGGCTTCGGTCCAGGTCAGGCCCATGCCGCGCTGGGCCGTGTCCATGGCTTCGGCCACGCCAAGGCCAAGATCCCACATGCGATGGCGGAATTTCAGCGTCGTGTCCCAGTCGATGGCCGGGGTCAGCCAGGGATCATTGCTGGCCAGCGGATCGGCCACGACATGCGCCGCCGAATAGGCAATACGCGGAAAATCGGTGGCCTTGAACTTGACGAAGGGAATGGGATCGCCAGTCAGCGTATAGGGCGAAATGGAGCGGTCGGGATTGGGCAGGTTGATGCTGGTCATGTCTCTCAAGGCCTCAACAAACGCGATGTCACCCCGGCGCAGGCCGGGGTCCATGCTGTGTCCCCTCCCAACCCCTGATGCCGCTGCTGGTCTTCAGCCTGGATTCCGGCCTGCGCCGGAATGACATCGTGGGGCGGGAGGGCTGTGACTAGAATTCCAGCTTGGGCACGTCCAGCCAGCGGCGCTCTTCCCAGCTCTTGAGACCAAGTTCGGCCAGCTGCACACCCTTGGCGCCGGCTTCGAGCCCATAGGGCCATGGCGCGTCCTCGGCGACGTGGCGCAGGAACATTTCCCACTGCGCCTTGAAACCATTGTCGGCCGGCCAGTTGTCCGGCACTTCTTCCCAGTCCTCGAAGAAATTCATGGTCTGGGGCTGATCGGGGTTCCACACCGGCTTGGGCGTGTTGACGCGATGCTGGGTCCAGCACTTGTGAAGGCCTGCAACGGCCGAGCCATGGGTGCCATCGACATGGAAGGTGACGAGATCGTCGCGGCGCACACGGGTGGTCCAGCTCGAATTGATCTGGGCGATAATGCCGCCTTCGAGTTCGAACGTGGCATAGGCCGCATCGTCGGTGTCGCAGTCGAAGGTCTTGCCCTGCTCGTCGACGCGCTGGGGAATATGGGTGGCGCCCAGGCACGAGACCGCCTGCACTTCGCCGAAGAGATTGTCCATCACATAGCGCCAGTGGCAGAGCATATCGAGGATGATGCCGCCGCCGTCATTCTTGCGATAGTTCCAGGAGGGGCGCTGGGCCTTCTGCCAGTCGCCTTCAAAGACCCAGTAGCCAAACTCGCCGCGCACCGACAGGATCTTGCCGAAAAAGCCGCTGTCGCGCAGCATCTTGATCTTCATCAGGCCCGGCAGGAACAGTTTGTCCTGGACTACGCCGTGCTTGAGGCCGGAGGCGCGAGCGGTCTTGGCCAGGTTCACGGCGATGTCGAGATCGTCGGAGGTGGGCTTCTCGCAATAGACGTGCTTGCCGGCGGCGAGGGCCTTTTCGAGAAGACCGGCGCGCATCAGCGTGGTGCCGGCGTCAAAGAAGATCGCGTCGTCCTTGTTGGCGAGGGCCGCGTCGAGATCGTCGCTCCAGCGGGCGATGTTATGCTTTCTGGCCAGTGCCGCCATCTTGTCGGCATTGCGGCCGACGATGATCGGGTCAACGACGAGGCGGTCGCCATTCGCCAGCGTGATACCGCCCTGGTCGCGGATCGCCAGGATCGAGCGCACCAGATGCTGGTTATAGCCCATGCGCCCGGTGACGCCGTGCATGATGATGCCAATGCGTTGTTCCGCCAATTCATTCCTCCCAAGCCGCAGCTTTTTGGTGTAACTGATTAGTTACTTACCTATATGAGAGCGAGCGGCTCCGTCAAGCGGGCAAGCGCGCGGCTTCGCATGAAAATCAGAGTCCGAGCACCATCTTGAGACCCATCAGACCGAGAAAGATGAGGATCATCAGGTCGAAGGCCCGGCGGCTCAGACGCTTTGCCAGGGCCTGACCGACAGGCATGAAGATCAGGATGGGGATCATGGCGAGCAGCGCCTCGAGAACCCATTGCGCCTGCATGATGCCGGAGATGACCAGGGCCGGCAGCTGCACCAGCCCCAGCGTGAGGAACATGGCCGAAACAGCATAGACATGTGTCCGGCGCTCGAGACCCATGGCATGGATGAAGGTCACCCCGATTGGCGCCGAAATGCCGGTTGCGCCCTGCAGCACACCGCTGCCGAAACCGGCAAAGGGCCCGGCACGCCGTGCCAGTTCCGGGCCCACCGTGAGGTGCGGCCGCGTGATCTTGAACAGGAAATAGCCCAAGAGCAGCAGCCCGAGCGAGATGATGAGCGCCCGTTCCGGCAGGCTGGACAGGAGCCAGGTCCCCAGGACCACGCCGGCACCCGCGGCGACCAGAAACCAGGGCAGGAAGCCCAGCCCCTCGGACCGCGCCTCGCTGCGAAACTGCCAGATCTGCATGCAATTGGTCAGGACCTGGGTAATGGCCATGATGCCGACCGCATGCTGCAATCCGAACACGGTGGTCAGCACCGGCAGGGCAACGAGCGGCAGGCCCATGCCGGTCGCGCCCTTGACGATGGCGCCCGCCGCCAGCGCCAGGGCCATGATCGCCAAGCGGGCAGGATCAAAATCCATGTCACTCTCCGAAAACGTTCACGGACCAGTTCGGTCGGGGCAGGCAGGTCTCGATATAGAACCTTTCTATGCGTGCCGACAACAGTTTACCGGCCGTTGGGCGCACGACCTGAGGTCACCACATGGTTACTTCGTGCTTGACAGGGTACCGGTTCGGCGCAAGTCTTGCACCGAAGGCCACAAGAACGGGCCTCGCAATATTGGGAGGATATCAGACGATGCAGAAGTCCCTGCGACTTGTCCTGGTTTCGGCCACGGCCCTGGCTTCTCTGGCCGGCACCGCCGCCTTTGCCCAGGAGTGGAAACCGGACCGCCCGATCAACCTGATCGTGCCATGGGGTGCCGGCGGGTCCACCGATCAGGTGACCCGCGTCACCGCGCCGATCCTGGCGGAAGCCCTGGGCGTCGAGGTTGTCGTGGTCAACCAGCCCGGCGCATCGGGTGCCATCGGTACCCAGGAAGTGCTCAACGCCCCCAAGGACGGCTACACCTGGACGGCCAATGCCATTGCCAATAACGCCACCTATTCGGTGTCGGGCCTGGTCGAAAACACCAATATCGACGACTGGCACATCTATCTGTCGGTCGCCAATGTCCCGGTCGTCTCGGTTCCGGCCGATAGCGAGTTCGAGGATTTCGGCCAATTGCTGGAAGCCTTCAAGACCCGCGGCAACGAGATCACCGTGGCCACGGCCGGCATTACCTCGTCGGGCGGCACCGCCATTGCGGCCCTCTCCGGCGCGGCCGAAAGCTTCCCCTACAACATGATCACCTATGACGGCGGCGGACCGGCCGCCATCGCCACCGCCTCGGGCGAAGCCATGGTCACCACCCAGCTGGCCGTGGAACAGACCGAGCTTATCCGCGGCGGCCGTCTCAAGGCCCTGGCCGTGCTGTCCGACCAGCCCCTGGAACTCGAGGGCGTCGACCCGATCCCCCCGATCACCGACTGGATCCCCGACATGGCACTGGCGCCCGACTATTTCGGCATCTTCGTGCCGGCGGGCGTACCGGATGAGGTCGTGGCCACGCTCGACAAGATCTGGGCCGAAAAGGTCATGAATGCCGAGGAGATCAAGACCTATGCCGAGACTTTCGGCGCGGTGTTTGCACCCTCCTACGGCGCCGAGGCCCGGGCCAAGGCCATGCCGGTCGTAATCCTGGAAGCCTGCGATGCCGTCGAACGCGGCGAAGCGGTCAACGATCCGTCCACGATCGGCATCGACTGCGAAACCCGCACCGAAGTGGGCATGTAAGGGCAGGGTCTACCGCTCAATGTCACCGGGCTCCGGCACCAGCCGGGGCCCGGTGGTCCATATCCTGCCCGGGCCGCTGATCCGCCCGATCAACCCAAACGATGACCGCAGCGGATTGGTACAGTCCGACGGCCACAAGGCTCAACACAGATGACAACCGAAATTCCGACCCCGGACGACGAGGCGCCCGCGCCCGGCATGATCAAGGCGGACCTGCTGACGGGCCTGGTCTTCATCATCCTCGGTGTTGCCATTTTCTACGCCTCCTGGACCATGGACAGGCTGGAAGTGCGGCGCATTCATCCCATGACCATTCCGGGCCTGGTGCCGGGCATGCTGAGCCTCAGCCTGACCCTGTGCGGTGTCATACTTTCGGTTCGCTCCCTGCGCCAGAAAGCCGAAAGCGGCTGGCAGCAATTGCAGGGCGCCCTGCTGTCCGGCGCCGCCGGACGCGCCCTGGTGGTGATGGGCCTTGCCCTGCTCTATACGCTGGTCCTGATCGGCAATATGCCCTTCTGGGCGGCCACGGGCCTGTTCGTTTTTGCCTTCATCCTGGTGTTCGAATGCTGGCTGGCCGAGCCGCGGCGGCCGCTGCTCACATCCGGCCTCTGGGCGCTCGGCCTGGCCATTGCCACGTCCGGCATCGTCACCCTTGTCTTTGAACGCGCCTTTCTCGTGCGCCTGCCCTAGAAGGAAGACCCATGCTCGACGGTCTCGTCATGCTGGGCAATGGCCTGGCGCACTTCCTGACCCCGCTGTCACTGTTCAACATCGCCTGGGCAACCCTGCTCGGCATCGTCATTGGCGCGCTGCCGGGGCTGACGGCCACTATGGGCGTGGCGCTCCTGGTCACGCTGACCTACAAGATGGCGCCGGACCAGGCGATCCTCTGCCTCATGTGCCTCTATTCCGGGGCCATTTACGGCGGCAGCCGCACCGCCATCCTGCTCTCCATTCCCGGCACCCCGGCCAGTGCCGCGACGACGCTGGATGGTCACCCGCTGGCCCTGCAGGGCAAGGCCGGGACGGCCATGGGCCTGGCCACCACCTCCTCGGCCCTCGGCACGCTGGTGGGCATTGTCGCCCTGGCGATGATCGCGCCGCTCCTCGCCGAGGCCGCCCTCAAGTTCGGCACCTATGAATTCTTCTGGCTGGCCCTGTTCGGCGTCATCATTTCGGGCCAACTGACGGCCATCGACGATCCGCTCAAGGGCTATATCGCCGGCATTCTGGGCCTGCTTGTCGCTATGGTCGGCATGGAGACCCTGCATGCCCATCAGCGCTTCACCTTCGGCATTCCGGCCCTTGGCGGCGGCGTCGATCTCATCCCCGCCATGGTCGGCGCCTTCGGCTTTGCCGAAATCCTCGGCGTGATGAAACGCCATGCCCAGGCACGGATCGTCTCGACGGGCGACCGGGTCATTCCGCGTTTCGCCGATGTCTTCCGCTACAAGTGGACCACATTGCGCTCGGGCATTATCGGCACCTTCGTGGGCATCGTGCCGGGCGTCGGCGAAGATGTGGGGGCCTGGGCCTCCTATGCGGCGGCCAAGCGCACCAGCAAGGAAAAGCACCTGTTCGGCAAGGGCAGCCAGGAAGGGCTGATCGCCGCCGAAACCGGCAATTCGGCCGTGGTTCCCGGCGCCATGATTCCGACCCTGACCCTGGCCCTGCCCGGCTCGGCGGCGGCCGCGGTCCTCATCGCCGCCATGTTCATTCACGGCATCCGGCCCGGGCCGCTGCTGATGACGGAAAATCCGGAATTTCTGTACCAGGTGGTGGCGATCCTGTTTTTCTCCACCATTGGCATCCTGGTCTTCGGGCTGACGCTGACCAAGCCGCTCCTGACGGTCCTGTCCGTCCCGCGCGAGCGGCTGATGGCGGTCGTCTATGTGCTGTGCGTGGTGGGGTCCTTCGCCATTACCCAGCGCATGTTCGATGTCTATGTGATGATCGGGTTCGGCATTGTCGGCTTCATCCTGCGGGAGATGAAATATCCCATGGCCCCGCTGGTGCTGGGCATTATCCTGGGCGACCTGCTCGACCTCAATCTCCGGCGCGGGCTCATGCTGACCAATGGCGATCCGAGCCCGTTCTTTACCCGCCCGATCTCTGCTGTTATCTGCCTCGTCATCGTTGTCACCATCCTCATGTCCATCCCGGCGGTAAACCGACGTGTCCGTGCCCTCTTCACCCGCAATCGCGGAGGCGTCCAAGCCAAAGGCTGAGACGACCCGACGTCCGCGAAACTCGGCCAAGACCAAGGCCTCCATTCTCGCTGCCGCGCGGGTGGAGTTCGCAGATCGTGGATTTGAAGGGGCGCGGGTGGATGCGATCGCCGAGCGGGCGGGCGCCAACAAGCGCCTGCTCTACCACTATTTCGGCAACAAGGAAGACCTCTACCGGGCGGTGCTGCTCGATGCCTATCAGGAGATCAGGCGGGGCGAGCGGGCCCTGAGCCTTGATCAGTACGATCCGGTCCAGGCCATGGACCGGCTGGTGCGTTTCACCTTCCGGCACTTTCTGGCCAATCCCTGGTTCCCGCGCCTGTTGGGCACGGAAAACATCGAGAATGCGCGGTTCTTGCGGACGCTGCCCGATATCAAGGCGTTGCATTCCCCGCTGGTCGGCCAGATCGCCGCCATTATCGAGCGCGGCGCCGCCTCGGGCGCCTTCCGGCGCGATGTCGACCCGGTGCAACTCTATATTTCGGTGGCGGCGCTGGGATTCTTTTACGTCTCCAACACTGCCACGCTGTCGGTCATTTTCGAACGCGACCTGACCAGCGTCAACATGGTGCAGGAGCGCGAGGCCCATGCCGTGCAGATGGTGCTCGATTTTCTGAAGACCAAGCCGGGCGTTTAGCGGCACGAAGAGCAAGATCGGTCGAGCGGGGCAAGGCGCGGCGCGGCTAAATATGCCCGTCACTCAGGACGGACCATGACCGCAATTCACCACTACCAGGCTCGGATGCAGCGAGTTCTCGATCACATCGACGGGCATCTCGACGAGAGGCTCGATCTCGCTACACTCAGCGCCGTCGCGGCCTTTTCCCCGTTTCACTTCCATCGGCAGTTTTCGGCGCTGTTTGGGATTTCGCTGAACCGATATGTCCAGCTCACGCGTCTCAGACACGCGTCCGGGCAACTCGGCATGGCCGAGACCAGCATCACCGAAATTGCCATGGATGCGGGATATGAGGCGCCCGATGCATTTGCCCGGGCCTTCCGGCAGCGGCTGGGTCAATCGCCGTCCGCATTTCGAAATGCTCCCGACTGGGTTGAGTGGCTTTCCGCCTTCGGTCCCCTCGATACTGCCAGGAGCAGACTCATGCATATCAATTTCGAACCCGGGGACGTCACCATCTGTGATTGTCCTGCCGTCGCGGTCGCCATGATCGAACATCGCGGTGATCGATCGACGATCCCTCAGACCCGAGAGAAGTTCATGGCCTGGCGCGCAGCCAATGGGCGCCGACCCGAAACAAGCGCGTCCTACATGGTTTTTCGATCCGAGCGCGAGCCAGACGATCCGGCCGGCTACAGCATGGACCTGTGCGTGGAGACTGAAGAGCTGGTCACACCCAATCCATGGCAGGTGAAACCGGGGGAAATCCCCGCCGGTCGATGCGCGGTGCTGCGCTTTCCCGGCAACAGCACCAATCTAGAACCCGCTGCGCTGTATCTCTATCGCGAATGGCTGCCCCAGAGCGGCGAAGAACTCCGCGATTTTCCGGTTTACTGCCGGCGCCAACTCAAAACGGTCCCAGGGATGGAGGCTTATGAAGTGGTGGTCGACGTCTTCCTGCCATTGAAATAACGAGGAAGCGGGCCCCAAAAGGCCCGCTTCCTTATTCAGAGTGACGACTAAATATCCACCTCGTCATCGCCCAAGCTATCCACTTCGGCCGCAGCGCGGCGGAGGATGTCAGCGGCGCGGCGCTGCTGCTCCTCGCTGCCCCGGCGGGCCTTCTTCAGCGCCTGCTTGAGCGCCTTGCGGGCCGCCTCCAGTTCGGGAATGGCATCCTGCATGGGGCGGTCGTGGTCCGCATGGCTCCGCCGCTCGCCCCAATGGGGCGGCACATTGCCATCTTCGGGGCGCCCCTCGCCGCCGAAAGGCCAATCGGCCTTCACGAATTCACGGAAGCGGTTCATCTGCTCGCCGGTGCGGCCGAGGAAATCCAGCGTCGAGGAGACCGCCTCGCGATTTTCCTCGAGATGCGCCTTACCGTCATCGGTGATGGTATAGAGCTTCTTGTTGCCATCGGCCGCCGAGGTGACATAGCCGGCTTCTTCCAGATAGGTCAGGGCCGGATAGACGATGCCGGGGCTGGGCGAATAGACGCCGTTGGACCGCTCCTCCACCGCCTTGATCAGATCATAACCGTGACGCGGCTGCTGCTCGATGAGGTAGAGGGCAACGAGACGCAGATCGCCCGATGCCAGCATCCGCCCGACGCGCATATTGCCGCCCCAATTGCCGAATTCCTCGCCGGCCAGGTTCTGCATGCGACCCCAGCCGCGCCGCGCCATGCGCTCGAAGCGGCGCCAGTTCATGTCTGTGTCTTTCCAATCGTTCATGATGTATCTCCAGATATGTTTCAAAGACCCATGGCCAGGAGATTGGCACGCGAGGCGGCGCTTTCAAGATATATCTTACGACTATTTTGGATGTATGCGCGCAAAACAAAAACCCCGGTGCCGGCACCGGGGTTCAAAGCTTGGTCTGGTTCAGCCAGGTCAGGCGGCGACGCCCTTGTCGCCGCTGGTGTCCTCGCGGTCGAATTCGCCATGGCGGCGGAAGCGCCACATATAGGTGGGCAGAACCTCATCCATGCCCGTAGGGGCAATGCCGAAGGCAGACAGGGTGCGCTTGTCCTTCTTGGCCGCGTCGGAAACGACATTGTCGACGCCCAGCAGATCGACCTGATCGGCGGTGATCAGCGGCCGGAACGGCAGGATGGAGAGGCAGGCCGCCTTGAACTTCATCAGCCCGGCAGGAACCGGCAGCAGGGGCCGGTTGCGGCCGGCTTCGCGCAGAATGCGCTGCATCAGCAGCTTGTGGCTCTCCACGAGCGGGCCGCCCAGTTCATAAATGCGACCCGGCTTGACCTCGCCCTTCGTGGACTTGGCCAGGGCCTCGGCGACGTCGCCGACATAGACCGGCTGGAACAGCGTCTCGCCCGAAACCAGCGGCATGACCGGGAACAGGCGGGCCAGGGTGCCCATGAGGTTGAAAAAGCCGTCACCCTTGCCGAACATCAGCGAGGGCCGCAGGATGATCGCGCCAGGGAAGGCTGCCGCAACGGCTGCTTCGCCGCGCAGCTTGCTGTCGGCATAGGCACTGACTTCGGCGGCCTTTTCGACCCCGAGCGCCGACATGTGGACCAGGGTCCGGACACCGGCCTGGGCCGCCGCGCGCGCCACATTGGCCGCGCCCTCGACATGGACAGCCTCAAAGGACTGGGCGCCGCGCGAGAAGCCGATGCCCACAAGGTTGACGACGATATCGGCGCCGGCCACGGCGCGTTCCACCGAGGCCAGGTTGCGGATATTGGCCTGTACCGGCACGACCTGGCCGACGCTGCCGAACATGCGGGTTTCACCGGCAAGATCGGGGCGGCGCACCGCCACGCGAATGCGGTGGCCCTGACGCGCCAGCAACTGCACGAGATGGGTGCCGACAAATCCCGATCCACCGAAAACGGTGACGAGCTTGGGTTCTGTGCGGTCCATGGCGGGGCTCCGGGTGAGGCGGCAATTGACCGCTTCTATCGCATGGGCCTTGCCCCTGTCGAGCCTTGGTGCACCGGCAATTCATAGGCGGAGCGATTGACTCTCCGCCTTGCATGTTCTTTATTTGTTCTCACAAAAGGAGTTCAACATGCCCCAAGCTCAGGACCATCACGGCTCATGCCATTGCGGCGCTGTCCGCTTCACCATCCATACGGATCTCTCGGGACTGGGCGATTGCAATTGCTCGCGCTGCCGGCGTCTGGGCTGGGTCATGCAGTCGGCGCCGGCCGATCAGTTCACGCTTCTGGACGGCGCGGACAACCTGACGCTCTATCATTTCAACACCGAAAAGATCGATCACCTGTTCTGCAAGACCTGCGGCATCGAATCGTTTGCGCGCGGCTCGGACGGCAAGGGGAACGAGATGGTCATGGTCAATGTGAACTGTCTCGATGTCCCGCCGGGCATTGATCGTGCCGCGATAAAGCACTGGGACGGGGCAAACTTCTGAAAGCCCATCAAAGCGCATTGACAATGCGCCGAGGGCACCCTAGTTACACGCCCGTCGCCCAGATGGCGGAATTGGTAGACGCGCACGGTTCAGGTCCGTGTGCCGCAAGGCGTGAAGGTTCGAGTCCTTTTCTGGGCACCAATTTTGAGCAAAGGCCGCGCATCCCCGATGCGCGGCCTTTGTGCTTTTGGGCGGTCAGACAGCCGGAACGCGCCCCAGCCCGATCTCATTGCCATCGGGATCGCCATACATGACTTTGCGGACGCCCTCGGCGGGCAATTCTTCAGCCACATAATCTATTCCCCTTGCCGACAGGGTCGCGATCAGCGGCTCGAGGTCCTGGCAGATCAGGGTCTGCACGGCGCCACCGGCGCGTCCTGCATCGACGATGATATAGAACCAGCGCTGGGGGCCGATCGCCCACACCGCCTCGAAATCATTGGGGAAAAAGGCCGGCTCGCAGCCGAAAAAGCGCCGGTACCAGTCGAGGGCGCGATCGAAGTCGCTGACCGGTATGCCGGCGAAAAGCTCGGTCCCCTGCCCATCGAGGGCCCATTGCATGTCCGCCATGATCGTCTCCCAGGTTGCGCTTGCCGCCCATCGGCATGGACATGACGATTGAACCGCCCGCGGTTCGACGCGGCCGCTGCAATCGTTCAGAGCTGGCCGCGCTGGCGCCGGGGGCGGCCGCGCGCCGCGACAAAGCCGCAGAGGATGCCGGCGATCACGGCAATGAGGAAGGGCCAGTGGCGCAGGCGGGAAAAGGCCGTTCCGTCCAGCTTCTGATGCGGACGAACATCCAGCGCGGCCATCTGGCCGGGAACCAGTTGCGCCGTAATCCGACCCAGGGGATCGGTGGCGAAGGTCAGACCGGTATTGGCCGCCCGCACCAAGCTCATGCCCTCCTCCACGGCGCGCAGGCGCGCATGATGGGCATGCTGGGCCGGGCCGATCGAGCGGTCGAACCAGGCGTCATTGGTGACATTGAGCAGATATTGAGCGCCTTCGGTCTCGCCCAGGTCGCCGGAGAAGATGATCTCGTAACAGACAAGGACCAGCGGCGCAGGAGCGCCGGGCAGGCTCATCAGCCGCCGCCGCACATCGCCGGCGGACCAGCCATCGGCGCCAGGCACGAACTGGGTGATCCCCAATTGCGAAAAGAAATCCGCAAAAGGCAGATATTCGCCGAACGGCACCAGATGCGCCTTGTCATAGGAGGCAATGATCTCGCCCTCGGTGTCGATGGCCACGACCGAGTTGAACGGCGGCTGGGTGGAGCCGGTTTCGGCCAGCGCCAGCGGGCGCCGCGGCACCCCGGCCAAAAGGCTCGCCTGTTCGGGCAGCATGCGGGCAATGCGCGCCAGCGCCTCGGGATAGGTTTCGAGGAAGAAGGGCAGGCTCGATTCGGGCCAGACCAGCTGGGTGATATCGGCCAGGCCCTGATCGGTCGGGTCCATGCGCATGTCGGACAGCATGATCAGCCGGTCGACCAGCGCCACAGGGTCGACATTGCCGAAATCGGCATGTTCATAGACCAGCGGCTGTACCAGGCGCAGCGTCACATCGGTGCGCTCGGTGGCGCTGATTCCGGTCAACCGGTTCCAGCCATAGCCGAGCTGCGCTGCGATCACGAAGAGCGCCAGGAACAGCGGCGCCAGCCGGTGCGACCAGCTCCGGTCGTCCCCGGGCCAGACCAGGGCCGGGGTCATGGCCAGGAGCGGCGCGAGGAAGGTCAGGCCATAGACCCCGATCACCGAGGCCAGTTGCATCATCTCGTCGCTGCCGGTCAGCGCATAGCCCAAAAGGTCGAAGGGGAAGCCGGTGAACAGGTGTCCGCGGGCGAACTCAGCCAGGGCCAGCCATGCCGCTAGGGTGAGAATGCGCACCCAGCCATGGCTCCAGGACAGGTGCGCCAGCGCGCTGGCCAGGCCCCAGAACAGGGCAATGAGCGCCGCCAGTGCGGCAATGGCGAAGGGCATGGCCCAGAGCACCCAGCCGCCATCAACGAAAAATGCCGCCCCCAGCCAGTGAAAGGCCACGAGAAAATAGCCCCAGCCAAAGGCAAAGCCGATGGCGAAGGCGGGGCCGAACAGGCGCCGCCAGCCGCGACCGCGCTCGGCGCCATCGAGCGCCCAGACCCAGATGGGCATGGCCAGGAACAGGGCCGGCAGGATGAAGAGCGGCGGCACCGACAGGCCCGCCACGGCGCCAGCCAGGACGAGCAGCAGAAAGCGGCGCCAGCCCTGGCTCAACATGGCAGTTTCGGCCAGCCAGGTCATGAATGAAGCGGAAGCGAATCACTGGGCATGACGGCAAGGTGGTCGTGCCGCTTCGGGCCGTCAAGGCGGTGGACTTGGGACAGTGGCGGAGCTAGAGGTTCAGACCTCATGACCCAGCCCCTGACCCTTGCCATCGACACCGCCGCGCCGCGCCTGCAACTGGCACTGGCGACACCGGACGGGGCTGTCGACATGTTGATCGAGGACATTGCCAAGGGCCATGCCGAGATCCTCTTTGATCGCATCGAGACCCTCCTCGGGCGCAATGGCGTCGACCATGCCAGGATCGAGCGCATCGCGGTCACCACCGGGCCGGGCTCCTTTACCGGCCTGCGCATCGGGCTCTCGGCGGCGCGCGGCCTGGGCGTGGCACGACGCCTGCCGGTCCTGGGCATTCCGAGCCTGCTGGCGGTCTCCCTGGGCGCAGAAGCCGGCCCGCTGGCCGTCCTGATCGATGCCCGGCGCGAGGAAGCCTATGTCCAGACATTCTCGGCGCCCGGGCAGCCGCTGACGCCGGCCCGGCTCCTGCCCATGGAGTCCGCCAAAGACGCCATCGCCGCCGGCATGGCGGTCATCACCGAGCCGTTCGCGGCCATCGGCGCCGTGGCCCTGTTCGCGGCCAAAGCCGATCCCCTGGCCTTCCCACCCCATGCGACCTATATCCGGGATGCCGATGCCAAGCCGCAGGATGCGGCCCGGATTCCGAGGCGGCGCCCATGATGAAGTTCTGGATGGCCCCCGGGGGGCTGCATATCGAGCCGGCCGAGACGCGCGACGCCAAGGATCTCGCCCGCATTCACGGCCAGAGCTTCTTTCGTGGCTGGCCGACCGGCGATTTCGCCGCTTTCCTGGGCGATGCGGCAAGCCCGGCCTATATCGCCTGCGATTCGCGGCGCCGCATTGCCGGCTTTGCCCTGATCCGTCTGGCGGCCGACGAGGCGGAACTCCTGACCATCGCGGTCGATCCCAAATGGCGCGGCAAGGGGCTGGGCCGGGCGCTGATGGAGGCCGGCTTTGCCGATCTCATGCTGTCGCCGGCCCGGCGCATGTTCCTCGAGGTCGATGAGCAGAACCTGGCCGCCATCCGCCTCTACAAGCGGCTCGGATTTGAAGCCATTTCGACCCGCAAGGGCTATTATCCGCGGCCCGATGGCTCGGCGGCCACCGCGCTTGTCATGGCGCGCGATCTTGGTTAACCCCATGATCAGGCGAGTGCAGGAGTGTCTGGCTTGAACACGAAATCTCCCGACCCGACGCTGGAAGACAATTGCGTTGCGCGCGGCATGCGCATGACCGAACAGCGCCGCGTGGTGGCCCGCGTCATCGAAGAGTCCAAGGACCATCCCGATGTCGAGGAGCTCTACCGCCGCGCCTCCCAGGTCGATCCGCGCATTTCCCTGTCCACCGTCTATCGGACCGTCAACCTGTTCGAGGAAGCCGGCCTCATCACCAAGCATGATTTCAAGGATGGGCGGGCCCGCTTCGAGCTTATCCCCGACGAGCACCACGATCACCTGATCGACGTGCGCACCGGCAAGGTGATCGAGTTCCGCAATGAGGAAATCGAGGCCATCCAGGAGGTCATCGCCAAGCGCCTGGGCTATCGCCTTGTCGATCACCGGCTCGAGCTCTATGCCGTGCCGATCCAAGACGACAAGGCATCCTGAGTCTATCTCATGCTGTTCCGCACGCTGTTCTTCATCTTCATTTTCGTGCCGTTTCTGATCGTGGTCATTCCGCTCCAGGCGCTGATCGTGGCTCTGCGCCTGCCATTCTGGCAGGTCCTGCCACGCGCGTTCCATCGCCTGGGCTGCCTGTTCCTGGGCATGCGCGTCCATGTGATCGGCACCCCCTCGACCGGCCGCCCGACCCTGATGGTCTCCAACCATATTTCCTGGACCGATATCGTCGCACTGGGCTCGGTGGCCAATGTCACCTTCGTGGCCAAGCGCGAGGTGCGCGACTGGTTCTTCGTCGGCATGATGGCCAATCTGCAGCGCACCATCTATGCCGACCGCACGCGCCGGTCCGAGACCGGACGCACCGCACAGGCCATGGGCCAGCATATGGCCAGCGGCAATGCCGTGCTGCTGTTCGCCGAGGGTCAGTCCGATATCGGCACCCATGTGCTGCCGTTCCGCTCGGCCCTGGTCGGCGCCGCACAGCATGCCATGATCGAGGCCGGGGCCCGCGATGTGGTGATCCAGCCGGTCACCGTGGCCTATACGCGGTTGCAGGGCCTGCCGGTCAGCCGCAACGAGCGCTCGCTCATTGCCTGGATCAAGTCCAAGTCGGTCGGCCAGAATATCCGCGATATCCTGGCCGGGCCGCTCAAGGATGTCACCATCGCCTTTGCCGAGCCCCTGCCCCTGCGCGAGACCGACAACCGCAAGGCCGTGACCAAGGCGGCCGAACTTCAGGTCCGCGCCATGCTGGTAGCGCTCAATCGCGGCGGCCCGCTGCCGGGGCAGTTGGCGCAAGTTTAGCCATTAAGCCTAACGGGCGAAGCCGTTTCCGCATTAACCGCTCATTAGCTATGACAGGGCCCTCAACAGGAGGCAGTCATGCTCTGGCAGTTGCTGGCCATGTGGGTCATTGTCGGTTCGGTTACCGTGTGGTTTCTGCGCGACGAGATGCGCCTGAACCGATCGCGGCAGTTGCAGCGGATCGAACGCATCATGGCAGCGCCGGCAGCCATGACTTCCGCGTCCGCTGTTGCCGTGCCATTGCCCGCTCTTGCCGCACCAAAGCCCGCCAGGCCCGCCCATCAGGACCGGGCCCGCTTCCTTGCAGCGCTGGCCCGCGACTGATCAGTCGGCCCCGGTTTTCGGCGGCAATTCGGTTTCTTGCTGGCTCGCGACGGCCGGAAGCGCTGAGCCGGCGGGCCGGGCCAGATTGGCCTTGAGCCTTCCGACAATGCCGGCGGCCTTGACCAGCATGGCCATTTCCACGTCGCTGTCGTCCATGCCGGCCTGTTGATCGACCCAGACCGGGACCATCAATTCGTGCTGATACTGGCGCTCGTCGATGGTTTCCATCAGCACGGCCCGCACCCGTCCGGTGAGGCGGGCGGCCAGCCTGGGATGGGGCTGACGCTCGGCCAGGGTGATGTCGATCAGTTCAATAGTCATATCTGGCTCCGGAGAGCCCCCGCCGGAACAGTGCCCGGCGTTGGTTCATCCGGTGTTAACGCGGTCAATGTGGCAGAAGTTCTCCACAAGCACACGAAACCGTGAAATGTTGCCGAAAGGCCTCAGACCTTGACGGCGTGCTCGACCCGCCCCTTGTCGCCGAAGACGCGGATATAACGCGCGATTTCTTCGGGCGCACCCGTGGCCTTGGCGGGATTGTCGGACAGCTTAACCGCCGGGCGGCCGTTGGCCTGGCTCACCTTGGCGACAATGGAGATGGGCTTGAGGCCCGGATTGGGCTCAGGAGCACAGTCCTCGAAATCATTGGTGAGATTGGTGCCCCAGCCGAAGGCCATGCGCACCTTGCCATCGAAATGCAGATACGCGCCCTCGATCATCTCGACATCGAGACCATCCGAGAAGATCAATAGCTTATCCCTCGGGTCGCGGCCGCGCGCCTTCCAGAAGTCGATGATCTTTTCGCCCCCCTCGATGGCCGGGGCGCTGTCCGGGCGGAAGCCGGTCCAGTCCGCGACCCAATCGGGCGCATCTCGTAGAAATGCATCAGTGCCGAAGGCATCGGGCAGGACGATCAGCAGGTTGCCTCCGTAGTAGCTCTTCCAGTCCTGCAGCACCCGATAGGGCGCCTCGAGCAGTTCCTCGTCCGAGCGGGCCAGCGCCGCCAGCACCATGGGAAGTTCATGGGCATTGGTGCCCAGGGCCTCGAGGTCATTGTCCATGGCCAGCTTGACATTGGAGGTGCCGGTCATGTTCTCGCCGATCCCTTCCTTGAGCGCCTCGACGCACCAGCGCTGCCAGAGGAAGGAATGCCGCCGCCGCGTGCCGAAATCGGAAATGCGCAGGTCCGGCAGCTTCTGCAGCCGCTCGACCTTTTCCCACATCTTGGCCTTGGCGCGGGCATAGAGCACGTCGAGCGTGAAGGGGCCGTAATGCTTCATGGCGGCGCGGGAGCGCAATTCGTTGATGATGGCCAGGGCCGGAATTTCCCACATGGTGGTCTCAACCCACAGGCCAGGAAATTCGAGCACGAACTGGCCGTCGCGCTTTTCGAGCCGGTATTCGGGCAGCTGGAAATTCTCCAGCCAGCGCAGGAAGCCGGGCTGAAAGATCTGCTTGCTGCCATAAAAGGTGTTACCCGCCAGCCAGATCATCTCCTTCTTGGAGAGCCGCAGGGTCCGGCAGTGATCGAGCTGGGCCCGCAACTCCTCGATGTCGATTTCCTCGGCCAGCCGCACCGACTTGGTCCGGTTGATCAGGCTGAACGTGGCCTCCACCTTGGGGTAAAGGCCCCAGATCATCTGCAGCATCAACAGCTTGTAGAAATCGGTGTCGAGCAGGCTGCGAATGATCGGATCGAGCTTGAAGGTATGATTGTAAACCCGGCGGGCGATGTCGGTATAAGTGGCCATGATAGTCCCCACGTAACGTTGGCCTTTTAGCGCGCCCGGGCGCGGAAAGGAAAGCCGCGCCATTGCCGGGCGCCATCAGGCCTTTCAAGGACCGCAGATTGCCTAGGCTTCGGCCCCCAGCTGAAACCGCTCGAAGCGGGTCAGTTCGGCATCGACTGCCGCCCGCGCCTCGGCGCCAATATCGGCAAGCCAGCTCCATTTCTGCACCAGCAGCTTGCCTTGACTGCGGTCGGTCTTGAGGTCGATGGCGGCGACGACCTGGTCGTCGACCAGCACGGGCAGGGCAAAATAGCCGTAGCGCCGCTTGGCCGCCGGGACATAGGCTTCAAAGATGTGGTCGTAGCCGAAAAAGCGCTTGAGGCGCTTGCGCTGGATGATCAGGGGGTCGAAGGGCGAGAGGATATGCACGCGGCCCGCTGCAGCCGGAACATCGTGCTCCAACGCCTCCCGGGGCGCCCAGTGGTCGGCCTTGCCGGAGCCGGCAATATCGACCGGCACCAGCTTGCGGGCCTTGACCCGGGCTTCGATCAAGTCGCGCACCGCCTTCTTGGCCGGCGCATTGAGATGGCAGATCGAATCAAGGCTCACCACCCCCTGGCTGCGCAGCGCGCGGTCGAGGAGATAGGCGGTGACCTGCCGTTCTGTTGCCGGGCGCGGGGCCTTGTCCCAACCGAAATGGCGATGCGTCAGATCATAGGTCTTGACCATGCCCTGTCGCGCCGAAATCGCGACCAGGCCCTGATAGAACATCAGCTGCAAGACCCGTTTCGACGGCTTGCGGCTGGCCCAGGGATGGGTCTTGTCCACCAGTTCGTCATCGTCGATGTCGCGGATGGAGAGCGGCCCCTCCCGCTTGAGCCGTTTCGTCATGGCGCTGACTTCGGCCTTGCTGACCGAGCCGAACCAGGCGTTCGGATTGTCGCGATAGGCCTTCATGGCCGGGACGAAATAGGGCAGGTCGGCGGTGGGCACATAGCTCAGCGCATGCGTCCAATATTCGAAGATGGACTTGTCCTGTGCCTGCAGCTGGTCAAGATCGGCGCGGGAATAATCCGGGATGCGGCTGAACAGGATATGGTGGTGGCAGCGCTCGATGACGTTGATCGTGTCGATCTGCACATAGCCCAGATGCGCCACGGCCTGCTGCGCGGCCGCCGGGCCGGAACCGAAAGGCGATGCCTCATCGAGACGCTGGGCCCGCAGCCAGATGGCCCGGGCTTTTTCGGACGACAGTGTGACAATGCGTCTGGGCAAGAGCCGAATCCCCGGCGATGGTGATTGCAGAACATTGCCAGAACGGAGCTGCGGGTCAAACCCGAATTTGTCAGCCCTCGGGCGCCGTGCGGAACCAGCCGCCGGTCAGCGGACCGATATCGCCGTGCCGGCTGATCTTGATGCGAAGCGCGTCGATTTCGGCCGTGGTCCAGCCTGGCGGGTCGGTCACCGCCAGCCAGCCATCGAAATAGTCCTGCGGAGAGTAGAAATGCCCGAACCCGACCGGCGCGGTCTGGGCCAGGGCCATGTCGAGCGCGACCTGGAGAAACGTCACCACCGGATACCAGTTGAGCAGGGGTGAAATGGATGGCGCGCGCGGGCCCGAGAGCCAGGCCGGCTCCCGATAGAGCATGGTTGGCTCGAAAAAGACGATGGGGTCGGTGGGATATTGCAGATAGACGATGCGCAGAGGCCCCCATGGCGCGCCCGAGAGCACATCGCTGCCCCGATTGGCGAAACGCACGGCAGAACTGTCGCCCAGGACCGGTTTCCATACGGGCGAACCCGTGCTGCGGTTGAGCGAGACATTGCGCCAGGCGCTGCTGGCAAAGGGCGTGCCCACCCAGAAGGCCCCGTCGAAGGGATCGCTGAGCACGTCGTAGAGTGAGGTCGAGGCTGCCGATGAATAGGCGCCCAGGCTCAGCCCGTGCAGATAGAGCCGGGGCCTTGTGTCCTTGGGCATCGCCGTCCAGCGGTCATAGACTGCCTTGAACAGGGTGCGGGCGGTTTCCACCCCGACATCGGGTTCCGAAACCAGCGACAGCCAGGAGGTGAGATAGGAATATTGCACCGCAACACTGGCGACATCGCCGCGATGCAGCAGCTCCAGCGTGTCCACGGCGGCCGGCTCCACCCAGCCGGTGCCAACCGGCATGATCAGAACCAGCACCGACCGCTCGAAGGCGCCGACGCGATCCATCTCGGCCAGCGCCAGATTGGCGCGGTCCTCCGGCGTTTCGGCCGAGCGCAGGCCGACATAGACCCGCAGGGGCGTTTCGGCCGGCTTTCCGGTCAAAGCCGTAATCTCCTCGGCGCTGGGACCGGACTGCACATAGATTCGGGCATCGAGCCCGATCGTGTCCCAGGGCACCAGCGATTGGTCGCTGCCCGAGCGTTGCGGATCGGACGGCGCTTCCGCATAGGCTCCGGCCAGATGATCGAGATTGCCGTAGAAGCGATCGGCCGCGAACAGCAGGCCGCGGGCCACCACGCCATCCCCGAATGCCGCGGTAAGCAGGCCCACCAGCAGCATGGCCCCCAGGAGGGCAACGCGCCGGGGAATGTGGCGCGCCAACCGGACCGAGGTGGCGCGCACGCCATGCACGATCAGGGTGCCCAGGCCAATGAGCAGCGCCGCGGGCACCACAGCGATCATGGCGACAAGAATAGGCTGGCGCGATTCGACCGGGGCGATGTCCATGGCGGCACGGATGGAATTCTGCCAGCCGGTCGAAAACCACAGGAAGGTGATCGCCAGCACCAGGCAGGCTCCGGCGCAGATGCGCCCGACCCAGCGGGCCAGGCGCGGATTGGACCAGGCCAGGCCCAGCCAGTTCCACAGCCATTCGAAAAACACGCCGATCCCATAGCCGACGGCGAAGGTACAACCGCACAGAATGCCCTGGACGACAAAGTGCCGCGGGATCAGCGATGGCGTGAGGGACAGGGCAAAAAACAGCAGGCCCACCAGCCAGCCGCCGGTGGAGATACTGTCGAGCCGGCGGCCGAACCAGCGGCGCACGGCCACTGGCGATGGAAGGGTCAAACTGTGCAAGGCCCGGGCCGGAAAGTGGTTCGGGCCACTATAATGGCTTCACCCGGGCTGGCAATTGCAGTCCGCTCCGGTTCCGGTCAGACCCGCCCCTGCCCCAGCAGCACGGTCAGGATCAGCAGCGCGGCGCCACCCACCCAGATCACGAGGCTGAGCAGGGCGAAACCGCCCATGAAGTCGAGACCGGAATCTTCGTAATTGTCCATGCAATCCTCCCAGAGCAATGCCGGAATGCTTGCAGATTGCACTGCGCTCGGCAAGCAGGCGGCGATTCGGAACACTGGTCAGGAAGGACTTGGTGGAGCCAAGCGGGATCGAACCGCTGACCTCTTGCATGCCATGCAAGCGCTCTCCCAGCTGAGCTATGGCCCCATCCGATCAGGGTGCGAAAGCCTCAAATCCGGCTCTGCGCGAACGCCCTTGCGGTAGTTCTGGTGGGTTCGGCGGCCTGGGCCGTCCGAAGCGAGGCGGAACCTATTGGATCATCCCGCCACACGCAAGTGCCTAAATGACACTTTTTTCATCCGCCGGGCACATCGCCTGCCCGGCGGAAAAACATGAGGAAAATCAGCGGTCTTCGTCGTCGCCGACTTCAAAGCCGAGGCCATCGTCCTCGTCTTCGTCTTCCTCGAGGAACACGTCCTCGTCATCGTCGCCGATATCCTCCTCGACCTCGACATCCTCGACATCGGGAATGTCGTCGCCGGATTCCTCGGCATCGGCATCTTCGAGGCTGACGATTTCGGGACCGGTGTTCTGTTCGGTCTCTTCTTCTTCCTCAGTCTCGTCCTCGTCATCGACCTTGCGGGCCGTTGCGGGGCTGGCCTTGCCGGCCTGCTGGTCGAAGAAGGAGCGGGGGAAGGACTTACCCGTATAGGGGGAAACGATCGGATCCTGGTTGAGGTCGTAGAACTTCTTGCCGGTATCGGGATCGGTGCGCTTGGTTCCGCGTTCGCTTGTGGCCATGAGCGTGCCTCTTGGGATGGAAATGCCGGGCGCCGTCGGCAAAAGCCGCGCCAAATTCGGTCAGTCCGGTTATGGGCAAAGCCGGGCTCTGTCAAACGCAAAATGCCGGATCGGGTCCGGGCAGGGCTTGTCCGGGCCGTCCCGGGCGGCTATCGCCATGGCATATGACACCACGGAGCTGTCCATGATCATCGCCGTCGACGGACCCGCAGCCTCCGGCAAGGGCACCCTCGCCACCGGGCTCGCCCGGCACTACCAGCTGCCGCATCTGGATACCGGCCTGCTCTACCGCGCTGTGGGCCTGGCGGCGGCCGCGGCGGTCGACCGCCCCGATTTCGAAGCGGTTGCCATCGCGGCTGCCAAGTCCCTGACCCCGGACGAGCTGACCAATATTTCGGCCCTTACCGCCGCCGAAACCGGTGTTCTGGCGTCAAAGGTGGCGGTGATCGGCGAGGTGCGCGCGGCGCTTTTCGCCTTTCAGCGCAACTTTGCCACCCAGGCCGGCGGCGCGGTGCTCGATGGCCGCGACATCGGCACCAAGATCTGCCCGGAAGCCGATGTGAAACTCTTCATCCAGGCCGACAGCAAGGCGCGGATGGAGCGGCGGGCCCGCCAGCTGGAAGCGCGCGGCGTCGCCGTCAACCGCTACGAACTCTTCCACCAGATCGAAGAACGCGATGCCCGCGACATGGCCAATCCGCATGGCGGGTTCTACAAGGCCGACGACGCGCACTTGCTTGACACGACACATCTCGATATAGAGGCCGCACTCCGCGCTGCCATTGCGATTGTCGACAAGGCCATGGCGCTCAAGGCAGGGGGGCAGAAGCCCTCCTAATTTCCTCCTTGGGCCCCGGTTTCCGGCAATCACCCGCGCTCTGGCCCGGATCCATAGACCAATCATCCTGAACCAGGAAGCGGTGCTCCGTGCGCCGGCTTCGGCATTTGCGCCGAGGCGGACCCGGTCCGGCCAGGAATTGTAACCCCAACCACCGGCGCTCCGGAGAAAAGATTTGGCACAGCAGACTGTGACGAAAGAAGACTTTGAATCGATGCTGCTCGACAGCTTTGTCGACAACGATGCCGCCGAAGGCACCGTGGTCAAGGGCAAGGTGGTCGCCATCGAAAAGGACCTGGCCATCGTTGACGTCGGTCTCAAGACCGAAGGCCGCGTCCCGCTGAAGGAATTCGGCCAGGCCGGCCGCGACGGCACCATCACCGTGGGTTCCGATGTCGAGGTCTATGTCGACCGCGTCGAGAACGCCATGGGCGAAGCCGTCCTCAGCCGCGAAAAGGCCCGCCGCGAAGAGAGCTGGGTCAAGCTCGAAGAGAAGTACAACGCCAATGAGCGCGTTGAAGGCACCATCTTCAACCAGGTCAAGGGTGGTTTCACCGTCGACCTCGAAGGTGCCGTGGCCTTCCTGCCGCGTTCGCAGGTCGACATTCGTCCGATCCGCGATATCGCGCCGCTCATGAATGTGCCGCAGCCCTTCCAGATCCTCAAGATGGACAAGCGTCGCGGCAATATCGTCGTCTCGCGCCGCGCCATTCTCGAAGAATCGCGCGCCGAACAGCGTTCGGAAATCGTCCAGCAGCTCGAAGAGGGCCAGGTGGTCGATGGCGTGGTCAAGAACATCACCGATTACGGTGCGTTCGTTGACCTGGGCGGTATCGATGGCCTGCTGCATGTCACCGACATCGCATGGCGCCGCGTCAATCACCCGTCCGAAGTGCTCACGATCGGCGAGACCATCAAGGTCCAGATCGTTCGCATCAACCACGAGAGCCACCGTATCTCGCTCGGCATGAAGCAGCTCCAGGCTGATCCCTGGGAAGGCATCGAAGCCAAGTACCCGATCGGTGCCAAGTTCTCTGGCCGCGTGACCAACATCACCGACTACGGCGCATTCGTCGAACTGGAGCCGGGCATCGAAGGCCTGATCCACGTTTCGGAAATGAGCTGGACCAAGAAGAACGTCCACCCCGGCAAGATCGTCTCGACCTCCCAGGAAGTCGACGTGGTCGTGCTCGAAGTCGACAGCGACAAGCGCCGCATTTCGCTCGGTCTCAAGCAGACCCTGCAGAATCCGTGGGAAGCCTTCGCCGAGACCCATCCGATCGGTTCCACCATCGAAGGCGAAGTCAAGAACAAGACCGAATTCGGCCTGTTCATTGGCCTCGAAGGCGATGTCGACGGCATGGTTCACCTGTCCGATCTCGACTGGCAGAAGTCCGGCGAAATCGCACTCGAGGACTACAACCGTGGCGACATGGTCAAGGCCAAGGTGCTCGACGTCGATGTCGAGAAGGAACGCATCAGCCTGGGCATCAAGCAGCTTGCTGCCGATGATCTGGCCGATACCGGTTCGTCCGATGGTTCGGGCCTGCGCAAGAACGCCGTTGTCACCACCGAAGTCGTGGACGTCAACGATGGCGGCATCGAAGTGCGCATCGCCGACAGCGACGTGACCGCCTTCATCCGCCGCGCCGACCTCAGCCGCGACCGCAATGACCAGCGCCCCGAGCGCTTCGCCAAGGGCGACAAGGTCGATGCCCGCGTCACCCAGTACGACCGCAAGACCGGCCGCATCCAGCTCTCGATCAAGGCGCTCGAAATCGCCGAAGAACGCGAAGCCGTGGCCAATTTCGGTTCGTCCGATTCGGGTGCCTCGCTCGGCGACATCCTGGGCGCCGCCCTCAAGGGCCGCGACGAGAAGTAAATCTCGTCTGACCCAGCACGCTTTCGACCCGCGCCAAAAGCGCGGGTCGTTTCATGAAAGAGGCCCATGATCCAGTTTCGCGACGTGGCCTGGCGGGCCATGAGCGGCTATGATTTCGCTGCGGTCTTTGCCATCGCCAATAAAGTGCATCCCGGTTTCTTCGAAGCCGAGGCGGTGCTGGCCGAAAAATTCGAACTCTACCGCAACGGCTGCTATCTCTTCGAAATTGCCGAGAAACCGGCCGGCTATGTGCTGAGCCATCCCTGGCTTTCAGACACCCTGCCGGCGCTCGACACGCTCCTGGGCGCCCTGCCCGCAGACGCAGACACCTATTACATCCATGACCTCGCCCTCCTGCCGATGGCGCGCGGTGTCGGCGCGGCCGGCGAAATCGTCGCTGCGCTTACCAAGCATGCCGTGGCCATGGGCTATGCCAGCATGAGCCTGGTGGCGGTAAATGGCTCACAGCGCTTCTGGGAGCGCCACGGATTTTCCATCGCCAACCGCCCGAACTTGCGCGACAAGCTCGCCGCCTATGAGGCCGCGGCGCAGTACATGGTCAAATCGCTGACCTGAGCCCGCCCACCCTTTGGCCAGTAGCCCGCGGATGTGTATGCTGACCGAACACGCATGAGACATCCCAATTGACAGAACCTCATTCCGCCACCCCTTCCGCCCATGACGCCATCGCTGCGGACCGCTTCCGCCGCTCGCGCGGGCTCTGGCGCATCATCGCCCTTGTCGCCGCCGTCGTCGCCGTGCTGGCGCTGGTCGGACGCTTTGCCTGGTTCAACCCGCCCGTCGGCGACAGGATCGCCCGCATCACCATTTCGGGGACCATCACCACCGATGCCGCGCGCAGCCGCACCATCGACGCGCTGATCGAGGATGATGCGGTCAAGGCCGTGATCGTCGCCATCAATTCGCCCGGTGGCACCACGGCCGGCGGCGAGGAACTCTACGAGGATCTGCGGCGCCTCGGGGCAGCCAAGCCCGTGGTCTCGACTATTGGCGAACTGGGCGCCTCTGCCGCCTATATGACCGCCATTGCCAGCGACCAGATCCTGGCGCGGCGCCTCTCGATCGTCGGTTCCATCGGGGTTCTTTACCAGCATATCAATGCCGGCAAGCTGCTCGATACCATCGGGGTCGACCTCGACAAGGTGGCGTCCGGCCCCCTCAAGGCCGAGCCGGATTACAACGAGCCCATGACCGACGAGGTGCGTGCCTCGATTACCGATCTGGTCGAGGACAGTTTTGACTGGTTCGTGGATGTGGTGGCCGAGCGGCGCGACCTCACGCGCGCGCAAGTCCTGGCCTTGGCCGATGGCCGCATCATGACCGGGCGTATCGGCGTCGACACCGGGCTGATCGACGCCATAGGCGGCGAAACCGAGGCCCTGGCCTGGCTGGCCGAGACCCGTGAAATCGATCCCGAGCTCGACATTGTCGGGGTCTGGCCCAAGCCGGACGACAACTGGTCGCTTTTGGGCAATCTCATCGGCAATGGCGCCCGCGGCGCCCTCGGGCTGCCCGAGCAGGGGCCGCTGATGCTTGACGGCTTGGTTTCCCTTTGGCAGGTTGACCCGACCCCCTGAACCGGGGCTGGGTGAACATCGGAGCCTGGGATGATCAAGTCGGAACTTGTCGAGAAGCTCGCAGCGGAGAATCCGCACCTGTTCCAACGAGACATCGAGAATATCGTCAATTCGATCCTCGATGAAATCGGCGACGCGATGGCCCGGGGGGACCGGGTTGAATTGCGCGGCTTCGGCGCCTTTTCGGTCAAGAACCGGCCGGCCCGGGTCGGACGCAATCCGCGCACCGGCGAACAGGTGGATGTGGGCGAGAAATATGTCCCGCAATTCAAGGCGGGCAAGGAAATCCGCGAGCGGCTGAACCGGTCCTGACCGGCGCCGCACCAGTGACCGGGGCCGCACGCCCCGGAGGAAGACTTGATGGTCAACAAAATCGTCGGCTGGCTGATCCTGGTGCCCCTGTGCGGGCTGCTGATCGCCTTTGCCCTGGCCAATCGTCATCTCGTCAGCGTCAATATCAATCCGTTCACAGCGCCGGCCGAGGCTGGTCTTTCCGGATACGGCATTCCGCTCTTCGTCGTGCTCTATGCCGTGCTGTTGCTGGGTGTGCTGCTGGGTGGCATTGCCAGCTGGTTCGCGCAGGGCGCGCACCGGCGCAGTGAAAAGCACTGGCGTCGCGAAGCCCGTCAGTTGGGCGACGAGCTCGAAACCCTTCGCCGCCAGACCGGGCGCGGGCCGGTCAGCCCGACCGGCGAGGTCGACGATCTGCTGGAGCTGCGTTGATGGACGGCGCAGCACAGTTCCCGGCTTCATCCCCGTCCTGCTGAGACTTTTTCCCACATGGCCGATCCCTTGATCGTCAAAATCTGCGGCATCAAGACCTATGACCTGCTCGAAACCACCATCTCGGCCGGTGCCGACATGGTTGGCTTCATGCATTTCCAGCGCTCGCCGCGCCACGTGTCCATCGAGGACCTGGCGGGGCTGATCTCAGCCGCCCGCGGCCGCATCGAAAGCTGCGTGGTGCTGGTCAATCCGGACAATTCCTGCGTGGCGGAAGTCGCCGCCCTGGGGCCCGACTGGATCCAGCTGCATGGTCCGGAAACCCCGCATCGCGTGGAGGCCATCCGCGCCGAAGCCGGGGTCGAGATCATCAAGGCCCTGCCCATCGGCACCGCCGAGGATGTGGCCAATGTCGCCCAGTTCACCGAGGTCGCCGACCGCATCCTGCTCGATGCCAAGCCGCCAAAGGGTGCCGACCGGCCGGGGGGTCTCGGCGACAGCTTTGACTGGACCCTGCTCGAAGCGCTTGACCCGTCCGTGCCCTTCATGCTTTCGGGAGGCCTGACGCCCGACAACGTGGCCGGCGCCATCCGCGCGGTGAAGCCATTTGGCGTGGATGTCTCCTCCGGGGTTGAAATCGCGCCGGGCGTGAAAAATGCAAAGCTGATCGAGGCGTTCATCCGCAACGCACGGGCGGCCGAATAGAGGGCAAGGCCGGGAACATCTCGGCGGCGCCGAGAGGAACCGATATGGACGGCATCAATTCCCTGCGCAACGGCCCCGACGAGCATGGCCGTTTCGGCATCTATGGCGGGCGCTTCGTCGCCGAGACGCTGATGCCGCTCATTCTCGATCTCGAGAAGGAATATCGCGCCGCCAAGACCGATCCCGCCTATCAGGCCGAGCTGCGGGACCTGGCCGTACACTATACCGGCCGGCCCAGCCCGCTCTATTTCGCGCGCCGCCTCACAGAGCATCTGGGCGGCGCCCGGGTGTTCCTCAAGCGCGAAGAGCTCAACCACACCGGCAGCCACAAGATCAACAATTGCCTGGGCCAGATTCTGTTGGCCAAGCGCATGGGCAAGACCCGCGTCATCGCCGAGACCGGCGCCGGACAGCATGGCGTTGCGACGGCCACGGTCTGCGCCAAGTTCGACCTGCCCTGCACCATTTTCATGGGCGCCACCGACGTCGAGCGGCAAAAGCCCAATGTGCTGCGCATGAAGATGCTGGGCGCCGAGGTGCGGCCGGTCACCGCCGGCGCCGGCACGCTCAAGGACGCCATGAACGAGGCGCTGCGCGACTGGGTCACCAATGTCGAGAGTACCTATTACCTGATCGGCACCGCGGCCGGCCCGCACCCCTATCCGGAGATGGTGCGCGACTTCCAGTCGGTCATCGGCACCGAGCTCAAGGAGCAGTTCCAGGAGGCCGAGGGCAGGCTGCCCGATGCCGTGGTCGCCTGCGTGGGCGGCGGCTCCAATGCCATCGGCACCTTTCATGCCTTCCTCGACGATGCCGACGTCGCCCTTTATGGCGCCGAAGCGGGTGGACACGGCATCGATGTCGAAAACGGCCATGCCGCATCCATGACCGGCGGCCGCCCCGGCGTGCTGCATGGCAACCGCACCTATCTGTTGCAGGACAGTGTCGGACAGATCCTCGAAGGCCATTCGATTTCGGCGGGCCTTGATTATCCCGGCGTTGGTCCCGAACACGCATTCCTGCACGACACCAAGCGCGTCACCTATGCGCCGATCACCGATGACGAGGCGCTCGAAGCCTTCCAGCTGCTCACCCGGCTCGAAGGCATCATTCCGGCCCTTGAAAGCGCCCACGGCCTCGCGCAGGTGATGAAAGTCGCGCCGACCATGGGCCAGGATCAGGCCATCGTGCTGTGCCTGTCCGGGCGCGGCGACAAAGACGTGGAAAGCGTCGGCAAACATCTGGGGCTGCTCTGACCATGACGTCGCGTATCGAAAAGCGTTTCGCTGAACTCAAGGCGGCCAACAGGCCGGCCCTGGCCGCCTATGTCATGGGCGGTGATCCGGACCTGGCCACCAGCCAGGCCATCGTCAATGCGCTGCCGCAGGCGGGTGCCGACATTATCGAACTGGGCCTGCCCTTTTCCGATCCCATGGCCGATGGCGTCGCCATCCAGCTGGGCGGGCAGCGGGCGCTGGCCTCAGGCCAGACGCTGACCGGCGTGCTCGGCATGGTCGAAGAATTCCGCCGCAAGGACGACACCACGCCCATCGTGCTGATGGGCTATTACAACCCCATCTATATCCATGGCGTCGAGCGGTTCATCGCCGATGCCAGCCAGGCGGGCGTTGACGGGCTGATCATCGTCGATCTGCCGGCCGAAGAGGATGACGAGCTCTGCATTCCCGCGCTCAAGGCCGGGATCAACTTCATCCGCCTCACCACGCCCACGACCGACGATGCGCGTCTGCCCACCGTGCTCGAGAACACTTCGGGCTTTGTCTATTATGTCTCGATGAACGGCATTACCGGGGGCGCCATCAAGTCGCGCGGCGCCGTGGGCGATGCGGTCACCCGCATCAAGGCCCATACCGACCTGCCGGTCATTGTCGGCTTCGGCATCAAGACGGCCGACGACGCCGCTGAAATCGGCCGCCATGCCGATGGCATCGCCGTGGGTACGGTGCTGGTCAATGCCGTTGCCAATTCGCTCGACAATGGCCGGGCCACCGACAAGACCGTCGCCGCGGTGCGCGATCTGGTGGCTGACCTTGCCGGCGGCCTCAGGCGGTCGCGGACCTAGCGACGGTACTCTTCGCCGGGGAAAGCGGGGATTGTGCGTGCCGGCTTTGCCCTCCTCGCCATCCCCTGATAAGAATTGCCACAATTGAAGACTTAGGTGATCCCCTCTGGATCGCGAGAGGCCGTGCCATGAACTGGATCGACAATTTCGTCCGCCCCAAAATCCGCTCGATACTCAATCCCAAGCGGGACACCCCGGAAAACCTGTGGGTGAAGGATCCGGAATCGGGCGAGATGGTGTTCTATCGCGATCTCGAGGCCAATCAGTGGGTGGTGCCCAATTCGGGCTATCACATGAAGATCAAGCCGGTCGACCGGCTGGCAACCTTCCTCGACGAGGGCAAATACGAAACCATCCCGGTGCCCTCTGCGGCCCACGATCCGCTGAAATTCCGCGCCCAGAAGCGCTATGTCGACCAGCTGCGGGAAAACCGCGCCAAGACTGGCTACGACGATGCCGTGCTGGTGGCCGTGGGCAAGCTCTTTACCCGCCAGGTGACCGTCGCGGTCCAGGACTTCGATTTCCTTGCCGGCTCTCTGGGCATGGCCGCAGGCCAGGGCATCATCACCGGCCTTGAAACCGCAGTGCGGCTCAAGACCCCGTTCATTCTCTTTGTCGCCTCGGGTGGCGCGCGCATGCAGGAAGGCGTGCTCGGCCTCATGCAGATGCCGCGCACCACCGTCGCCGTGGCCCGGCTGCGCGAGGCGGGCCTGCCGTTCTTCGTGGTCATGACCAATCCCACCACCGGCGGCGTCACCGCCTCCTATGCCATGCTCGGCGACGTGCATCTGGCAGAGCCCGGTGCCCTGATCGGCTTTGCCGGCCAGCGCGTCATCGAGCAGACCATCCGCGAAAAGCTGCCCAAGGGCTTCCAGCGCTCCGAATATCTCTACAGCCACGGCATGGTGGACATGGTGGTGCATCGCCACAACCTGCGCTCCACCATCGGCTCGCTGGCCGCCATCCTCACCAATGCGCCGCCCAATGAGGCCATTACCGCCGGCAGCTCCAAGGCTATTGCCGCCCAGGCGAGCCTGCGCGATGCGGCCGTGGCCGCCGAGGGTGACGACGACCTCGATCCGCCGGCCGCCGCCGCTCACGCCGAATAGCGCGGCGAACCATCCCTGCCGGCCCTCCTCGTACTGGACAGCGCCGCCCGGCGCCTGTTCTATCCGGGCATGGACAGACCATCGCGATTCCCGGACGTCATGCTGGTGACCGACGCACCGCCCGCTCAGGGCGGTCTGCCGGTTCCCCTACTGCCCCTATGCGACGAACCGCGCATCGAGCGCGTCATGGCAATGGCCCGCGCGGCAGGCGCCCGGCGCTTCACCCTGGGCCTTGCCGACCAGCCGGAAACCGTGCTGGCCCATTTCGGGGGCGCCCTCAAGGTCAATGCAGAAACGCTGGCGCTAGGCAGCGGCGGCAGCGTGCGCGACGCCCTGCCCATGCTGGTCTCGGACCCCTTTTTCGTCATGGACAGCAACACCCTGTGGACCGATGGCGGCCCGGTGTTTTCCCGCATGATCGAGCGGCACGCCGAGCGTGGTGGCACGGTGCTGCTCTGCGTGCATCCGCACCGAGCCCATGGTGTCGCGCGCAGCCATGATTTCTGCCTCGACCCCGCCGGCCGCATCTCGCGCGACTATGGCGCCCCGGTGCTGTTCGCCGGCCTCGCCTTGATGACCCGCGCCGCATTTGCCGACGCTCCCGAAGGGCCGTTCCGGCTCGATGCCCTGTTCGACAGGGCAATCGAGGATGAAAGCCTCTCCGGCGTGGTGATCGATGCGGACTGGTTCAACCTGATCGACCGGGAAGCGCATGAGCAGGCAGAACGGGCGCTTGCCGGATGAGCCTTTTTTCCATCGCCCCCAGCACGCCTTTCCTGCCCTGTCTGGTCGCGGCCATCATGGATGGGCGGCTCCTGGGTGACTGGCCGCGTTCGGGCCCGTTCTGGCTCAGCGATGTCACCGTGATCGTGCCGACCCAGCGTGCCCGCCAGGCGCTGGCCGCCAGCTTTGCCGACCACCCCGATTTCTTGGGTCTGCTCCCCGATATCCGAACCTTTGGCGGCGAGGCCGGCGATGAAGAGCCTTTTCTGCCTCCGTTCGACACGGCGCCCCTGCCGCCCGCCGCCAGCGATTTCCGCCGCCGGCTGACGCTGTCGCATCTGGTGGCCGGCTGGGCCCGGAGCGAACGGGGCCGGCAGGCCTTTTCCAGCCCGCCGGGCGCGGCCGAAATCTTTTCGATGTCCGCTTCCCTCGGCCGGTTGATCGACGACCTGATCATCGAGGAGCAGCGCCCCGAGGACATCGCCGCCATTGGTGCCGAACTGGGTCCGGACCTCGGGGATTACTGGCTGCAGACCCTCGATTTCCTGAACATTGCCCTGGCCGCCTGGCCCGCTCATCTCAAGATCCTTGGCCTCGCCGATCCGGCCATGCAACGGCGGTTGCGGCTTGACCGGCAGGCCATGGCGACCCGCCATCTCTATGGCGAGCGGCCGGTGATCGCTGCCGGGTCCACCGGCTCCATTCCCGCCACGGCGCGCCTGCTCAAGGCCATTGCCGACCTGCCGCGCGGCGCCGTGGTCCTGCCCGGGCTCGATCTCGACATGACCCCGGCCACCCACGAGGCCCTGCTCGGCGGGGACGACAATCCCCACGGCCATCCGCAATATGGGCTCGCCCACCTGTTGCGCCATCTCGGCGCCGGTCCCGCCCAGGTCATCGAATTGTGCGCTAACCCGTCGCCGCGCACGGGCCTCGTCAATCGCGCCCTGGCGCTCACCGAAGAAACCGGGTTGTGGTCTGGGCAACGGCTGGATGCGGCCACGCTTGCGACGGCCCTTGCCGGTGTCAACGTCATCGCCGCGCGCAACGAGGACGAGGAGGCCCGCGCCGTTGCCCTGGCCAGCCGCGCAGCGCTGGAGGCCGAAAACAGCGTCGGCATCATCACCCCGGACCGCAACCTGGCGCGCCGTATCGCCGCCGAGCTTCGCCGGTTCGACATCGTAGTCGATGACGCCGCCGGGGCGCCACTGTTCCACAGTCCCGCCGGGCGACTGGCGCGGCAGGTCCTGGCGCTGGTCAGCGGGCAATACCGGCCCGTCGATCTCATGGCCCTGTTGCGCAACCGTGCCGTGGTGCTCGACCAGGACCGCACGGCACTGTCGACCCTGGCCGAAAAGA
This sequence comes from Devosia sp., assembly GCF_025809055.1. Lineage (NCBI taxonomy): Bacteria > Pseudomonadati > Pseudomonadota > Alphaproteobacteria > Hyphomicrobiales > Devosiaceae > Devosia > Devosia sp. The sequence goes on along the minus strand of NZ_CP075529.1, from coordinate 2,652,288 downwards.
TCGACCTCGGCCTCCTGCGCGGACAGCGCCCGGCACCCGGCCTCGCCGGCCTGCGCGCGCTGCTGGCCGGCAATCTGGATGGCTCGCTGGTCTATCCGGCCCTTCGCCTCGACACCGAAGAGGCGGCCGCCATCACAAGCCTTTTCGATCGCCTCGAACACACAATGGCGCCGCTGGCGGCACTCCTCGATACGGATCGCATTGATGCCGGCCTTTTCGCCCTGGCTCTGGCGGAGACCACGGCCGCGCTGACGCCAGCCGGGCCCCTCATGGGCCGCGAGGAGCTCATGGCCTGGGCCGAACAGATGGGCGCGCTGGCCCATACCGGCCACGCCTTTGCGCCCCACGGTCTTGATGCCGTGCTGTTCGCACTGATGGATGGCGTCGATGTGCGCAATCGCGAGGCTCGGCGGCAGGATATTGCCATCTGGGGCCAGATCGAGGCCCGGCTGATGAGCCCGGCCCTGGTGATCCTCGCCGGCCTCAACGAGGACAAATGGCCCGGACCGGCTGATCCGGGGCCCTGGCTCAGCCGGGGCATGCGCATCAAGGCCGGGCTCGAGCCGCCCGAGCGGATGCAGGGCCTGGCCGCACACGATTTCGCCCAGGGCATGGGCAATGCCGACGTCATTGTCAGCTATGCCGACCGGGTCGGGGCCAGTCCGGCCCTGCCTTCGCGGCTGGTGCAGCGCCTCGACGCCTTTATCGGCACCGACGCCGCCACTGACCTGCGCCGTCGCGGCCGCCACTTCCTCGAACAGGCCCGGCGCCTCGACGCGGTCGCAGAGGTGAAACCGGCGACAAGGCCGGCGCAGAGCCCGCCGGTCGACAAACGGCCGCGCAAACTCTCCGTCACCGAGATCGAGACGCTGATGCGTTCGCCTTATGACATCTATGCCAAGCATGTCCTGGGCCTGAAGCCCCTCGATGCTCTTGGCACCGATCCGGATGCGCGCGAGCGCGGCAATATCATTCATGACATCCTGGGGCGCTTCATCGAAGACGGTCACGATCCCCTGGCGCCGCAAGCCCATGACGTGCTGATGGATCTGGCGCGCCTGGGTTTTTCCGGGCTCGATGCCATCGGCGAGCGGCGCGACATCTGGCTCAAGCGGTTTTCCACCACGGCCAGCCAGTTCCTCGACTACGAGCGGACGAGGGCGCCGTTCATCGCGCAGCGCCATGCCGAAAAACGCGGCGAATGGCTGCTGCCGCTGGGCGGCGGCTTCACCATTACCGGGCGGGCCGACCGGGTGGACGAGCTCCAAGATGGGACGCTCGAAATCATCGATTTCAAGACCGGTTCCCCGCCCGATCCGGGCGCCATGAAGGGGTTCGAGGCCCCGCAATTGCTGGTCGAGGCCCTGATGGCCGAGGTTGGCGCCATCGCAGATGTGGCGGCCGCCAGGTCCAGCGCCCTCACCTATATCAAGATCGGGCTGGGGCCCGACGCCTTCGTGCCCAAGCCGTTCAAGACCCCCGACGACATGTCGGTCATGGATGCGGCCGAAGAGGTCGGCAACCGGATGCAGGGCCATATCGAGCATTTCCTGTTCCGCGACACGCTGATGTATCCCCGCCTGATGCCGCTCAAGAGCCAGCGCTTCGCCGGGCCCTATGACCACCTGTCGCGGCTGGCCGAGTGGACCGCTATCGACGGGGAGGACGAGCCATGAGCGCGGAACGCGGCCCGCTGACCGTTCCCTCCGACACGTCGCGCAATCAGGCGCTGGCAAGCGATCCGCTCAACTCGGTCTGGGTGGAGGCCAATGCCGGCTCGGGCAAGACGTTCGTGCTCACCAATCGGGTGCTGCGCCTGCTCTTGGCCGGGGTCACGCCGCAGTCGATCCTTTGCCTCACCTATACCAAGGCGGCAGCGGCCGAGATGCGCAAGCGCGTCGGCGCCAGGCTGGCCGAATGGGCGCTGGCGCCGGAGGCCGAGCTGGTCGAAGCGATCGCCGGGCTCACCGATAGCTTGCCGACGCCGAAAATGCTGCGCGATGCCCGGACGCTGTTTGCGCGGGCGCTCGAAACCCCCGGCGGCCTGCGCATTCTGACCATTCATGCCTTCTGCGAAGCGGTGCTCCACCGCTTTCCCATCGAAGCAGGCGTGCCCTTCGATTTTGCCGTCATCGAGGACGACCGCCAGGCGCAATTGATGCAGACGGCCCGTGAATCGGTCCTGGCCGAGGGTCTGCGCGGCACCGCCAATGTCGGGGCGGTGGAAACCCTCTTCGGCCTGCTCAGCGATCATGCCATTGGCGAAGCGATTGCCGCCGCACTCGGAGAAGGCCCGCGTCTCAAGCCGGTTCTGGCCGATATAGACGGCGCCAAGGCACGGCTGCGGCGCCTGGTCGGCCTGGCAGCGGTCAAGTCCGGGGACCTCTTTGCCCGCGTGGTTTCCCACTCCCTGCTCACTCCCGACCTCCTAGTCGCGATCCGCACCAAATTTGGCCCGCCCAGCGGCAAGACTGGATGCCTCGATGTTCTCGCTGGCATTGATCCCCATGCTCCCGACGCGGACACCCTCCGCACAGCCTTCTTCACGCAAAAGGGCGAACCGCGCGCTCGCCTCATGACCAAGGCAGAGCGCGACCTTGCGCCGGAAATCGAACAAATCCTGAGTGACGAGCAGCAGCGACTAGTTCTGCTCGACCTTGAAATCAAGGCGGCGTTGCTTGCAGAGCGCAGCGAAGCCTTGCTCGATGTGATCGCGGCGATCCGCACCCGCTACGAGGCCGAAAAGCGGCGTCACTCATTGCTCGATTTCGATGACCTGATCGAGAAACTGGGCGACCTGTTCGCCGACAAGGATCTCGGACCCTGGGTGCGCTACAAGCTCGACGCCGGCATCGACCATGTCCTGGTCGACGAGAGCCAGGATACCAATGCACAGCAGTGGCGGGTGGTGAATGCCCTGGCCGACGAGTTCTTCACCGGCGAGGGCGCGGTCGAGCGGCCCCGCTCCATTTTCGCGGTGGGTGACCAGAAGCAGTCAATCTATTCCTTCCAGGGCGCCCAGCCGGCCCTGTTCGGGGAAACGGGGCGCGAGATGGGGCGCCGGGCCGGACAGGCCGACAAAGCGTTCAAGTCGGTCAGGCTGCATACCAGTTTTCGCACCCTGCCGGGCATTCTGGGCGCTGTCGACCGGGTCATGGAGCGCCCCGATATCCAGGCCGCCCTGCTCGCCGGCGAAAAGGTCCTCCACGCGGCCGCACGCAGCCAGCCGGGCGGCAGCGTGATTCTCTGGCCGCCGATCCAGGAGGAAAAAACCGAGCGCGACATCGCCCGCTGGCCACTTGAGCCGGTCGAAACCGGCCAGAGCGCGGCCCGGCAACTCGCCACGCGGATTGCAGAAGAAATCAAAGGCTGGATCGGCACCGGACGGGTGCTGGCTGGCCGCAATCGTGCCGTGCACGCCGACGACGTGCTGATCCTGGTGCAGAAGCGCGGCGTCTACTTCCAGGAAATCATCCGGGCACTGCGCCAGAATGGCCTGCCGACCCCGGGGGCGGACCGGCTGGCGGTCACCGGCCACATCGCCGTGCTCGACCTTCTGGCCCTCGTCGACGTGCTGCTCAATCCGGCCGATGACCTGCAATTGGCGGCCCTGCTGCGCTCGCCGCTCTTTGATGTCAGCGAGGACGACCTCTTCACGCTGGCCAATGGCCGCAGCCGCAAGAGCCTCTGGAGCACCCTTCACGCCTCTGGCCTGCCCGGCGCCATGGCCGCCAGCGCCCAGCTCGACGCCTGGCGCCGGCGCCTCGACAGCGAACGGCCCTATGAATTTTTGTCCGGCGTGCTCTATGCCGATGGCGGATTGCGCCGTTTCCACGCGCGGCTGGGCCAGGAGATCGACGAAGTGCTCTCCGAGCTCCTGGAACTGGCTCTGGCCCATGAACAGGGCGAACAGCCCTCGCTGCAGGGTTTTGCCGTCGACATGCGCCGTCGCTCCATCCATATCAAGCGCGAACTGGCCGAAAGCGGCGGCGGCGTGCGGGTGATGACTGTCCACGGCGCCAAGGGTCTCGAAGCCCCGATCGTCATTCTCGCCGATGCGGCCAGCAAACCTGTGAGCAAGCAGACCGAAAAGCCGGTCTATATAGTTGGCGATGATCCGGGTCCCCTGCTCATCCATGCCGGGGCACGCAGCCAGCATGTGCCCGCGACCCTCGCCCACAAGCAGGCCGCCGATGCCATCCTGGCCCAGGAATATTGGCGGCGCCTCTATGTCGGCATGACGCGGGCGGAAGACGAACTCTATGTCACCGGCATTCTGGGCAGTTCCGGCAAGATCGAGGGCAGTTGGTACGAAGCCGTGGAAATGGCGCTCGAACCCGATCTCGTCGACATCGAGGACCAGACAGGCGCCATTCGCGCCCGATGCTGCCCGCCCCTGCCGGGCACGGCCACGGTCGCGGGGCGCCCCGTGCCAGAGGCGCCAGTCGCGGACGAGGCGCCGCCCGCTCCCGTCCCAGAGCGGCCCAGCGTGCCTGTCATGTCGCCCTCGAGCATCCACCGGCCGGTGCCAGGCACCAATGGCCTTGAGACCCTGGCCGAGCGGACCCGCGATGCTGACCTCGCCCGGCGCGAGGGGTTGGCCGTTCATGCGCTGCTCGAACATCTGGGCAAGGTCGATCCCGATCTTTGGACCAATGTGGCGCCACGGGCGCTCGAAACCCTTCTGCCGGAGGCGCCGGACCGCCATCAGCCGGTGGCCCGCCGCGCCATTTCCATTCTCACCAGGCCCGAACACGCGGCCCTTTTCGGCCCGTCCAGCCGCGCGGAAGTGCCGTTTCGCGTCACGGTGCTGCGCGAGGGCCAACCCATGGTGCTTTCGGGGCGCATGGACCGGGTCGTGGTCGACGCGGAGGGCGTGCTGGTCGTCGATTTCAAGTCCGACGCCGCCCCTCCAATGGAAGCGGCGGCGGTCAAGGGGAACTATCTGACCCAATTGGCACTTTATGCACTGGTTGCAGGTCAGCTCTTCCCCGGCCAGAATGTACGGGCGGCGATTCTATGGACTGAACTGGAATCGTTGATGAATTTGCCGATCGAGCTCCTGGATTCGGCCCGGTCCGGCTTCACCATGCGGTGACTTCCCCTTGATCCCAGGCTGGACTCTTACCAGCTTTGGGAGCAAACAGGCCCCCGCTTCCGCGACGGTGCATCGGCGCCGAGGCGGGTCGTCACTTTAGCGGCACATGCGTGCGGCAGGCATTTCGCCTCCCCATGTGCAATAGTCAAAAGGCACGAACATGACCAAGACCGTTTCCGAAGCCACTTTTGGCCAGGAAGTCCTCAATTCCAGCGAACCCGTCCTCGTGGACTTCTGGGCTGAGTGGTGCGGGCCCTGCCGGGCGATCGCCCCCGTCCTTGAAGAGCTGAGCTCGGAGCTCTCGGGCAAGGTGAAGATCGTCAAGCTCAATGTCGACGAGAACCCGGGCCTGGCGGCCCAGTATGGCGTGCGCTCGATTCCCACCATGATCCTGTTCAAGGGCGGCGAAGCGGCCGACATGAAGATCGGTGCCGGTACGCCCAAGGCGGGCCTGACCAAATGGCTCGAGGGCCACGCGGCCTGATCGCACCGCTATTGCGAGATTTTGAGGGCACCGCCGGGGCATTCCGGCGGTGCCTTTGTTTTGTCCGGTGGCACTGCTAATCATGGGGCAACAGACAATATCCGAGGAGCCCGCCTTGGCCGGCATCGATCTTACCGCCGCCCCGTTTCATCTCGACGAGGCCGCCATCGTCTGGGTCAACGAAACCCGCGACGCCCTCTCCCCCCGCGACAAGCTGGCCCAGCTCTTCGTGCTTTTGTCCCGCGAGGCGCCGGAAACGGCCATGGACGCCCTGCGCACCTTCAAGCCGGGCGGGATCACGCGCATCTATTCGGGCGACCTTGAGGCGGAAATCGGCCTCATGCGCCAGATCGACACGGCCGGCCCGGTGCCCATGCTGGTCAGCGCCGATCTCGAGGGCAGCCGCATGAGCCTGCCCTTCGGCACCGAGGTTCCCAATCCGCTCGGCCTGTCGGCGGTGGACGATGTCGAGGCGACGACGGCCATATCCACGATCATGGCGGAAGAGGCCCATGCGGTGGGCCTCAACTGGAGCTTTACCCCGGTCATCGACATCAACCAGGCCTGGCGCAGCGCCATTGTCGGCACCCGCTCCTATGGCAGCGATGTCGCCCGTATCGAGCGGCATGCCCTGGCCCAGATCGCCGCCTTCCAGGCCAATGGCGTCGCCGCCACGGTCAAGCACTGGCCCGGCGAAGGCTACGACGACCGCGACCAGCACCTCAACACCACTGTCAATCCGCTGACGCTGAGCGAATGGGAACAGAGCTTCGGCAAGCTCTATCGCGCCGCCATCGCCGCCGGGGTGATGAGCGTCATGTCGGCCCATATCGCCTTTCCTGCCTTCGTGCGTGAACTCGATCCCAAAGCCGAAGCCGAGGCCTTCCGCCCGGCGACGCTGAGCCCGGTCCTCAACCAGACCCTGTTGCGCGAGAAACTGGGCTTTAACGGCCTCATCGTGTCCGACGCCACGCCCATGGCGGGTTTCGGCGACTGGGGCCCGCGCGAAGAGACCATACCGCAATGCGTCATTGCCGGTTGCGACGTGATCCTGTTTTCCGACGATCCCAATGCCGACCTGATGCGCCTGGTGGCGGCGGTCGCCGATGGCCGGCTGAGCCAGGAGCGCGTCGACGAGGCGGTCACCCGCGTGCTCGCCCTCAAGGCCGCCCTGGGCCTAGGCAAGCCAGACCGGGCCGAACCCAGCCTCGACGCCGCCCGCCAGGTGCTGGGCCGGGCCGATAGCGCCATCACGGCGCGCGCCGTCACCGCGCGGGTGCCGACCCTGGTCAAGGACGTGCCCGGTCTGCTGCCGCTCTCGCCCAGCAAGCACCGGCGGGTTCTGGTGTTTTCCAGCGGCGCCGTGCAGCCGTTCGCGCCCCATCCATTGCCGCTCAGCCTCCCCGATGCGCTGCGCGCCGAAGGCTTCGAGGTCACCCTCTTCACGCCCGAGCTTTCGGTCAATCCCAAGGACTATGACCTCATCCTTTACCTTTTGGCCGAGGAAACGCTCTTGACGCGCGGCCGCATCTTCCTCAACTGGGCGCAGCTCACCGGCAGCGTCTTCGGGGCGATGAAGCGCTATTGGCACGATGTCCCGACGCTGATGGTCTCGCTGGGCTTTCCCTATTACCTCCACGACGCGCCGCGCGTGCCCACCTATGTCAACGCCTATGGCTCCAACGAAGCCATGCAGGCCGCCGTGGTCGAAGCCCTGCTCGGCCGCGCGCCCTTTGCCGGCACCAGCCCCGTGGATGCGTTCTGCGGCAGCGACCAGGCGCGGTACTGACCTCCAGACAGACGAAAGCCCGATGATTGCTCATCGGGCTTCCGGCTTGCTGCTTAACTGTTGGTCCGGGATCAGACCTGCTGAACGGCCTCGACGCCGGGCACAAAATGCCGGAGCAGGTTTTCGATGCCGTTCTTGAGGGTCGCGGTCGAGGACGGGCAGCCCGAACAGGCGCCCTGCATGTGCAGGAACACGGTGCCTTCCTTGTAGCCGCGGAAGATGATGTCGCCGCCATCCATGGCCACGGCCGGGCGCACGCGGGTGGCCAGCAGCTCCTTGATGACCTCGACCATTTCCTTGTCTTCCTCCTCGAAGAACTCTTCGCCCTCGACGAGCGCTTCGGCCCCGGTTTCGCCCTCGGCGATCACCGGCTTGCCGGAGAGGAAATGGTCCATGATCACGCCGAGAATGGCCGGCTTGATATGGGCCCAGTTGGTGTCGTCCTTGGTCACCGAGATGAAATCGGAGCCCAGAAACACCCCGGTCACCCCGGAAATGGCAAACAGGCCCGTCGCCAGCGGCGATGCCGCGGCGGTTTCAAGGGAGCGGAAATCGCGCGGCTCACCGGCCAGCACGTCGCGGCCAGGAAGGAATTTCAGCGTCGCCGGATTGGGCGTGGCTTCGGTCTGAATGAACATGTCAGCTTTCGCGCGTTTACGATTAGAACGCTTCTAAAATAGACTTTTGGACGCCCGATGCAAGCTTTGAACTGTGCCGACAGGCAAAATTGATCCGGTGGATCAATTTTAGGGTCAAAGGCCATGAGAGCTGCGCTCGAATGGCGGTTGGAATCCCCTCGGCGCCACCAGTACTGCCGGGGCCCGCTTCAGTCTCATGACCCTCGGGCATCTGGCCGCCACGCCACCATAGGTGTCGTGGCCTGCTAGCCTAAAATCGCTCCACCGGAGCGATTTTTACGGCTAGCAGATCGCGATGATTTCGTCTTCGGCCATGTGGCCGGGCACGATGGTGAGGGGAATGGGCAGGGCATTGGCGCGGGCGGCAAAGTGAGTCACCAGCGGGCCCGGACCCTCGGCCGACTTGGAGGCCGCCAGCACCAGAATGGCGATGTCGTGATCGGTGCCGATCACCTTTTCGATCTGCTCTTCGGCATTGCCCTCGCGAATCACCGATTCGGCCCGGACGTCGCCAATCTCCTTGATGCGGGCCAGGCGCTGGTCCAGAAACCGCTCGGCCTCCTCGACCGCCTCGGCGCGCAACACTTCCTCGACCCCCAGCCCGATGAATTCGGGCTTTGGCACGACGCTCATCAGCACCACGGTGCCGCCGGTGCGCTTGACCCGCCAGGCGGCAAAGGTCAGGGCCCGGTCGCATTCCTCGGTCTCGTCGATGACCACGAGGAACTTGCGCTTGTATTCGACTTGCGAAACCAAATTTGGCCTCCGGTTCTGCTCTTGGACCTTTCTCGTCCGGACTGGGTCGGAACGAGGGCCCTAAGCCCTTGAATGGTCACGTCTTCGAACCCGAAATGTCGTGACCACTATCCTTGAAAACGCTCTAGCGGATGAAGCCGATGATAGAGCGGACCTGCTTCATTGTCTCTTCGGCAATGACACTGGCGCGCTCGCCGCCATCCCGCAGCACCGCGTCGATGGTTTCGGGGTCGGCCAGGAGGCGTTGCATCTCCCCGGCCATGGGCGCGAGCACGGAAACAGCCAGGTCGGCCAGCGCCGGCTTGAACTTGCCCCAGCCCTGGCCACCGAACTCGGCCAGCACCTCAGCCTTTGTCTTGTCCGACAGCGCCGCATAGATGCCCACGAGATTGTCAGCCTCGGGCCGCGCCTTGAGATCCTCCACCTCGAGCGGCAGTTCGGCCGGGTCGGTGGTGGCTTTCTTGATCTTCTTGGCGATGGCATCGGCATTGTCGAGCAGGGAAATGCGCGACTGGTCGGACGGGTCCGACTTGCTCATCTTCTTGGTGCCGTCGCGCAGGCTCATGATGCGGGTTGCAGGTCCCGCGATCAGGGGCTCGGTAATGGGGAAGAACTGGCCATCCTGGGTCGCAGAGCCTTGCGCCTCGATCGAGGCGGCATAGTCATTGTTGAACTTGGCCGCGATATCGCGGGTCAGTTCAAGGTGCTGCTTCTGGTCGTCGCCGACCGGCACATGCGTCGCCTTGTACAGAAGAATGTCTGCCGCCATCAGCGAAGGATAGACGAACAGGCCCAGCGAGACATTCTCGCTGTTCTTGCCGGCTTTGTCCTTGAACTGGGTCATGCGGCTCATCCAGCCCATGCGCGCCACGCAGTTGAACACCCAGGCCAGTTCGGCATGCTGGACGACCTGGCTCTGGTTGAAGACGATGGAGCGCTTGGGATCGACGCCCGCCGCAATGAAGGCGGCGGCGACTTCGCGTGTCGCGCGCCTGAGGGCATCGGGCTCCTGCCAGACGGTGATGGCGTGCATGTCGACCACGCAATAGATGGTCTCATGGGTGTCCTGAAGCGGCACGAAGCGCCGGATGGCGCCCAGATAATTGCCCAGATGCAGGTCGCCCGAAGGCTGGATACCGGAGAAAACGCGGGGGCTGAACGTCATGGAAGAGGCCTGATCGACTGAAGTCTGGAACACTTATCCCCGATCACCTCCGATGTCATCCCGGCGCAGGCCGGAATGACCCCGTGTTGGAGCCTACCCACCGCGCCGCAACCGTCGCAGCAGCTGGCCCAGCCGCTGCGTGCCGGAAATATGGATCAGGGTGAAATAGGTGGCGATCCCGAAGCCGATCAGGCAGGCTAGGACGCCCGCCTGCAGCCAGAGCGGATTGCCCGGGGCCAGAAGGTGCGCGCCGCGTTCCGCCAATAGCCACAGCGCGCCACCCATGACGAGGGTAATGACAAGGATCGCCCCCTGCCCGCGCCACTGGGCCAGATCGAGCCGGAAATGGCCGCGTAGCGCCAGCACCACGGCCAGCATGATCACATTGATCCAGGCCGAGACCGAAGTGGCGATGGCAATGCCGACATGGACGAGGCTCGGAAACAGCCAGAGCGATATGGCGATATTGACCACGACGCTGATGCCCGCGAACAGGGTGGGCGTGATCGTGTCCTCGCGGGCAAAAAAGCCCGGCTGCAGCACGCGGATCAACACGAAGGCCGGCAGGCCCGCCGCAAAGGCCACCAGGGCCTCGGCGGTCTGGGTGGTGGCCAGGACGTCGAAGGCCCCGCGTTCGAACAGCACCCGCACGATGGGTTCGGCCAGGGCCATCAGCGCGAAGGCGGCCGGCATGGTCAGCAGCATGGAGACGAACAGCGCCTGGTCCTGGCTCTGGCGCGCCTCGGTGGCGCGACCGCCCTTGAGGTGCCGGCTGAGTTCGGGCAGCAGCACGGTGCCGATGGCAATGCCGATAATGCCCAGCGGCAGCTGGTAGAGCCGGTCGGCATAGGACAGCACGGAAATCGCATTGTCGGCGCCCGAGGCGATGATCGTGCCGACAAAGATATTGATCTGGGTAATGCCCCCCGCCAGGATGGCCGGCACCGCCAGCACCCAGAAGCGGCGCACCTCCGGATCAAGCCGCGGCCATTGCAGGCGGGGGCGGAAACCGGCCCGCTGGATGGCCACCCAGACCAGCACCAATTGCGCCACGCCGCCACCCATGGTCGCCATCGCGACCCAGATGGTGGCCTCTTCGGGCGCCTGCACCCAGAACGTTGCCAGCGGCACGAGCATGGCGATGTTGACGATATTGAGCAGTACCGGCGCAAAGGCGGCGGCGAAAAACCGGCCCAACGTGTTGAGAATGGCGCCATAGGCCGCCATCAGCGACATGCAGGCGAGATAAGGAAACATGATCCGCGTCAACAGCACGGTCAGCTCGAACTTTTCCCTGTCGTCAACGAAGCCGGGCACGAAGGCGACCATGATCTGCGGCATGAAGATTTCGACCAGGATGGTCACCACCACCAGCATGGCCACCAGCCAGCTCATGATCCGCGCCGCCAGGAGCCGTGCGCCGTCCTCGCCGTCCCGTTCCAGGGCGCCGGAGAACATCGGCACGAAGGCGGTGTTGAAGGCGCCCTCGGCAAACAGGCGCCGGAACAGGTTGGGAAAGCGGAAGGCCGCAAAGAACGCGTCCGCCGCCGGCCCCGTGCCCAGCACCGCGGCCATAAGCGCATCGCGCACGAAGCCGGCGAGGCGGGACACCAGGGTCAGGGCGCCGACCGAAACAAAATTGCGGAAGAGGCTCACGCGTCCTTCTCTCCCTCGGGGTGAGAAATAAGGGCGCCAGTTGCGCCCCTACCCATTGGCCACCCGCTTGTCCTCGGGTCGCTCGAACACGCCCATCAGCGCGCCGTGGATTTTCTTCTGGCGCGATTTGACGTGGATCTTCTGGCCGGTGAGGTCGGTGACGTAGAAGACGTCCACCGCCTTTTCGCCGTAGGTGCCGATATGGGCCGAGCCGATGGTGAGATTGAGGTCGGAAATCTCGCGGGTCAGCGCATAGAGCAGCCCGATCCGGTCGAGGCCGGAGACTTCGATGACCGTGAACTTTTCCGAGATGGCGTTGGAAACCGAGACCTGCGCCGGCAGCGCAAAGGGTTTCAGGCGCCGGTTGTGCCGGCTTTCCTTGCCCAGGTCGATCAGCACCTGGCGCTGCCCCTGCAGCAATTGCTTGACCGTGTCGATGATGCGCGTCGCCCGGACCTTTTCGTCCTCATCGCTGGTAAAGCTGCGGCGCAGGCGGAACGTATCGATGGCGCGGCCGTCGCGCGTCGAAAAGATCTGCGCCCCGATGATCGAGGCATCCTGCATGGTGCAGGCGCCGGCGATCAGCGACAGCAGGCGCGGATGGTCGGGGGTATAGAACGAAACTTCGGTAATGCCCTCGAAGGCCTTGATGCGAATCGAGCCGGCAAAGGGCTGGCCCGACTGGTCGGCCTGGCGGATCATGCGCGCGTGCTCGATCTGCAGTTCCGGCTCGGCCCGCAGCCAGTAGTGATCGTAATGGCGGGCCGAATAGGCCTCGATTTCGGCCGGCGGCCAGGAGTCCAGCGCCTTGGCCAAGGCGGTGCGCGCCTGCTCGATGCGATCGGTATGGCTCACCTGGCTGTGCCCGCCCGAGAGCAGCGGCTCGGTGGCATAGTAAAGCGCCCGCAACAGGCTCCCCTTCCAGCCCGTCCAGGTGCCCGGCCCCACGGCGCGGATATCGCAGGCGGTGAGGATCATCAAAAGTGCCAGACGTTGGGGCGATTGCACCACATCGGCAAAGGCCTTGGCGGTTTCGGGGTCCTGGATATCGCGCGCCTGGGCGATTTCGCTCATCAGCAGGTGATATTCGATCAGCCAGGAAACCGTATCGGTCTCGGCCGGGGTCAGGCCGAAGCGCGGGCAGAGTTTCTTGGCAATCCGGGCGCCGGCGGTCGAATGGTCCTCCGGACGCCCCTTGGCGATGTCGTGCAGGAACAGCGCCACATAGAGCAGGCGCGTATCGTTGAGCTGCGGCAGGAGCTCATGGGTCAGCGGCAATTCCTTGCGCAGCCCGCCATTGGCAATCTCGGCCATCACCCCGACGGCGCGGATCAGGTGCTCGTCCACCGTATAGTGGTGATACATGTTGAACTGCATCAGGGCGACGATCTTGCCGAAATCGGGCACGAACTTGCCCAGCACCCCGCTCTCGTTCATCGCTCGCAGGATGCGCTCGACATAAAGCGGGCTGGTCAGGATGGTCAGGAAATGGCCATTGGCCTTGCTGTCGGTCCGCAGCTTGTTGTCGATGAGCCGGAGGCTGCCGCGCAGTCGCTTGATGGCGTCGGGGTGGAACAGCAGTTCCTCGCGGCCGGCCACCATGAACATGCGGATGAGGTTGACCGGGTCCTTTTCGAACACATCGGGATTGGTGATGTTGAGCCGGCCGGTATCGACGATGAAATCGGTTTCGCCCTTGATCTTGCTCTTGCCCGCGCGGAACGGGGCCAGCACGCGCCCGACCAGGTCCATGTCCTTGGCATGGTGGAATTCGAGGCTGGCGCAGATGATGCGGGTGAGGTCGCCCACATCCTTGGCGACGAGGAAATAGCGCTTCATGAAGCGCTCGACACCCAGCATGCCGAGCCGCTCGGCATAGCCCATGCGCCGGGCCAGGTCTGGCTGCACGTCGAAGGTCAGCTTCTCGTCGGCGCGGCCGGTGAGAAAATGCAGGTGACAGCGCACCGCCCACAGAAAATCCTCGGCGCGGGAAAACAGCCGGTTCTCGGCGGCACTCAGAACGCCCTTGCGCACCAGCTCGGTGCTGGTCTTGACCTGGTAAAAGTACTTTCCGATCCAGAACAGGGTGTTGAGGTCGCGCAGGCCCCCCTTGCCGTCCTTGATATTGGGCTCGACCACATAGCGGGTATTGCCCATCTGCTTGTGCCGCTCATCGCGCTCGGCCATTTTCGCGGCGATGAATTCGGGCCCGGTCTTGGGCATGATTTCGGTTTCGAACCGATGCACCAATTGCTCGTAAAGTGCCTTGTCGCCGGTGAGGAACCGCGCTTCGAGCGTGGCGGTGCGCACCGTCATGTCGGCCCGGGCCATGCGGATGCATTCGTCGACCGAGCGCACCGCGTGCCCGACCTTCTGGCCGAGGTCCCAGAGCATGTAGAGGATATATTCGGTGACCTGCTCGCCCCAGGGCGTCTGCTTGTAGGGCAGGATGAACAACAGGTCGATATCGCTGCCCGGCGCCAGCGTGCCGCGGCCATAGCCGCCCACCGCGGCCAGGGCGACGGCCTCGGCGCCGGAAGGATTGTCCACCGGATAGACCCGGCTCACCGCATAGCGATGCACCGCGCGGATGATTTCATCCTGGGCATCGCAGATATTCTGGGCGCAGCGGGTGCCCCGCCCATTGGCCAAGAGTTCAGCTTCGGCGCTCTTGCGCGCTTCGGCAAGGGTCTGGCGGATATGGGCCAGCACCAGGGCGCGGGCGGCCGGGGTCTTGGGCGGCTCGGCGCCCACGGCCGCGTCGAGCTCAGCCAGGATCGTCTCGGCACTCTTGAGCGCGAAGAGTGCCTTTTTGGGCTTGGCCTCAGCTTCGGCGAGCGTCATCGCGAATATTCTTCAACTGGTAGAGCATCTCGATTGCCTCCCGCGGCGTCATTTCATCGGGACGGAGGGCATCGAGCGCATCGTGAACGGGATCCTTGCCCTTGGGCGCCGGGGCGGGCGGCCGATGGGCAAAGAGCGGCAAGTCGTCTAGCACGCCGGCCTTGCTGCTGGAAGAGCCGGTGCCGGCGGCGCGCTGCTCGAGCAGGTCGAGCACCTGTCGGGCCCGGGTCAGCACGGTTTCAGGCAGGCCGGCCAGGCGCGCCACCTGGATACCATAGGAGCGGTCGGCAGCGCCCGGCCCCACTTCGTGCAGGAAGACCACTTCGCCCTCCCATTCGCGCACCTTCATGGTGACATTGGCAACCCGGCCAAGAGTCTTGGCAAGGCTCGTCAGCTCGTGGAAATGGGTGGCGAACAGGGCCCGGCAGCCGGTGGTTTCGTGCAGAGCCTCCACCGAAGCCCAGGCAATGGATAGCCCGTCAAACGTCGCCGTACCGCGCCCGATCTCGTCGAGCACCACCAGGCTTTGCCGCGTCGCGCGATTGAGAATAGCTGCCGTTTCGACCATTTCGACCATGAAGGTCGAGCGGCCATGAGCGATGTCATCGCTGGCCCCGACCCGCGAAAACAGGCGGTCGACAACCCCGATATGGGCGCTGTCGGCGGGCACGAAGCAGCCCATCTGCGCCAGGATGGCGATGAGGGCATTCTGGCGCAAAAAGGTGGATTTACCGCCCATATTGGGGCCGGTCACCAGCCACAGGGCACCGCCGCCCGCGGCATCGCTGCCCGAAAGGTCCGCGTCATTGGCCACGAAACTCTGGCCGGCTTGCTGCACCATGATTTCCACGACCGGATGGCGCCCGCCGGAAATGGCGAAAGCAAGGCTGTCGTCGACGATCGGGCGGCAATAGTGCCGCGTGGCGGACACTTCGGCGAGAGCGGCGAACACATCGAGTTCGGCAAGGCGGTCTGCCAGGGCCTGCAGATCGGCGGTGCGGGCCAGCACCGCCTCGCGCAGCCGCGTAAAGATGGCGGTTTCGATGGCGAGCGCGGCGTCCTGCGCCTTGGCGATCCGGCCTTCGAGCTCCGCCAGTTCCGTCGTGGTGAACCGCATGGCATTGGCCAGGGTCTGGCGATGAATGAAGGTGTCGCGCAGGGGCGGCTCCAGAAGCTTGCCGCCCTGGGCCGAGGGCACTTCGACGAAATAGCCCAATACCCCATTGTGCTTGATGCGCAGGGTGCGCAATCCGGTTTCTTCGACCAGCCGGGCCTGCAGCGCCGCAACCACGGCACGGGTTTCCTGTCCCAGCGCGCGCTCTTCATCGAGCCGGCCGTCATAGGCGGCGCGCACGAAGCCACCGTCGCGGCTCAATAGCGGCAGGTCGTCATCCAGCGCCAGCGCCAGTTCGGAAGCCAGCGGCCGGGGCGCCGAGGCCAGGATCGTGCCCAGTTCAGCCAGCACCTGCGGCGGCTCGGCGACGGCAGCGAGGTGACCCGACAGCGCAATCGCCGCGCTGACCGCCTTGCCGATGGCGGCCAGATCACGCGGACCGCCGCGCTCGAGGCTGAGCCGGGAGAGGGCGCGGGCCAGGTCCGGTACCGCTTTGAGGTCCTGGCGCAGCCGGGCGCGCAGCATGGTGTCGTCCACCAAAAGCGCCACCGCATCGAGCCGGGCATTGATCGGCTGAGCCTGGCGCAGGGGCGCCGCCAGCCGCGCCGCAAGCAGACGCGCGCCGGGCGCGGTCACCGTCAGGTCCACCGCCTGGCGGAGGGAGCCTTTGACCTGTCCCCGCTGGGTCTGGAGAATTTCGAGCGAAGCGCGCGTTGCCGCATCGATGCTCATGGTCAAATCGCCGGCATTGGCCTGGGGCGGCCGCAAGGGCGGATGGCGGCCCTTCTGGCTCTCGGCGACATATTGGGCCAGGGCGCCCAGCGCCGCCCGCCCGACGCGGCTGAGCGCGGTGGGGTCGAAACTGTCGCTGGAGAAGGTTTCGCGCAAAGCGGGCAGCGCCGCTTCGCTGTCGGCGACGGGGATGGAGACGGCAATCTGCGCCCATCCCGGCGCAAACAGGTGTCTTTCGGTCAGGGCGGCGCGTACGGCATCTGTCAGCAGCAGTTCGGCCGGATCGATGCGCGCCATTTCGTCCTGCACCTGGTCGGCGCGCAGGTCGGAGACAAAGGTCTCCCCGGTCGAGATATCGGCCCAGGCCAGGGCGAAATCGGTGTCGCCATGGCGCAGCATGGCCAGGCACGCCAGGTAGTTGGCACTGCGGGCGTCGAGGTGATCGTCCTCGGTCAGGGTGCCGGGCGTCACCAGCCGCACAACGTCGCGCCGCACCACGGACTTGCTGCCGCGCTTCTTGGCTTCGGCAGGGTCTTCCATCTGTTCGCAGATGGCGACGCGGTGGCCCAGCTTGATCAGCTTGTTGAGATAGTCATTGGCGGCATGGATGGGCACGCCGCACATCCCGATATCCTCGCCCAGATGTTTTCCGCGTTTCGTGAGGACGATGCCCAAGGCGGCCGAGGCGATTTCGGCGTCCTCGAAGAACAATTCGTAGAAATCGCCCATGCGGTAAAACAACAGATAGCCGGGATTGACCGACTTGATCTCGAAATACTGCGCCATCATGGGCGTCAGACCCACGGCGGCGGGGCCGGCTTTATCGGCCTCGAGGGGAGTGTGATCCATTGGCGCGGGCGGTTCGGGCACGAAAATGATGCCGGACCTTAGGCGTTTCGCCCGCGGAATCCAACCGCCGGGCGTCCACTTTGCCCAGCTTCGCGCAGCGCTGGCCGGCGCGGCCCCGTCCGCGATGGGACGGGGTGGGCCCAGAGCCGCTACTGACCGCGGATCATCGAAACCGGCTCCACCAGCTTGCGGTAGAGATGCCAGGTCGCGTGCCCGAATATCGGCAGGACCAGCGCGAGGCCGACAAAGAGCGGTATCGAGGCCAGGAACAGGCCCGCCCCCACGATCACGCCCCAGACAAACAGGGGCACGCGGTTGTAGAGCACGGCCCGCATGGAGGTCTCGACCGCCACATAGGCCCCGACATCGCGGTCGAGCAGCAGCGGGAAGGCGATGACGCTGGTGCACAGCACCGCCAGCGCAAACAGCGCGCCAAGCCCCGTGCCCACCGCGAGCAGCGTGCGGCCGCCGGGCTGGGTCAGCACCTGGTCGAGAAGGCCGGTCAATGTCCGCGGCGGCGAGGCCCCGAACAGGCTCTCATAGAGGGCCTGGGCGCTGGTGAGCCAGAGCGTGAAGAAGATGAAGAGCAGCGCGGCCACCGCCATGATGCTGCCGATGGCCGGCGAGCGGATGACGCTCATCGCTTCGCGCCAGCCCGGGTTTTCGCCCATTTCCCGCCTGCGGGATATTTCGTAGAGCGGCAGCGCGGCCACCGGCCCCACCAGCGCGAAGCCGCCGACCAGTGGATAGAGCAGGGTCCAGCTGTGCCAGCCATTCATCCAGACGGCCAACACGATGCCGATGATCGGATAGATCAGCATCAAAACGATGTAATGGCTGGGCCGGGCCCAGAAGTCGGCCATGCCCTGGCGCAGCACGTCGCCCAGATCGGACACGGTAATGGTTCGGATTGCCGGCTTGTCGAACTTGTCGCCGATGCCGGCCATGACATGCATTCTGGCCATGGTCACCTCTCCTCGCACAGGAGGCCGCAATCGCATTGCGTGGCGCATGGCTGGCGCGAGACGCAACAGATCGCGACCGCTATGGCGAGGAGATTAAACCTCAAACCGGAGGCTGTCGCCCCCGATTGAGAAAAATGTGATGCGGGCCGGTCTAGCTCAGGCTCTCGATCTCGTAGCGATCGCTGGCGTCATGCTGGGGGCGATAGGTGAAATAGTCGAACACCGCCGGGCTTGCCGTGCCGTTGAGATCGTGCGCGGCCACGCCGACAAAGGCGCCGGTAAAGCTGCCATGGGCCTGGTGGCCGCCGCATTCGTCCGAGAGGATCGAGGCATCAAAGACCGGCCCGATCGGCTGCAGGTCCTGCCCCTCGAGTGCGTAGAAGAACTGCAGCCTGCGCCCGCGAATGGTCAGCGCCAGCCTGACCTTGCCCTCGTTTGGTATCTGCACCGGCGCCGCCGGAAAGCTCAGATTGCCGTCAGGCCAGGACACTTCCGAATTCATGATCAGCAGTTCGCGCTGGCCATCGGAATGGGCGGTGACGGCGAGATAGAAGAAGTTGTAGCGGCTGTAATAGGCCGTCAGCCCCGCCATGGTGCGTTCGTCGGTGGCGGGGAAATCCACCACGGTCTCGGCATCATAGGAGAAATGCTGCTGACGGCGGGCCACCAAGGCCTGTTCGAACCAGGAGCCGATGCTCTCGCGGCCGAACAGGGTCAGCTTGCCTTTCCCGGTCGAAAAAATCCGCTCGGGTTCGGGCGTGCGCAGCCACTGGAAGTCCATAGGCAGGCCGTTCTCGAACGTATAGCGCTGCTCGGCCCAGTATTTGGCCTCGTCGCGCGTGCCCGGCACCTCGACATGCAGCGATGGCACCGGCCCGTTCTTGACATAGAGCCAGTCGTCCTCGCCCCAATAGGCCTCCTGGATCGCCGTCTCGCGGCCCAGCACGCAGCGGCGTTCCTGGGTGGTCGGGCGGCCGGTCAGGTGCACGAGATAGGTCTTGCCCTCGGGCGTCTCGACGATATCGCCATGACCGGCCCGCTGCAGGGCGGCGAGCGGTGCATCCTTGCTGGTCAGGATGTGCTTTTGTGGATGGGTCTCGTAGGGCCCGTCCAGATTGCGCGAGCGGGCAAAGGTGCAGGCATGATCATAGGCCGTGCCGCCTTCGGCCGTCAGCAGGTAGTACCACCCATTGCGCTTATAGAGATGGGGGCCCTCGACCAGCTTGAGATCGGTGCCCTTGTAGATGTTCTTGACCGGCCCCACGAGTTTTCCGGCCTTGGGGTCGAATTCCTGCAGCGCGATGCCGGCAAATTTCAGCGGCCGCGTGCGGTGGTCCCAGAGCATGTTGACGAACCACTTCCTGCCGTCATCGTCATGGAAGAGGCTGGGGTCGAAGCCCGATGAATTGACATAGACCGGGTCGGACCACGGCCCCTCGATGCTGTCGGCCCAGACGATGTAATTATGCGCGTCCTTGAACGAGCCGTCCTTGCGCTTGACGTCGGTATAGACCAGCCAGAATTTTTCCCCGTCATGGGTGAGGCACGGCGCCCAGACCCCGCAGCTATCGGGATCGCCGCGCATGTCGAGCTGGCTCTTGCGCGTGAGGGGCCTCGTGACCAGCTCCCAGTTCGCCAGATCCTTGGAATGATGGATCTGCACCCCGGGAAACCACTCAAAGGTCGAGGTGGCGATGTAATAATCGTCCCCGACCCTCAGAATGGAAGGGTCCGGGTTGAAACCGGGAAGAATGGGATTGGTGATCTGGGACATGTTTCCTCCTCCCCGCCACCGTCTTCCCTTCTCCCCCTGTGGGAGAAGGTGGCGCGCAGCGCCGGATGAGGGGTCGCGATGATTGAGACATACCCCTCACCCGCCCTTCGGGCACCCTCTCCCACAAGGGGAGAGGGGAGGGGCTCGGCTGTTGCTTAGACGAACCGGTTCACCAGGTTTTCGAGATATTCCTGGCGGCCCGATTTCGGCTGCGGGTTGATCGTCTCCGCCTGCACCCGGGCAGCGATGTCGGACAGGCTCAGCTTGCCGCCGAGGATTTCCTTGCCGAGGCCCGCATTCCAGCCAGCATACCGGCCATCCAGCAATTTGTCGTATTCGCCGTCCTCGATCAGGGCCACGGCGCCCTTGAGACCGCGCGCCAGGGTATCGAGGCCCAGGATATGGCCGTGCAGCAGGTCGGCCGGGTCGAGCGACTGGCGGCGCACCTTGGCGTCGAAGTTGAAGCCGCCCTTGCCCAGGCCACCTTGCTTGAGGATGTAGTAGAAGGCCAGCGCCATTTCCCCGGCATTGTTGGGGAAATGGTCGGTGTCCCAGCCCGATTGCAGGTCATTGCGGTTTGCATCGACCGAGCCGAGCATGCCCAGCGAGCTCGCCACGGCCAGTTCGTGCTCGAAGGAGTGACCGGCGAGGAAGGCATGGCCGACTTCGATATTGCACTTCACCTTCTTTTCGAGGCCATAGCGCTGCAGGAACCCGTAAACGGTGGCGACGTCGTAGTCGTACTGGTGCTTGCTTGGCTCCTGCGGCTTGGGCTCGATCAGGATCTGGCCGGTAAAGCCGATCTTTTCTGCATGCTCGATGACCAGGGTCAGGAAGCGGGCCATCTGATCGGATTCCTGGCCGATCTTGGTGTTGAGCAGGGTTTCATAGCCTTCGCGGCCGCCCCAGAGCACGTAGTTCTCGCCGCCCAGTTCGTGGGTCAGCTCCAGCACCGCCTTCACCTGTCCGGCCGCATAGGCGAAGACTTCCGGATCGGGATTGGTCGCAGCGCCGGCCATGTAGCGGCGGTTCGAGAACAGGTTGGCCGTGCCCCACAACAGCTTCTTGCCGCTCTTTTGCATGTTGCTGGCGATGATGTCGCCGATAACGCGCAGGTTCTTGTTGCTCTCCTCCAGCGTCGCGCCCTCGGGCGCCACGTCCACGTCGTGGAAGGCAAAGTAGGGCACGTCGATCAGGTCGAAGAATTCAAAGGCCACTTCGGCCTTGAGCTTGGCGCCTTCAAGGCCCTTGTCGAACCAGGGTCGGTCGAAGGTGCGGCCGCCAAAGGGGTCGCCGCCTTCCTGGGCAAAGGTATGCCAGTAGGCGATGGCGGGACGGATATGGTCTTCCATCCTTTTGCCGGCGATCACTTCGTCCTTGTTGTAGTGGCGATAGGCCAGCGCATTCTTGCTCTGGGGGCCCTCATACCTGACCTGGCTCAGGCCTTTGAAAAAATCACTCACGAACGTGCCTCCTCGATGGCGGAATAGAGTGCGCGGTAGCGCGCATAGTGGTCGGAATAGGCGGCCGACAGGCTCTGGTCGGGCGCAATCGTCCTCAGAATCGGCGGCATGGTCATGACATCCGCCGGTCTGGCGCCGGTGGCGGCGCAGAGGCCGAGCCGGGCCGCACCCAGGGCACCGCCGAAATCGCCGTCCTCGGGCAGCGCGATTTCCATGTCGAGATTGGTGGCGAGCAGCTTCAGCCACAGGGCGGACTTGCTGCCCCCACCCACCGCCAGCAGGCGGTCGATGCGCGTACCGGCATCGTTCAGCACGCGCTGGCAGTCGCGCATGGCAAAGCTCACGCCCTCCATGACGGCCTGGGCCAATTGTGCCGGATCGCTGGACTGGCTGAGGCCGGTAAACGATCCACGGGCATTGGCGTTGTTGTGCGGGGTGCGCTCACCCGAGAGATAGGGCAAGAAAATGGTCTCGCCCGGCCCCTTGAACTGGGATTCGGCTTCGCCCGACAGTTCGGCCTGCTTCCTGCCGGTGATGCGGGACAGCCAGTTCAGCGAATCGGTGGCCGACAGGATGACGCCCATCTGGTGCCAGGTGTCGGGCACCGCATGGCAGAAGGCATGGACGGCGCCCTCGGTATTGGGGCTGAAACTTTCATTGGAGACGAAGAGCACGCCCGAAGTGCCCAGCGATACAAAGCCTTCACCGGGCCGGATGGCGCCGATGCCGCAGGCGGCGGCGGCATTGTCACCGGCACCGCCAGCCACCACGACCGGGCCGGTCATGCCCCAGCGCGCCGCGTACTCAGCCTTGAGTTCAGCCGAAACGGCCGAGCCCTCGACAAGCCGCGGCATGTGCTCGCGGCCAAGCCCGGTGACGCCGAGCAGCGCGTCCGACCAGTCGCGCCGCGCCACATCCATCCACAGCGTTCCGGCACCATCGGACATGTCCTCGACATGCTCGCCGGTCAGCAGCAGCCGCACATAGGCCTTGGGCAAAAGGACTTTTCTGATCTGCCGGAAAATCTCGGGCTCGTTTTTGCGCACCCAGGCGATCTTGGGCGCCGTGAAGCCGGGCATGGCGATATTGCCCGCCAGCTCGCGCAGGGCGGGAAGGGCGGCTTCCATCTCCGCGCATTCCTTGGCCGAGCGGCCATCATTCCAGAGAATGCAGGGGCGCAACACGGTGTCGTTCTCGCCGAGCAGGGTTGCCCCATGCATATGCCCCGAAAGCCCGATGCCCTTGACCGCCGCCAGTTCGCGCGGATGGCTCTGCTTGAGCTTGTCCACGGCGCCGAGCGTTGCCGCCCACCAGTCGGCCGGGTTCTGCTCCGACCAGCCCGGTTGCGGGCGCACCGGTTCGACGGCCGGCGCCGAAGCCTCGCCCAGCGCCTTTCCGTCCGCGTCGATCAGCAGCGCCTTGACACCGGACGTGCCGATATCGATGCCCAGAAAGGTCATGAGGCACGTACCTCAAAATGATTTGGCAAAAACACCTGGTCGTCCTCCCTCGCCCACTTTTCGGGCACCGCCACTGTTTGGATGGCGCGCTTTCTAGCGCAGATTGTCGCGCAGGAAAATCCCAATTTCAACGCCCGATCGCATCGGCGGGATCAAATCCTCCCGGTGACGCTGGACCGGTGATGTGATGGCCGGCGTTGAACCGCTTGCCGCTGCTGTTGGATTGCCGCACGCCCCACCCCGCGGCGTACAGCAGCCCCGCTCAATGGCAGGGCAGTGTTCACCCTGGTGACCTCAGCTACCCACAATGTCATTCCCGCGAAAGCGGGAACCTCTGTTTCGCAGCGGATTCCCCAACGGAGATCCCCGCTTTTTGCGGGGAACTCTGTAAAAAAGGTTCGTCGGCTCTGTCCCACCCTCCCCCCTGAGGGGAGGGCAAGCGAAGCTTAGCCGCAGGCTTAGCGTAGCGAAGGAGGGGGTATCTGTACCAGGCGACTGCATGATTTCTTGGGGGCCTCCCACCCCCTCCCAAGCGCCGCTAGGGCCCTGCCGGACCCAAGCTCTGCTACCCTCCCCACAATGGGGGAGGGTGCTATAGAGCCGTGGGTCCTGCACAATTGGGGGCACGCCGGCGTGGGGTTCGTTTCGGGGCTCAAAAGGCGAGGCGCCCTACCGCAAATTGTCCCGCAGAAAAATTCCGATCTCGATGGGATTGGTCACGGCACTGCCGGATGTCCCCAGCGCCAAGGCGCGGGCCGCGGAAATCGCCTCGCGGATTTCCCCGTCGGGGTTTTGATCGAGCACCACGTCGATGGCGCCGCTTTTGAGCCCAGCCCGGGTCGGCTCGGTCAGTTCATGGGCAATGACCCGCAGGCTCCCCGCGCGGCCCGATCGCTCCAGGGCCGAGACCAGCCCGGTATTGCCGGCGCCCAGATTGTAGAGACCGGCGAGGTCCGGGTGGTCCGCCAGGATGGCGCTCACAAGCGCCGCCGTCTCGGTTCGCTCGTCATGGCCCTCGAGCGGGCCGATGAGCGAAATGGCCGGAAATTCCCGCGCCAGCGTGGCCTCGAACCCAGCCAGGCGGTCGGCGTGGTCGCGCAGGTGCAGGGACCCGGCCACCAGCGCCACCTTGCCGCCCTGGGGCAGAAAACGGCCGAGCAGGGAGGCGGCGGTGCGCCCGGCCGCGACATTGTCGATGCCGATGAAATGCCGCCGCGCCGAGCCGGGCAGGTCTGAAACCAGCGTCATGATGACGATGCCGCGCCGGTTGGCGGCATCGACGGCCGCGGTCACGCCGGGGTCTTCGGTGGCCACGATCGCGGCGCAGTCGCACAGGCGCGGATCGAGGTCATTGAGATGGCGGGCAAGGTCGGCCGGATCGAGCGCCCGGACCCGGCGGGTCTTGAGATCGATGCGGTCGGCGAGGGCGGTGCCGGTGCGACCGGCGACCGAGGCGGCCAGCCCGTCCATGAATTCGTTGCTGCCATCGGGGATGAGAAAGACCAGGCTGAGGTCACGGGCCCGGGCCATCAGCGAAGCATTGAGATCGCGCGAAAAGCCCAATTGGGCGATTGCCGCCTCGACCTTTTCGGAGGTCGCGGCACGCACGCCGGGCCTGCCGTTCAGGACCCGGTCGACCGTGGCCAGGGATACGCCGGCGGCGCGCGCCACGTCGTGGACAGTGGCCCGGCGCTTCACATTGTCTTCGCTCAAGCCGCCCCCCTCGCGATCTCTTTGACTTCGGCGCACACTTGTTTCCCGTGACGCAAACGTCAAGTGCGCCGTTGCAGGCAGAGGCCAATAGGGCTAGACCATCCGCCCAAATCGGGCATGAGCCCGCAGCACCAGGGAGCATGTCGTGGCCATTTCCGTATCCAGCTTCGGTGAATTCGAGGGTAACCGGGTCGACCAGTTCCGCCTCGTCAGCGAAACCGGCGTCACCGTCGATATCATCGGCTATGGCGTGGTGGTGCGTGACTGGAAGGTGCCCGTCGCCGGTGGCGAACGCTCGGTGGTGCTGGGCTTCGACACTTTCGATGCCTATCCCGCCCATAGCCCGCATCTGGGGTCTCTGGCCGGGCGCGTGGCCAATCGCATCAAGGGCGCGTCCTTCGATCTCGATGGGGTGACCTACAAGCTCCCCGCCAATGCCGGCGATCTGCAATTGCACGGCGGCGAACAAGGCCTTGGCCGCCAGGTCTGGCAGGGCCAGGTTGACAGCGCCAATAATGCGGTGCGGTTCACCCATTTTTCCCCCGACGGCGCCATGGGCTATCCCGGCAATGTCAATTTCGCCGCGACCTATACGCTCACCGGCAATCGCCTGCGGCTCGAGTTGAGCGCCACGACCGACCAGCCGACGCCCATCAGCCTGGTGCAGCACCAGTATTTCAACCTGGGCACCAGTGACACGGTTCTCGACCACACCATTCAGGTCAATTCCAGCGCCTATACCGAACTGGGCGAGGATCTGGCCCCCACCGGCGCCATCCTGCCTTCGGCCGGCACCATCTATGACCTGCGCCAGCCGCGCACCATGCGGGACGCCAATGGGGCTTCGGTTCAATACGATATCGGCATGGTCCTCGACAGCGGCCGGCGCACCGGCGACGCGATTGCCAGCGTCGTTGCGCCCGATGGCGATCTGACGCTCAAGCTGTGGAGCGACCGGCCGGGGCTGCAGGTCTATAATGGCGTGTGGACCGACATTCCGGTACCCGGCCTCAATGGCAAGACCTATGGGAAGAATTCCGGCTTCTGCCTCGAAGATCAGGCGCTGGCCGACGCGGTTCACAATCCGCATTTCCCCAATGTCATCTATGCGCCGGATCGCCCCTATAGCCACTGGTGTGAGTTCGAGATCGCGTGACGCAAGTGCTAGCAATGCGCTAGCGTTAAGGCATGCAAGAGCGACAGGCCTGCTGACGCGAAATGACGCGGCGAGGCGCCAAATATTCCTCCCTCACGCAGCACCGCGCCAGACGGAGACGGCATCATGGACAAGACCGAACGGCTGTTTTCCATCATGGACGCGCTGCGCCGGCATCGCCGTCCGGTGACCGCCGCGGCACTGGCCGAAGAGCAGGGCGTTTCGGTTCGCACGCTCTATCGGGACATCCAGACCCTGATCGGACTTGGCGCCCCGATCGATGGCGAGGCCGGCATCGGCTATATGCTCAAGCCCGGTTTTTTCCTGCCGCCACTGATGTTTAGCCCGGAGGAGCTGGAAGCCCTGGTGCTGGGCGCGCGCTGGGTCGAGGCCCAGCCGGACGATGGCCTGGGCGCCGCCGCGCGCAATGCCCTGGCCAAGATCGCCACCGCTTCGCCCGAGGACCTGCGCGACCGAATCAGCGACACCGCGCTTTGGCCGGTGGCGATCTGGGGCCAGCGCCGGCCCGTCCCGGTGCTGGGCGATATCCGCCTCGCCATGCGTCAGGAACGCGCCGTCACCATCGACTACGAAGACGAGCAGGGCCGCCCCACAAGCCGCACCATCTGGCCGGTCGGACTGGCGTTTTACGAAGGGAAACAAACCATTGCGGCCTGGTGCCTGTTGCGGCAGGACTTTCGCAACTTCCGCACCGACCGCATCGTCAACCTGGTGCTGACCGAGGATCGCTACGGCAAGCGCCGCGCCGCGCTGGAACGCGAATGGCGCGAGAGCTGGGTGCACGACCGCCGCCATCACGACCACCAGACCATGGCCGACCGGGAAAACTAAGCCATTCTGGCGTATAGGCTTTCCGGTCTCATGTCGTCGTCGAGCCGGAAGCGGTGGTCGGCAGGCGGATGGGCCCGCTGCCCGCATTCCATGCGCGGACAAATCCGGCAACCCACCCCGATGGGCACCACTTGCTGCTCGCTGCCGAGGTCGATGCCGTCCGAATAGATCATGTCGCGGGCGTGATGGATGGCGCAGCCCAGGCCGATCGACAGGTGCCGGCGCGGCGCATTGTAGCGGTAATCGCCCTTGGTGATGGTGCGCGCGATGCAGAAATAGCGCTGTCCGTCCGGCATTTGGCTCAGTTGCACATTGATCCGCTCAGGGGCCATGAAGGCCGCGTAGATGTTCCAGCGCGGGCAGGCGCCGGAATGGCGCGGAATGTGAATACCCGAGAGCGAAAAGCGTTTTGAAATATTGCCGGCAATGTCGGTCCGCACCAGGTGCAGGGGGATGCCCGAGGCGCCCTTGCGCTGCAGCGTGGTCATGCGATGGCAGACCTGCTCGAAGCTGGCGCCGAAGCGTCGGCCGATGCGGTCGATATCATAGCGATGATCGCGGCAGGCCTTGAGAAACGGCGCATAGGGCATCAGCAGGGCGGCGGCGAAGTAGGCCGAAAGCACATTGCGGGCCAACTGCGGCGCATCACCATCCGGCAGGTCGGCCTCGGCGATGATGCCGGCGATATCGGCCTCGGCCGCTTGCAGCGCCAGATGCTGCGCCAGCAGAAAATTTGCGGTTTCGGCCGGCAGGAGATCGGAGACCAGCACCTGCTGGCGGCCCTTGTCGAACTGACGGGCAACCCCGTTGGGCAGGGAGGCCAGCCGCACCTCGATCCCGAAAACATTGAACAGATAGGTCCTCAAACCCGATTCGAAACTGTCGCCGGACGTGTCGATGTCGGCCCGGATGCGTTCAGCCGTCTCCTCCAGGGCCGGAAAGTGATTGGAATTGGCCTGCAGGAAGTCGGAGATCGCGTCGGTTGCCAGGTGAAACGGCTCATTGCCGCTGGCTGCAGCCGCCGGGGCATTGCCGCCGGCGAGCAGGCGATAGCGGTCATAGAGCCTGAGCACAGCGCGCGCCGCCGCCGGATTGGCGTGAGCCAGGTCGCGAATTTCGAGATTGGTGATGTCGCTGTCGACAAACAGGTCATCACCAAACGCCTCCATCAGGTCTCCGACCAGCCGGCCCTCATCGCTGTCGACAAGTTCGCCGGGCTCGATCCCGAAATAACCAGCAATGGAGAACAGCAAGGGCACCGTCACCTTGCGCCGGTTGTGTTCGATCAGGTTGAGGTAGCTGGGCGAAATGCCAAGGGCCTGCGCCAGATCGGCCTGATTGAGGCGCCGCTGACGCCGCAGACGCTTGATGCGCCCGCCGATCTGGCTTTCTGCCGCCTCCACCATTTGCCGCCTCCGATTGACAGAATTTACAAAAAACGCCGGCTCGATTGACCGATGATTTACAGCTTTACAGCGCGTAATGCCGTTATTTCTTGCATGTCTCGCACAATTGTCAAATCTTTACATCAATCAGCGAGGAGATATCGCAAATGGCACCGACAAGTGAACAGCGCGACGAGTACATCACCATCATTGCCCCCACTGCCAATGAGGCCATGGCACAGTTCAAGGCCCGCGGCCTGGACGTTCTGGGCTATGCCATTGCCGGCCGCATCGGACGCCACCAGTTCACCCTGGTGGGTGGCGAGGATACCCAGGAATTGTTTTCCGGCGCCGGCATGATCGCGGCGACCTTTTGCAGGCGCGTTGCGGGCTAAGCCCCTAGGGCAGGGGCGCGGAAGGTTGGGGCTAACGCCGAACGGCCCAAAGTCGCCCTTGCCTTTCAAGCGTAGCTCTCAAGGCCTGCTCGCCTAAACTTGCTCCACTGGAGCAAATTTTCGGCCGTTGGCCGCCGGCTCGCAGTTTCACGTGAATCACCTTTTTGCCGCCGCGCCGCTGCGGACCGGCGAAGCCATGTCCAGATGAGGAGAATTGACATGCTCGACAAACCCAACAAGCCCGAGGCCTTCCCGACGCCCGACTACGCGCCTGATCGCTGGAAGACCGTAGCGCGGACCTATGGGCCTGCCGATGTGCGGCGCCTCGCCGGATCACTGCCGATCCGCCATTCGCTTGCCGAGAATGGCGCGAAAAAACTTTGGCAGTTGCTGCATTCTGAGGATTTCGTGCCGACACTGGGCACATTTACCGGCAATCAGGCGGTGCAGCAGGTCAAGGCCGGGCTCAAGGCCATCTATCTGTCCGGCTGGCAGGTTGCGGCCGATGCCAATTCCTCGGGCAATATGTATCCCGACCAGTCACTTTATCCGGTCGACAGCGTTCCTGCGGTGGTCAAGCGCATCAACAAATCCCTGCAGCGCGCCGACCAGATCCAGACCATGGAACGCGCGGACGGCGTCGCTACAACCGATCTCGACTTCTTCGTGCCGATCATCGCCGATGCGGAGGCCGGGTTCGGGGGCGCGCTCAACGTGTTCGAGCTGATGAAGGCCATGATCGAGGCCGGTGCGGCGGCTGTCCATTTCGAGGATCAACTGGCTTCGGAAAAGAAGTGCGGGCATCTGGGCGGCAAGGTGCTGGTGCCGACAGCCCAGTTCGTGCGGACGCTGAATGCAGCGCGGCTGGCGGCCGACGTCATGGGCGTGCCGACGCTGATCATGGCGCGTACCGACGCCGAGGCAGCCCGGCTGATCACGTCAGACATCGATGAATATGACCGGCCCTTCATCACCGGCGAACGCACCAGCGAGGGCTTTTACCGGCTCAAAGGGGGCATCGATTGCGCCATCGCGCGGGGCCTGGCCTATGCGCCCTATGCCGATCTCATCTGGTGCGAGACCTCGACGCCGGACCTGGCCGAGGCCCGCAAGTTCGCCGAGGCCATCCGCAAGCAGTATCCAGAGCAGATGCTGGCCTATAACTGCTCACCCAGCTTCAATTGGGCCAAGCACATGGACGAAGCCGCCATGGCCCGGTTCCAGCGCGAATTGGGAGCCATGGGCTACAAATATCAGTTCATCACCCTGGCCGGGTTCCACAATCTCAGCCTCTCGACCTTTGAACTGGCCCGCCGCTACAAGGAACAGGGCATGGCTGGCTATTCCAAGTTGCAACAGGCCGAGTTTGCCGCCGAGGAACACGGCTTTTCGGCCGTGCGCCACCAGCGGGAAGTGGGCACCAGCTATTTCGATGCGGTCTCCATGACCGTCACCGAAGGCCAGAGCGCCACGACTGCCATGGCGGAATCCACCGAAACGGCGCAGTTCCACTGACAAGAACCGCGCCGGGGCAGGGGTCCCGGCGCGGATTCACGTGAAACACGGGTCAACAGAGTAATCCACCGGTGACGATGGAGACACCCGGCCCGAATGGCGCCTCAGGCTGCGCCGAAATTGAGCCGATAGCTCAGGGCCTCGGCAATATGCGGCCGACCCACCGCATCGGCACCGGCCAGGTCAGCCAGCGTCCGCGCCACCTTCAGCACACGGTGATAGGCCCGAGCCGACAGGTTGAACCGCTCAGCGGCCTGCAGCAGCAAAGCCTGGCTGTCCCGATCAGGCGCGACCAGCGTCTCGATCAGGCTTGAAGAGGCGGCCGCATTGGTCAGGACTCCGGGATGTCCGGCCCTGGCATAGCGATGGCGTTGACGCTCCCGCGCCGCGGCGACCCGCTCGGCGACCCGCGCCGAGGGTTCAGCGGCGCCGCCCGGCGCAATCATGTCGGCTGCCGAAACAACAGGGACGTCGATGCGGATATCGATGCGATCGAGGAACGGGCCCGACACGCGCGCCTGGTAATCGCCGGCACAGGCTGCGCCGCGCCGGCAGGTGTGACCGGGCGTCCCGGCCAAGCCGCATTTGCACGGGTTCATGGCGGCGACAAGCTGCACCCGACTGGGATAAGATACGCGGGCATTGGCGCGCGCAATGGCCGTCTCCCCCGATTCCAGCGGCTGGCGCAGACTGTCCAGCACGCCGGGAGAAAATTCGGGCAATTCGTCGAGAAACAGCACGCCGTTATGGGCAAGGCTGACTTCGCCGGGTCGCACCTTGAGCCCGCCACCCACCAAAGCGGCCATGGATGCGGAATGATGCGGCGCCCGGAATGGCCGACGATCAGACAGAACCCCGTTGGCCAATTCGCCGGCGATGGACTGGATCATCGACACATCGAGCAGTTCACGGGCGCTGAGCGGCGGCAGAATAGACGGCAGGCGCTGCGCCAGCATGGACTTACCGGCGCCGGGAGGCCCGATCATAAGCAGGTTGTGCCCTCCTGCGGCGGCCACTTCCAGAGCCCGGCGGGCCACGGCCTGTCCGCGTATATCGGCCAGATCGGGCAGATCGACGGCGCCCTGCGGGGCCTGGCCGGGGCGGGGCCGGGCCTGCAATTGATGACCGGTCAGATGATTGACCAGCGCCAGCAGGCTATCGCCGGCCACGATATCGAGGTCGTCGCCGGCCCAGGCCGCTTCGGGACCGGACCGCGCCGGGCAGATGATCCCGAGCCCGCGCGCCGCTGCGGCCATGGCGGCAGGGAGCACGCCGCCGACATGGGCCAGCCGCCCGTCGAGGCCCAATTCGCCCAGGGCCAGATAGCCATCCAGCGCATCCTGGGGAATGGCCCCCAGGGCCGCCATCAGGCCCAGCGCGATCGGCAGGTCATAATGGCTGCCCTCCTTGGGCAAGTCGGCCGGGGCAAGATTGATGGTGATGCGCTTTGGCGGCAGGCCGAGACCGGATGCGGTGAGGGCCGCACGCACCCGTTCGCCGCTTTCGCGCACTGCCTTGTCCGGCAGCCCGACCAGCACGAAGGCCGGCAGGCCTGGGGCAATCTGGACCTGCACGTCGACCGGAACCGCATCTATGCCCTGAAAGGCGACAGTGGAAATCCTGGTCACCATTGCCCGTCCCCCCGTAAAGCCATGGCAGTTAAGCAATAAGCGGCAGATCTGGCAAGAACATTAGAAGAACGAATGATGGCTTGTTAACCATGCCCGCTGCCACACTGGTTACCCTAAAGCTGTGTTAACCGGCCCATGTTGAATCAAAGGCATATCGTCCTGTCCTGCGTATCGAGTGTTGTCCGCCATGGTCCCGACCTTTGCCCGTTCCGCCAGTGCTGTTTTTCGCGGTGCGGTGATGAGCCTTGCCGTGGTGGCGCTGGCGGCCTGCGCCAGCGGCGGCGGGCTCTATGGATCCATCCCCGGGGATAACCGCCCCCATTCCGGCGTCGACCGTGCCCGGTCCATGCCGATCCAGGGGATCGATGTGGCCCGCTACCAGGAGAATGTCGATTTTGCCCGCGCCCGGTCGGCGGGGACCCATTTCGTGTTCATGAAGGCCACCGAGGGCAAGGATTACATCGACCCCAATTTCCGGGTGAACTGGGACCGGGCGCGCGATGCCGGCATGCCGCGCGGGGCCTATCACTTCATGACCTGGTGCTCGACTGCGGCCGAACAGGCGGCCTGGTTCATGCAGAACGTGCCGGCCGACCCGAGCGCATTGCCACCGGTTCTCGATCTCGAGTGGAACAATCACTCGAGTTGCAAGGTCAAGCCGAGCAAGGCCGATGCCCTCGAGAAAATCCAGGTGATGCTGACGGCCATGGAGCGCCACACCGGCAAGCTGCCCATCATCTATACCGACATGAACTTCCACCGCGACATTCTCGAAGGCGTCTATTTGCCGAACACGTTCTGGCTGCGTTCGACCGCGGCCGAGCCGCATGAACGCTACAGCAATCGCCCGTGGACGTTCTGGCAATATACCCAGACCGGCGTCGTCCCCGGTGTGCGCGGCGAAGTGGATCGCAACGTGTTCTATGGCAGCACCAATGACTGGCTGATGTTCCTATCCACCGGATGCGACCCGCGCGCCATCTCGGCCCTGCAGGCCACGGGCCGCTGCCAGTTCGCCAAATAGCCGATACGGACAACGGGCGCCCGCAAATGCGGGTAGCCAGCCTCTGACGACCTGCAGTACTGTGCCGCCCTGCGCCGAACAGGGAGAATCAAGGCATGGGCATCCTCAACGATTTTGGCCTGGACGGGCTGAGCGCCACGCTAATCGGGCTTGGCATCCTGTTCGTCCTCGTGCTGTTCGCCGGGGCGAAGACCGTGCCACAGGGCTATAATTTCACCATCGAACGGTTCGGCAAATATACCCGCACGCTCAAGCCGGGCCTTAACCTGATCATTCCGTTCATCGACACCATCGGCAAGAAGATGAACGTGATGGAGCAGGTGCTCGACGTGCCGCACCAGGAGGTCATCACCCGCGACAATGCGACGGTGACCGCCAATGGCGTGACCTTCTACCAGATTCTGGATGCGGCCTCGGCCGCCTATGAGGTGACCAATCTCGAAAATGCCATCCTCAACCTCACCATGACCAATATCCGCTCGGTCATGGGGTCGATGGATCTCGATGAACTGCTGAGCCATCGCGACGAGATCAACGACCGGGTGCTGCGCGTCGTGGATACGGCCGTTTCGCCCTGGGGCGTCAAGATCACCCGCATCGAGATCAAGGATATCGACCCGCCCAAGGACCTGGTGGATTCCATGGGCCGGCAGATGAAGGCGGAACGCGAGAAGCGCGCCACCATCCTCGAGGCCGAAGGCCGGCGGCAGGCCGCCATTCTCAAGGCCGAAGGCGAAAAGCAGGCCCAGGTTCTGGAAGCCGAAGGCCGGCGCGAAGCCGCCTTCCGCGACGCCGAGGCCCGCGAACGCGCGGCCGAGGCCGAGGCCAAGGCAACGCAATTGGTGTCCGACGCCATTGCCTCGGGCAATGTGCAGGCCATCAACTATTTCGTGGCCAACAACTATATCAAGGCGCTGGAAAAGGTCGCAACCTCGCCCAACCAGAAGCTTCTGATGCTGCCGGTCGAGGCCTCCAGCGTCATCGGCGCCATCGGCGGCATTGCCGAGATCGCGCGCGAAACCTTTGGCGACGAAAAGCCGTCCCAGCCGCGCCCGACAAGCCGACCGCCGAGCAGCGGCCCCAATAGTGGTCCGCTCTGAGGAGGTAGGCCACCATGCAATTGATTGCCTATCTGGCCGAAAACGGCCCCTGGAGCTGGATCATCGCCGGACTGGTGCTTTTGGCGCTGGAACTGGTCGTCCCCGGCGGATTCCTGTTGTGGATGGGTATTGCCGGCATCCTCACCGGATTGATCACCCTGTTCCAGCCCATGGCCTGGGCGCTGCAGTGGTTCATTTTCGGTGTTCTGTCGCTGGTCTCCATCCTCGTATGGGTGCGCCTGGGCCGCAAGCGCCAGGACAGCAGCGACCGGCCGTTTCTCAACCGGCGCGCCGACCGTTTCGTTGGTCAGGAAGCGGTCCTGGACCGGCCGATCGTGGATGGATCGGGGCGCCTGGCCCTTGGCGACACGACCTGGCGCATTACCGGGCCGGACCTGCCTGCCGGCCGCCGCATCCGCATCACCGGCAGCGACGGCGCGGTCCTGACGGTGGTATCGGCCGACTGAAGCGGCCGGAAAGAATTCATTAACCATAAGCTGAAAGGATCGCCCCGCGGGGCGCTCGGTTCCGCAGGGCGTGAGGCTTTGCCTGATGCGCCTCTATTGCGGGGACGCGACCTTGGCCGGACGGCGACGAATTCCAGTGCTGCTGGTCCTGGCCATGGCGCCGGGCAGCGTCCTGGCGCAGCCGGTGGACCCAGTCGATCCCCAATTGCGCGATGATCGCCTGCAGCCCGGCCTCTATCCCGCCGCGCCGATTCCCGAAGCCTTTTCCGTGCCGGTCGAACCGGGCCACCCACCGATGGAAATCGACTGGTCCACCGGCCTGCGCGGAACCCTGACCCGGTCAAGCGCCGGGGAGAGCTTCACCACCGTGCTGACCCCGCAGGCCTCGGCGAGCTATGACGGCCGTTCCACTGACCTCACATTGGACGGCGCGGCCGACATCGCCCATCCCTGGAACGGCAATCCCGTCCTCAGCGGACTGCGCCTCGGCGCATCGGCGGTGACTGCCCTCGACAGCGTGACCACGATCTCGGCCAGCGGCGGGTTCGAGCTCACTCAGGATCTGGTCAATTCGCCTGATCTTGACCCCTCGGTTCTCGAGGCCCCGCAGATCGTCACCGGGTCGCTCGGGGCAGGCCTTACCCGCCAGTTCGGACTGTTCTCGGTGGCAGCATCGGCAGATCTCGGGCGCGTAGCCCATGGCTCCAGTCTCAATGCCGGCACCGGCTGGACTGACAATAGCGAGAACAATTACTGGTCCGCAGGAACCACGCTGCGCCTGGGCCTGCAGGCAACCCCCATTTTCGAGGCCTTCGCGGAAGGCTCGGCCGGGCGCGATATGTTCGATCTGGCCTCGAGTGCCAGCGGCGAGCGCATGGATGCCAATGACTATGCCCTGCGGGCCGGCATCAGCGGGGAATGGAACAGTCTTCTCTCGGCCAGCGCGTCCTATGGCGTTGGCTATCGCGACTTCGACGCATCCGGCATTGCCGACGTCGCCAGCCACCTCTACGACGCCAGTGTCACCTTCCGCCCCGACCGCACGACGGAACTGACCGCACGGCTGGCCACCGGCATAACCCCGCCCGAAGTCGGCACATCGGGCACGGCCAAGGTCGAGTACACAGCCGAGGCCACCGCAGCCTACGTCGTCAACTCCTGGCTGCGCCTGCGCGCCGGGGCGGGCTGGTCAATGGCCGAATTGACCGGGAGCACCGAAACCGAAACGGGCTACAGTCTCTCATCCGGCGCTGACTACGCCGTCAATTCCAAGACCGCTGTCAGCGCCGATTACAGCTTCCGCCATCGCGACAATTCAACGACCGGCCAGGATGACATCCATCGCTTCAGCCTTGGCGTATTGCTGCGGCGCTAGCGCAGCCTAGCCTAGAGTTTCTCGTCAAGATCCAGCTTGCGCAGTTCGTCGAGGAAACCGGGGCGAATGTCATCGCGATCGAGCGCGAACACCACATTGGCCGTGAGAAAGCCCAATTTAGAGCCGCAGTCAAAGACCTTGCCGTCATATTTGACGCCGGTGAAGCGCTGCGTCTTCATCAGGGTCTGCATGGCATCGGTGAGCTGGATTTCCCCACCGGCGCCCCGCGTCTGTTCTGCCAGAAGCGAGAAGATTTCCGGCTGGAGGATGTAGCGGCCCGAAATGAAGAGATTGGACGGTGCGTCCTCGCGCTTGGGCTTTTCGACCATGCCGTTGATGGCAAAGCCCTTGTCGTCGCCATCGCCGCGCACCACCACGCCATAGGACGATACGTCTTCCCAGGCACATTCCTCGACACCGATGATATTGCCTGAGCGCTCCTCATAGGCGTCCATCATCTGCTTGAGCACGCCGGGCTTGGCGCGGAAAATCATGTCGGGCAGGAGCAGGGCAAAGGGCTGCTCGCCGACGATGTCGCGGGCGCACCAGACGGCGTGGCCGAGCCCCATCGGCTCCTGCTGCCGGGTGAAGCTGGTGCGGCCGGCCGAGGGCAGGTCCTTCTGCAGTTCGCTGAGCGCGGCTGTCTTGCCGCGGCTTTCCAGGGTCGCTTCAAGTTCGAACTGACGATCGAAATGATCCTCGATGACGCCCTTGTTGCGGCCGGTGACGAAGACGAAATGCTCGATACCGGCTTCGCGCGCCTCATCCACCGCATATTGAATCAGTGGCCGGTCCACCACCGTCAGCATTTCCTTGGGCATGGCCTTGGTGGCTGGCAGAAAGCGGGTGCCGAGGCCTGCAACGGGGAAAACGGCGGTACGAACTCGCTTGGACACGCGAAAAGTCTCCTGATACTCGATTGGTCGAAAGTCGGTCGTAAAGCTAAATCAATATCTGCCACACTAGGTTTCGCACCCAAAGCGTTTTCACCCAAGGAGCAAAGACATGGCCGTGTTGGTCACTGGCGGTGCCGGATATATCGGCAGTCATATGGTTCTGAACCTGGCCGATAGTGGTGAAGATGTTGTTGTGCTGGACAATCTTGTCACCGGATTCGACTGGGCCATCGATGGCCGCGCCCGCTTCGAAGCGGGCAATGCCGGTGATATCGACCGCGTCACCGGCCTTATCAAGCAATACGGCATCACCGAGATCGTGCATTTCGCCGGCTCGATCGTGGTGCCCGAATCAGTGTCCAATCCGCTCAAATATTATGCGAACAATACCGCCACCTCGCGCAACCTGATCGAGGCCGCCGTCCGTGGCGGGGTCAAGCACTTCATCTTTTCTTCGACGGCGGCGGTCTATGGCATGACCGGCCTCGCGCCCGTCGTCGAGACCACCCCGCTCAACCCCATGTCACCCTATGGCCGGTCGAAACTGATGACCGAATGGATGCTGGCCGATGTGGCTGCAGCCCATGACATCACCTATGGCGTGCTGCGCTATTTCAACGTCGCCGGTGCCGATCCTGGCAAGCGCTCGGGCCAGTCGACCCCCGCAGCGACCCATCTCATCAAGGTGGCGTGCCAGGTGGCGCTGGGGCAGCGCGAAAAGATGGACATTTTCGGCACGGACTACGAGACACCGGACGGCACCGGCGTGCGCGACTATATCCACGTCACCGATCTCATCGCCGCTCATGCGCTGCTGCTTGGCCATTTGCGCAAGGGCGGGGAAAGCACGACGCTCAATTGTGCCTATGGGCAGGGCTATTCGGTGCGCGAAGTCGTCGACACGGTGCGCGAGGTGTCAGGCGTCATGCTGCGGGCCGATGAGGGTCCGCGGCGTGCCGGCGACCCGGCCTCGATTACCGCCACCGGTGAGAAGGTGCGCACGCTTCTCGGCTGGCAGCCGAAGCACGACGATCTCAAGGAAATCGTGGAAACCGCCTATGCCTGGGAACGTCATCTGATGACCCGAAACCGGTAGCCCGGCATGCGCGCGCTCTGGATCGCCCTCACCATGCTCATTGCCCCGGCCGCGTCGGCACAGCCGGCGGGCAGCTTTGACGCTTTCGTTGCGCAATTCAGAGCCGAGGCCCTGGCCGGCGGCGTCAGCGCCGCGGCCTATGATCGGGCCATGAGCGGCCTCACACCCGATCCGCGCGTGCCGAACCTGGTCGAGACCCAGCCCGAATTCACGACGCCGATGTGGGACTATCTGGACGCCCGCGTCACCGCCGGGCGCATCGAGCGGGGCCGGACCGCGCTGAGCCGCAATAGCGACCTGTTTTCTGCCGTGGGCCAGACTTACGGCGTCGACCCCTATGTGCTGGGCGCCATCTGGGGCATGGAGACAGACTATGGCGCTGTCCTGTCCAATGACGGCCTGATCCGGCCCATCGTGCGCTCGCTGGCAACGGTCGCCTGGCAACAGCGCAGCCGCTTCGTCGAGGACAAGGCTGATCTCGTCGCGGCGCTGCGCCTGACGGAAGCCAATGGCGGCGTGTCACCGGTGGGCTCATGGGCCGGCGCCATCGGCCATCTTCAGGTCAATCCATCCAATGTGATCGCCCACGGTACCGACGGCGATGGCGACAATCGCGTCGATCTGCACAATTCGTTGCCCGATGCCCTTGCCACCAGCGCCACCTACCTGCGCCGGCTGGGTTATCAGCCTGGACTCGACTGGGGTTTCGAGGTGGATGTTCCCGTCGGGTTCGACTATCTGCTGGCCGATCGCGAACAGATGCGGCCGATCAGTTTCTTTGCCGAGCGCGGCATTACCCGCGTTGCCGGACGTCCGTTCGGATCGCTCGATATCCCGGTTTTTCTCTATGTTCCGGCCGGCAAGGATGGCCCGAAATTCCTGATGACCGGCAACTACCTTGTCTTCAAGGGCTACAATTTCTCCGACAGCTACGCCATGGCGGTGGCCCATCTCACCGACCGGCTCAAGGGCGGGGGCGCCTTTGTCACCCCCTGGCCACGCAGTACCAGTTTCCCCAATCTGGCGCAGCGCAAGGCCATTCAGGAAAAGCTGGGGCAGCTCGGCTTTTATGCCGGTGCCGTTGACGGCCGCATCGGACCGGTCACCCAGGCCGCCTATGCGCGCTTCCAGGCGCAGATGGGCCAGGTTGCCGATGGTTTCGTCACCCGGCAGGCCTATGAAAGCCTGATGGCGGCGGGCCAGTAAACCCACCTTGAGCGCCGTGGCCAAGGCGCGGGGCAGATGCTAAAATCCAAAAGTCTTTCCCAAGCGATGGCGCCCATGGCCCGAATAGTTGCGCTGGTACTGTTTGTCCTTGTTGCCTGGACCGGCGCAGTGCCGGTTCAGGCCCAGACTGGCCTTGGCGATCGTTTCGAGGTGGCGCAGCAGGAACAACGCCGCCCGCGGACGCTGTTCGATCTCCTGTTCGGGGACGAACAGAAACAGGCGCCACCCCCCGTTCAGCAACAACAGCGCCAGACCCAGCCCCGCCAGGTGGCGCCGGCCCCGGCGGCGCTACCGCCGCCCAAGCCCCTGGTTGAAAAGGCGCCCGGCGCCACGCGGCTGGCCGTGTTCGGCGATTCCCTGGCGGTTGATCTCGCCAAGGCTCTCGAGCGCTTCTATGCCGAGGACCCCAATCTGGTCGTGATCGGCCAGGGCGTTGGCTCATCCGGTTTCGTCCGCGACGATTATTTCGACTGGAACAAGGCCATCACCGAGCAGATCGCTGCTGACAGTTTTGATCTGGCCGTGGTCATTATCGGCATCAATGACCGGCAGGAACTGCGCAGCGACGGCACGAGTCTGGCGCCGCTGACCGATCAGTGGACCGCTGCCTACCGGGCGCGGCTCGGCAATTTTCTGGGCGCGCTGCGCACGGCCCGCAAGCCGGTGATCTGGATCGGCCTGCCGCCCATGTCGCGCAGCGAATATTCGACCGCCATCAGCCAGATCAGCAATCTGCAGAAGCTGGCGGCGTTTTCGGGCGGTGCCGAATTCATCGATATCTATGACCGGTTCCTGGGAGAAGACGGCAAATATTCCGCCTACGGGCCCGATGTCAGCGGCCAGAATGCCCGCATGCGCAAGGACGACGGCATCCATTTCTCGGCCGCCGGGTCAGACAAGCTGGCATTTTACATCAGCCAGTCAATGCGCACCTTCTATCGCGGTGGCGGCCTGTCCGTCGCCATTGCCGACCCCCTGTCGGGCACCGATGCCGCCGCCATGTTGCGGCCGCCCTATCAGGGTCTCGGCCAGACAAGGCTGCTCGAGGTCGCCGGGGCGGTTCTGCCGCTCAGCCGGGCGCCACAACGCGCCACCGATCTGCTCCTGGCGACGGGGGCGGAAACGGCAACCGGCACGACGTTTTCACTTGAGCAACTCATGGAAGCGCCGGTGGGGCGCGTCGATGCCTTTGGTCTCGGAGTCGACCCCGAGCAGGTGGACGACGACCCGGCCGCGGCTCAATAGCTCGCGAAACTTACATCGGGCGGTGTGAGCATTTCGGACCAGGCGGCACCCGAACTGGCGGCGCTGGTGGCGAGAATGGCAAATATCAGCAGGGTCACGGCAACGGCAAGGCGCATGGATCAACCCATCCTGAATTGGACGCTTGATCATCTCTGCGCGCGGCATCGGCCGGGGTCAAATACAGCGTTAAGTTTTGATTAACAATGCAATTTTCGTCAAATTGAGGCGATCAGGCAGCAGCGCCCAGAAGCCCGCTGGTGCGGATGCCGTCGAACACGAACTGCACGGCCAGAGCCGCCAGCAGGATGCCCACCACACGCGATACCACCGATAGCCCGGTCAGACCCAGCAGGCGCTGGATGGGTATGGCGATCAGCAGGGTGAGGAAAGCGAGAAGCAGGGTCGCGACAACAGCCAGCAGGACCAACCAGAATTCGAGGTCGGACTTGGCACTGGTGGTCAAAAGGATCACCGCGCTGATGGCGCCGGG
Organism: Devosia sp.; assembly: GCF_025809055.1. Classification (NCBI taxonomy): domain Bacteria; kingdom Pseudomonadati; phylum Pseudomonadota; class Alphaproteobacteria; order Hyphomicrobiales; family Devosiaceae; genus Devosia; species Devosia sp. The sequence continues at coordinate 2,611,934 of NZ_CP075529.1, read as the reverse complement.
GCCGGCCATCAGCGGCATGGCCAGGGGAAAGATGGAAATATCGGGAGAGTGCTTGGCTTCGTCCTCTTCCTCGTCGGTCGTGCCGGTACCGCCGGAATGGCGGGCAAAGACCATGTCGATGGCGATGAGCAGGAGCAGGACGCCGCCGGCCGTGCGCAACGCCGGGATGGTAATGCCGAACACATCGAGGATGGCATTGCCCAAAAGGCCGAAGAACAAAAGGATCGCCAGCGCCACAAGGGTGCCGCGGATGGCAAAGGCTCGCCGCTGGGCCGGGGTATTGTCCTTGGTCAGGGCCGCAAAGATGAAGGCGATATCGGCCACGCCGACTGTGGCGAACAGCGTGGCAAAAGCAACAAGAAAGGTATTCATGGCGGCCCCCGGCGTGACGCCCCAGCACTAGGACATTTGGGCCATGCCGCCAACCCCGTGGGGCGCGGCGTCACCGGCTAGCCGCGCGTAAAGCGCATCAACAACGGCCTGGATCGACTGCGCCTGAGGGCCAGCCGCAAGCCCGACAAGGGCCAGATCCAGGCTCGGGGAGCGGATGATCTTCGCACTCGCTCCGGGCCAGCCTCCCCCGTGAATGTAGGCCCTGGTACCAGCGAATGTTCGCAGGCCCAGGCCCCAACCATAACCCACGGGCGAACCGTCCCTCAGGGTTGTGTCCGTTGTGACCAAACTTTCCAGACCGAGTTCATTGCTGTTCTGCGACTGCAACCACGTTACAAAAGCACGCGCGGTGGTCCAAATCCCTCCATCCCCTCGGGAGAGAGGCAGGACTGGGCCCAACAAGCCCCATTGTTCGCTCTGCGGGTGACCAGAACGCGCCGAAACGCACATCTCGCCCAATCCCAGTGGGTCAAGAATCGCTTGGCGAACAAATTCGGCAAACAGGAGCCCGGAAATGCGCTCGACCACGCGCGCCAACACGACGTAGCCCGCATTTGAGTAGTTGTGCTCAAGGCCAGGATCAATGAGCCGCGGCATTTGCCTGAGACGCTCAAAAACAAGCTCATCTGTCCAACGCGTTGCCGAACACATGGCTTCCAAAACCCCGGCGGCAGGCAGCCCGCCGGTGTGATGCAGGAGGTGTCCAATGGTAATGGCGCCAAGCCAGGCGCGGTCTTCGGTCAGGATGTCGGATGCGCGTGCACCGGCCGCGAGACGACCATCGCGCACCAGACAAGCGACGGCTGCCCCCGTGATCTGCTTGGCAAGGCTGGCGGCATAGAAGGGGTCAGAAGGTTCGACGGCCCGGCCCGAAGGCCAGAAGCCGTGCACATGTGAATAGAATTCGCCACCGAAATGGACAGCAATTGACGATGGGATCCCCTGCTCGATTGCCGACGCAACACTGCCCTCGACGATATTCCCGAGCGGCGGCATCGCACGCTATGCCCGACGTTTTTCGATGGCGTTCCAGATCAGGGCGGCGATGTCGGGGCCGCCGAAGCGTTTGATTTCGCGGATGCCGGTGGGCGAGGTGACGTTGATTTCGGTCAGATAGCCGCCGATGACATCGATGCCGACAAAGATCATGTCCCGCTCCTTGAGCGCGGGGGCGATCGTCGCGCAGATTTCCAGTTCGCGCTCGGTCAGCGGGGAAAGCTCGGGGCGCCCACCCACATGCATGTTGGAGCGCGCCTCGCCGTCGGCGGGGATGCGGTTGAGGCCCATGACCGGCTCGCCATCCACGATGATGATGCGCTTGTCGCCCTTGCGCACGTCCGGCAGGTAGCGCTGGATCATGAACGGCTCGCGATAATTGGCCTCGAACAGTTCGAGCAGGCTGGCCAGGTTATGGTCGCCTTCCTGGATGAAGAACACGCCGGCCCCGCCATTGCCGTAGAGCGGCTTGACGATGATATTGCCGTGCTCCTTGCGGAAAGCATGGATCTCGGCCCGGTCGCGCGTGACCAGGGTCGGCGGCATCAGCTCCGGAAATTCGGTGACGAGGATCTTTTCGGGCGCATTGCGCACGGCGGCGGGCGGATTGACCACCAGGGTCCTGGGATGGATGCGCTCGAGCAGGTGCGTCAGCGTGATGTAATTCATGTCGAAGGGCGGGTCCTGGCGCATCAGCACCACATCCTGGCTCGCCAGATCCACGCGCGCGGCCTCGCCAAGGGAAAAATGGCGGCCCTTTTCCGCGTCGGTCACCGTGATCGGTTGGACCAGCGCGCTGACGCTGTTATCGCGCATGGAGAGCGTATCGGGCGTGTAGTGGACCAGTTCATGCCCGCGGGCCTGGGCCTCCAGCATCATGGCGAAGGTCGAATCGCCCGTGGGATTGATGGTGGCGACATGGTCCATCTGGACTGCGACTTTGAGGGTCATTGAACTGCTCAGGCTGCGGAAAAGGCATTGATGAGATGGCGTGGCCAGCGGCCGGGCGCAAGGAAAATCACATCGAACCGCATATCGCGATTGGAAAGGGAGGGGTTGCGGGCCAGCCAATATTGCGCGGCGCGGGTGATCCGAGACCGGTTGACCCCGGCCATGGCGGCGGCTTCCTCGGTGCCGCGCATACGCGCTTTTACCTCGACAAAGACAATGGCACCGGCCTTTTCGACGACAAGATCGATTTCCCCGACCGGCGTTTTGAAGCGCCGGTCGCGGATGCGGTAGAACTTGGCCAGGAGATAGATTTCCGCCAGGCGTTCGGCGCGATGGCCCCTGCGTTCGGCCGCGCGGCGGGCGCTATCGGGCGTCTTTGAGCGCGAGCGCTGCATCATAGACATCCTTGCGCCTGAGGCCGTAGCGGGCGGCAATTTCATCGACGGCGGCGCGGACGGGCTGGTCCTTCATGGCCTCGGATAATTCCGCCTGCCAATCGGCGGCATCCGGCGTGGATGCCTGGGTGGCGCCAGAAACCACGATGACCGCCTCGCCCTTGGTCTCGCCCTGGGCGAACTGGCTGGCCAGCTCCGACAACAGGCCGCGATGCGTCCGCTCGAACCGCTTGGTCAACTCCAGGGCCACGGCGGCCGGGCGATCCCCGAAGGTTTCGGCCATGGCCTGAAGCGTATCGGCCAGGCGGCGGGGGGATTCGTAGAACACCAGTGTTTCACGTGAATCCATGTGCTTTTTCAAGGCATTGACCCTGGCGCCGGCCTTGGGCGGCAGGAAGCCGTGAAAGGCGAACGCATCGGTGGGCAGGCCCGCGACCACCAGCGCGGACAGAAGCGCCGAGGCGCCCGGGATGGGAAAGACCGGCAGATCCTGTTCTGCCAGGACCCGGATCAGGGGAAAGCCCGGATCGGACAAGAGCGGCGTTCCGGCATCGGAAATCAGGGCAATCGCGGCGCCGGCGGCGATGCGAGCGGCAATGTCGTCGGCGCGCTCGCGCTCGTTATGATCATGAAAAGCCTGACGTTTTGCCTTGATGCCATAGTGATCGAGCAGTTTGGCGGACGTGCGGGTGTCCTCACAGAGGACCAGTTCGGCGGCCGCCAGAACTTCCAGCGCGCGCAAGGTGATATCGCGCAAATTGCCGATCGGGGTGGCCACGACATAGAGGCCGGCCGGCAGCGGCGGGGCGGCAAAGGGCGTGCCGGCAATGAAATAGTCGCGCTGCTGTTCGCTCATGCCGGCCCTTTTCAGTCTCAATGCTTGCTTAACGAAATGGGGGGATTTTGTTAACACACAGTGAGCGTTTGGGACCGCATACCGTGACACTGGTGAAGAAAATGGCACCCCTGCCGCGCCGTTCGGTGCTTTTGGGGCTGGCCGGGCTGATGGCCGGGTGTGCGCCGGGTCTGCAACTGGGTTCGCGGACCTGGCCTTGGGACGCGCCTGCGGGAAGTGATGCTACCGGTCCTGCCCCCATGCCGCTGCCGACGACACCGGCCGAGCGGTTCGGGCGGGGGCCGGTCAATGTGGCGCTGATCCTGCCGTTGAGCGGCGAGCCTGCCGTCATGCAGCTGGGGACCGCGCTGGCCAATGCCAGCCGCCTTGCCGTGGCCTTCATCGAAGCCAATCCCAATATTGGCGAGAACATCACCATATCGCTGCGCGATACCGGCACGACGGCGGCCGGGGCGACGAGTGCGGCGCAGGCTTCCGTGGCCGAGGGCGCCAAGCTGATCCTGGGGCCGCTGATGGCCGAGCAGGTGAGCGCGGCCGGCGCGGTGGCGCGGGCAGCCAATGTGCCGCTCATCGGCTTTGCCAATAATGGCAATGCGGCCGGGCCTGGCGTCTATGTCCTCAATGTCCTGCCCGAAGCGGAGATGAAGCGGGCCCTGACCTATATCCGCGAACAGGGTTTTCGCGCGCCCGCTGGCGTGTTTCCGGCCACGCCCTATGGCGAGGCCCTGGCCACCGCCTTCCGGCAACAGGCCGTGGCCATCGGGTTTTCCCCCAGCGCCGTCTATACCTTCAGCGATGTGAGCGAAGCGGGTCAGATCGTGGCGCAGGCCAAGCCGATGATCGACATGGGCACGATCGATGCGCTGTTCATGCCCGACCGCGCCAGCGCCCCGGTCTTTGCCGGCGCCCTGCAGCAGGCCGGCGCGATCAGCGAACTCATGCAGGTGGTGGGCTCGGCCGACTGGAGCAATGACGCGAGCCTGGCGAGCCAGCCGGGTCTTGCCGGTGCCATCTATCCGGCGGTGGATGCCAGCGGGCTCGAGGCCATAAGAGCCGATTACCAGGCCCGGTTCGGCAGCCCGCCGCCGCAGATGGCCACCATGGCCTATACGGCGACGATCCTTGCCAATGTGAACACATTGTCGCTGGCACCGGTGCCCTATGATGCCAGCCTTCTGACCAATCCCTCCGGCTTCAACGGGCGGGACGGGCTGTTCCGCTTCCTCAGCAATGGCCGCAGCGAATATGGCCTCACGATCCGCAAGATCGGCGCGGGCGGCGCCGTCAGTACCGTCGAGGGCGTAAAGCTTTAGTTTTCCCAACGTTGAGCTGACCTTGCTACCGGCGGATGAGAGGCTCAGAATCGCAGTTGCCGGGAGGATTGCACCCCTCACTCCATCCCTCTCCCGTGATGGGCGAGAGGGCGATGGAGCCAGAGGGCCGGTGGCCAAGTCCAGCGGTGGTCTGGCCAGACTTACTCCTCCTCCAACAGGCGGGTAATCATGTGGCGAATATGGTCCTGTGCACCGTAGAAGACGGCGATGACGGTCATCGTTTGATGTTCGGGATCGGAAACGAACCATACGGCTGCATTGGCCCGCCGAACAAACCGCAAGTTGGGGTGGAGTTCGATGCGCAGGGTGCCGATGGCTGGTGTTTGCACGAGACGGCCGATTTCACTGCGCAGGACGCGAAGTCTTTCAGCGGCGCGCTCTACTGCAACTGGCGGAGGGTCCCCCAAATGGCAATAGGCCTCGAACAAATGGTCGAAGATGAGCTCAAAGTCGCGGAGGGCGGCCTCGGAATAATCAAGTCTCCACATCGAGTGCGCGCCGCTTGCGCTCGATCATGGCCTGCACTCGCGCATCCATTTCTTCGCTGGAAACAAATGGTCCGCTCATACGCCGGCTCAGCAGTTCGCGCAGGGCTTCGATCTCGGCGCTCTCCGCTTCGGTCTTGAGGCGCAACATTTCAAGACCCTGCTGCAGGACCGCGCTGGCGCTGGCGTAGCGCCCACTTTGCACCTGTGCACGCACAAATGCGTCCTGCTGATCTGTCAAAGAGATTGACGACTTCACGCTCATGACAGTGGCTCCCTAGAGTATATCTCGTTCTGACTGAATCAGAACGAAAGCTCTAAGTTTTTGAATGGTCACGTTTTCGATCCTCGGGTCGGAGCCCGAGGAGAAAAGTGGTGTCCACTTTTCTTGAAAACGCTCTGGCGCCAATGTGCTACTGAGTAGCATTCAAGTCAATCTCTCTCACGCCGCGAGGTCGGCGACGACGGCGTCGAGGACGGGGAAGCCTTTGTCGGTGACGCGCAGATTGCCGTTGGGCAGGGTTTCGAGGAAGCCGTAGCCTTTGAGCGCCTCGATCTGCTTTTCGGCAATGCCGCGGCCGGACAGGGCCATGAAGCGGGACGGGGAAATGCCCTCCTTGAGCCTCAGACCCATGACGAGAAATTCGTCGCCCTGTTCTTCCCAGGTCAGCACGTCATCGGTGGTCATGCCGTGGCCGAATTCATTGACCAGCTTGAGCCAGTCGAAGGGCAGCTTTTCGGTGGCGGTGGCGTGGCGCTGGTGATTGACCATGAGACGCCCATGGGCGCCCGGGCCGATGCCGGCATATTCGCCATAGCGCCAGTAGAGCATGTTGTGCCGGCTTTCCTGGCCGGGCACGGCGTGATTGGAAATTTCATAGGCCGGCATACCGGCCTCGCCGGTCAGATCCTGGGTCAGCTCATAGAAGTCGGCCGCCAGATCCTCGTCGGGCATCTTGAGCTTGCCGGCCTGGTGCAGGTCGAAATAGCGCGTGCCCTGCTCGATGGTGAGCTGGTAGAGGCTGAGATGCCCGCGGGCCAGCCACAGGGCTTCCTTGAGCTCATCTTCCCAATCCTCAAGCGTCTGTTTGGGGCGGGCATAGATGAGGTCGAAGCTCGAGCGCTCGAAGACAGACTGGGCAATGCGCACGGCGGCGACAGCTTCTTCGACCGTGTGACGGCGGCCCAGCTCGGCCAGTGGACCGGGGCGCAGCGATTGGACGCCGAGCGAAACCCGATTGATCCCGGCAGCTCGAAAGCCCTTGAAGCGATCCACCTCGACCGAGGTCGGATTGGCCTCGAGCGTAATCTCGGCATTGCGATCGATCGGCCACTCGGCGGCGATGGAATCGAGGATCGCACCCACCGCCTTGGGCGACATCAGCGAGGGGGTGCCGCCGCCAAAGAAGATCGACTGGACCAGCCGGTCGGGTGCCAGGGCCGCCATATGGGCGATTTCCCGGCGATAGCCCTCGACAAAGGCGTCTTCATCGAAGGGGCCGCGATGCACGTGGGAATTGAAATCGCAATAGGGGCACTTGGCCGCGCAGAATGGCCAGTGGACATAAACGCCGAAGAGATCGTTGGGATTGGTCATAGGCAACATCCCTGCGAATCAAAGAATGCCCCCACCCGGCCTCCCCCTGGAAAAGGGGGAGGAGAAGAGGCGCTCGGGCGAGCTCTGTGGACGAGCACCGGCCCGGCACCCTCCCCCTTCTTTAGGGGGAGGGGTGGGGTGGGGGTTGTTATCTTTGCCAAAATTGGCCGCCATTCGAGCATAGCTCTCATGGCCTTAGCTGCTTGAAAGGCTCCACCGGAGCCTTTCATCGACGATGTCGACCGGGCGCTAAGCATGATCGATCTGGTTTTCGACGAATTGCGCAAAGGAGCGGGCGCGGTGGGACAGGCCGCGTTCGCCGGGCTGCCAGGAATGCTTGGTTTCGGGCGCCATTTCGCCAAAGGTGATGTCATGGCCATCGGGCATGAACATGGGGTCATAGCCATGGCCCATATCGCCGCGCGGCGGCCAGACCAGGGTGCCCTCGCAGGTGCCGACATAGAGCACGTCGCGCCCATCGGGGTGGGCAAGGCAGAGCGTGGCGTTGAAGGCGGCGCGGCGCTGGCCAGGCGAGATGGCGCCGGCGGCCTGCAGGGCATCTTCCACCCGCTTCATGGCCCGGCCGAAATCGCGCGGCACCCCGGCCCAGTCGGCGGTATAAACGCCGGGCTCGCCGTTGAGGGCATCAACGCAGATGCCGCTATCGTCCGACAGCGCCAGCATATTGGCGGCTTTGGCAGCGGCATGGGCCTTGATGCGGGCATTTTCGGCGAAGCTGGTGCCGGTCTCTTCCGGCTCGGGCAGGCCCAGTTCGCCCGCAGAGACCAGATCGAGGCCAAAGGGCGCGAACAGCTCGCGAAACTCGGTGAGCTTGCCGGCATTGTGGGTGGCGATGCAGAGGCGCGCGCCGGGACGGAGGCGGGGGATGGCGGTCATTTGGCCCGTCCCTCCAAAGTGCGCGCAATGTCGTTCCATATGGGGCAGTTCTGAGGTGAAAAGCCCCCCTCATCCGTCTCGGCTGCGCCGAGCCACCTTCTCCCACGAGGGGAGAAGGAAGGCATCGCGGCTGCGGCTCCATCGCCTTCTCCCCTCGTGGGAGAAGGTGCCCGAAGGGCGGATGAGGGGGACTTTCTCAAGAACATCATGCGCCCAGCGCCGCCTTTTGCAGCAGGGTCAGTTCGCCAATGCCTTTTTCGGCCAGACCCATGAGGCTTTCGAGCTCGGCGCGGGAAAAGGGTGCGCCCTCGGCGGTGCCCTGGATCTCGACGAATTTGCCCGAGCCGGTCATGACAAAATTGGCATCGGTTTCGGCCTCGACATCTTCGAGATAGTCGAGATCGAGCACCGGGGTGCCGCGATAGATGCCGCAGGAGACGGCGCCGACGCTGTCCTTGAGCACCTGGCCCTTGGTCAGCTTGCGCTCGTCCATCCAGGCTATGGCGTCGACCAGGGCCACATAGGCGCCGGTGATCGAAGCGGTGCGGGTGCCGCCATCGGCTTCGAGCACGTCGCAATCGAGCGTCACCTGGACTTCGCCCAAGGCTTCGAGATCGACGACGGCGCGCAGCGAACGGCCGATCAGGCGCTGGATTTCCTGGGTGCGGCCCGACTGCTTGCCGGCGGTGGCCTCGCGGCGGGTGCGCGAGCCGGTGGCGCGGGGCAGCATGCCATATTCGGCGGTGACCCAGCCCTGGCCCTTGCCGCGCAGCCAGCCGGGTACGCTGGTCTCGACCGAGGCGGTGCACAGGACGCGGGTATTGCCAAAGGCGATAAGGCAGGAGCCCTCGGCCTTCATGGCCACATTGCGCTCGAGGGTCACAGACCGCATCTGGTTCGGTTCACGCCCGGAAGGCCGCATGGTCACTCAATCCGTCAGTTATTGGCTTTAACCGCCTCTTAACCTTCCTCGGCCCGGCTCACAAGCGCCGGGCGCTTGGCGGATGGGCGCTATACGCTTAAATGAGGTACCAGGGTTAAAGCTGAAGAGTTTATTCAAACCACCATGACCAGGCCCGCCGAAGACTTCCTGAGTGTGCTCAATGCCCGCAGCCAGGACATATTCCGCCGGCTGGTGGAGCGGTACCTCGCCACCGGCGTGCCGGTGGGTTCGCGCGATCTCAGCCGCCTGTTGCAGGTGGAGCTGTCGCCCGCCTCGGTGCGCAATGTCATGGCCGATCTCGAAGACCTGGGCCTGATCGCGGCGCCCCATACCTCGGCCGGCCGCGCGCCGACGCAGCAGGGGCTGCGCTTCTTCGTCGATTCCATGCTCGAAGTGGGCGCCATGGAGGAGACCGAGCGGCAGAAGATTTCCCGCCAGATCGAAGGCACGGCCGGCCATGGCCAGGTGGAGGACCTGCTGACCGAGGCCTCGACGCTATTGTCCGGGCTCAGCCAGGGCGCGGGGCTGGTGATCGCGGCCAAGGCCGACATGGTGCTCAAGCATATCGAATTCGTGCGGCTCGATGCCGCCCGGGCCATGGCGATCCTGGTGGGCGATGACGGGCAGGTGGAAAACCGCATTCTCGAACTGCCGCCCGGCTATACGGTGAGCGCCCTGCAGCAGGCAGGCAATTATCTCGCCAATTATGTCGTGGGGCGGACCTTGTCGGAAGCCCGGCGGGTGCTGCATGAGCGGCGCGACGAGCAGCGGGCCGAACTCGATGAATTGACGCAAAAGCTCGTCGATGCCGGCATCGCCACGCTCGCCAACCCGCGGGACAATGGCGCCCCGACCGTGATCGTGCGGGGGCGCGCCAATCTCATCAACGACGCCATGGCCAGCGATGAGCTGATGCGGATGCGGCAATTGTTCGACGAACTGGAAAGCAAGGAAGGCCTTCTCGACCTCTTGGGGGATGCCGAGCGCGGGGAGGGCGTGCGCATCTTCATCGGCTCGGAAAACAAGCTGTTTTCGCTCTCGGGTTCGTCGGTGATTCTCAGCCCTTATCGCGATGCCAATGAACGGGTCGTGGGCGTATTGGGCGTCATCGGACCGACGCGGCTCAACTATGCGCGCATCGTGCCGGTGGTGGATTATACCGCCCATGTGCTGAGCGCGATGATGGCGCGCAAAAGGGGGTGACCGCCCGCCGGACGCGGGCTGGCACCGTGGCGCCAATTTTGCCTTCGGGGTGGCGATACGCTTGAAATAAGGTCCCGCTTGGCCGATATGCGGGGCAGATTTGACAACACTATGCATGGAATAGACCAGATGAGCGACGAGAACGCCGCCCAGGGCGAGACGCCGGAAACCGAAGTGCCGGTCACCGAGACGCCGGAGGTCGACCCGGTCGAGGCGCTATTGGCGGAGAATGCCGAGCTCAAGGACCGCGTGCTGCGCACGGCTGCCGAAATGGAAAACCTGCGCAAGCGGACCGAGCGCGATGTCAGTGACACCCGCTCCTATGCCATTGCCGGGTTTGCCCGCGACATGCTGAGCGCCACCGATGCGCTGAGCCGGGCGCTGCTGGTCATTCCGGAAGAAACCCGGACCACCGCTGAGGGCACGCTCAAAAGCCTGATCGAGGGCCTTGAACTGGCCGAGCGCGAAATGCAGCGGCTGCTCGCCAAGCATGGCGTCAAGCCGATCGAGGCGGCGGGACAGAAATTCGACCCGCACAAGCATCAGGCCATGTTCGAAGTGCCCAATCCCAATGTGCCCGAGGGCACGGTGGTGCAGGTGGTGCAGGAAGGCTTTGCCATCGGCGAGCGCGTGCTGCGTCCGGCCATGGTCGGTGTCGCCAAGGGCGGCGCGGCGGCGGCCCCGGATGCCGGCGAGGGCGTCGACAAGAGCGCGTGAGCCGATTGGACATGACGTGGGAAGGGCGCCGGTGGGCGCCCTTTTTTGTTTTGTCGGGGCAATGGAGCGGGGTCCGAGCGGGCCATTCCCCCACCCTAGTTCCGCTACGGCCTTGGGGCCTAGCTTCACTACCCTCCCCACAAGGGGGAGGGTGGCGATGGAGCCGGGGGAACCGTGAATAATGAAGTGGCCCTCGGGTCAGGCCCGAGGGCAGCGCCTGGTATATGTGCGGGCCTGGCCTAACCGAGAATTTCTCCGCTCTTCACCCGATCGACGCCAGCCGCTTCCATGTCGGCCCAGGCCTTTTCGAGGGAGCCGTTGGCGTCGATGGCGCGGGTGGCGTCTTCGATGACGCTGACGTCGAAGCCGCCGGCGGCGGCGTCGAGGGCGGTCCAGGCGACGCAGAAATCGGTGGCGAGGCCGACGACGTAAAGCCGGCCGGCATCGCGCTCGTTGAGATAGCCGCCGAGCCCCGTCAGGGTCTGCCGGTCAGCCTCCTGAAAGCCGGAATAGGAATCGACGCCCCGCGTATAGCCCTTGCGGATGATCAGTTGCGCATGGGGAATATCGAGCGTGCCGGCGATTTCGGCGCCGTGGCTGTCCCAGACGCAGTGATCGGGCCAGAGCACCTGCGGACCATAATCGAGCTCGATGGTGTCGAAGGGGGCCTTGCCGGGATGCTGGCTGGCAAAGGAGATGTGATCGGCCGGATGCCAGTCCTGGGTGAGGACGACATGGGTGAACTTCCTGGCCAGCTGGTTGATCAGCGGCACGATCTCGTTGCCGCCGGCCACCGCCAGGCTCCCGCCGGGCAGGAAGTCATATTGGACGTCAACGACGACAAGCACGTCATCGGGTTCAATTGTGATCATGGTCGGTCCTTACCCAGTCGGCGCGGAGGAGGCCGCGCACGGAATTGCCGAGATAGACTGTATCGGCACTGGAGAGGTCGGCAAGGGTCAGAACCTCTTCGATAGCCTTGCCGGTGGCGATAAGCTCGGCGCGCAGCGTGCCCGGCAAAAGCCCGGAGGCCAGTGGCGGGGTCAGCAACTGTCCATCGCGGGCGATGAAAAGATTGGTGATCGAGCCCTCGGTCAATTCGCCGCGTTCATTGACAAAGACCACCTCATCAACGCCCAGGGCCGCGTGCGCAGCCTGGCGCGGCTGGTCGTAGAAACTGCGATTCGTGGTCTTGTGGGCCAGCCAGATCGACGCCGAATCCAGCGGTTTTTCCGCCAGCGCGAAACGGAAGCGATCGGGACTGGGCGGCAGCGGTACGGCGGAAAGATCGAGACCGGCTTCGGCAAGTGTGAGGCGCACCCGCATCGGCCCGGTCCAGTCCTTTGCCCTGCCGGACAAGAAGGCCGAAATCGCCGCGCGGTCTGTGGGCAGGGCGAAATAGCGGGCCGAATCGAGGAGGCGGTCAAGATGGCGGTCGCGCAGCGCATAGCCGGCTTCGGGCGTCCATTTGAAGGTTTCGATCAGGGTGACGGGCGGGGCCGGATCGGCCAGGAAATTGAGCTTGAGCAAGGCCTCGGCATATTCGTCACCGACACGGCTATCGGCGACAATGCCACCGCCAATGCCAATTTCGCCCCAGCCCTTATCGTCGATGACGGCGGTGCGGATGGCGACATTGAAGGCGAAATCGCCGCCGGGGGCGATATAGCCGATGGAGCCGGTATAAAGGCCGCGCGGATTGGCCTCGACGGCGTTGATGATTTCCATGGCGCGCAGTTTTGGCGCCCCTGTCACCGAGCCGCAGGGGAAGAGGTTTTCAAGCATCTCGACCAGACCGACATCGGGGCGCTTCCGGGCCTCGATACCCGAGGTCATGGTGTGCAGGCTCCGATAGGTTTCGACGGTGAAGAGGTCTGTGACCTTGACCGAGCCGGTCTCGGCAATGCGCCCCAGGTCATTGCGCAACAGATCGACGATCATCAGGTTTTCGGCGCGGTTCTTGGCGTCGGCGGCGAGGGCCAGCCGGCCCGCCTCATCCTCGGCGGTGCTGCGGCCGCGTTTGAGCGTCCCCTTCATCGGCCGGGCGGTGAGCCTGTCGCCGGAGGCGGACACGAAGAGCTCGGGGGAGCGGCTGAGGACATGGTGGTCGCCGGCATGGATATAGGCGCCATAGGCGACAGGCTGGCTCTGGGCGAGGCGCCGATAGAGACCCAGGGGATCGCCGGCAAGGCGGAACGCGGCCTTGAGGGTCAGATTGACCTGATAGGTGTCACCGGCGGCAATGAGATCCTTGACCCTCTCGAAAGCGGCGCCATAGGCCGCCGGATCGGTCAGGGGCCGGACGTGCTCGGCCCCGCCCTCGCCAGCGGCGTCGAACAGGGAAGCAAGGGCGGCGGCGTCCAGCTGTTGGGGCGCGTCAAAGAGGCCGAACCAGATCAGCGGCGTTTGGCTGGGCTGCTGCAGGCGGTGGGCCAGGCGCTCCTCGAACAGAAAACCCAGCTCATAGGCAAGGTATCCGGCGGCCCAAAGACCCTCGCGGCCAGCCGCTTCGAGCCGCGCCAGACCCTTGCGCGCCCCTGCCGCGTCATGGGCGACGATGAGTTCGCGCGGACGGGCAAAGAGCAGGTTCTGCCCCTTTGGGGTGAGATTGTCGTGCAGCAGGACTGTGCCGGGGGAAACCATGGGCCTTCTCTAGGGCCGGGCGCGGTTTCTGAAAAGGGTGGATCGGGTGCGTTTGTGACCGCGACAGGGCGACCGGGCTGCGCGAATCCTATTGCGGGCGCTCATGGCCCGGTGGCAAATAGCTGTGCCGGCCAGCTCATCTGCCCGGCCTGGGGGACTTCAATCATGAAACTGCATCTTTTGGGCGGCCTTGCCGCCCTGATGCTCGTGGCCGGCCTCTCGCCGGCCGCGGCACAGACCGTGGAATTCACGGTGATCAACAATAGCTCCTATGACCTGCACTACTTCTACACCACGCCCAGCAACGAGGATTACTGGGGCGAGGACCTGTTGGGCGACGAGGGAATCCTCGAGGCCGGATACCAGGCCACGGCGACGATCGGGGACGGTTCGGACCAGTGCCTCTATGACTTCAAGTTCGTGATGGACAATGGTGCCGAACTGATCGAACCCGAGGTCGATATCTGCCAGCTCGCCAGCTACACGATCAACGACTGAACCGGCCCGCCGCCTCCGCCGGAGGCGGCAGCCACCAGAGCCAGTCAAGCCAAAATCTGCACGCAAGCGCGCTTGAAGCCTGTCGGACACCCCCCTATATACGCCTCGAAGCCCAAACGGGCAGTGTCTGAATAATCCTAGAAGGGACCCGGCCCGCAAGGCCATGAGGCCGCTTTCGCCAGAGAGGGCATCGCAATGGGTTCGCTGAGAGAGAGGCTAGAGTAATGGCTAAAGTTATCGGTATTGACCTCGGTACCACCAATAGCTGCGTCGCCGTGATGGACGGCAGCAATCCCAAGGTCATCGAAAATGCGGAAGGCGCGCGCACCACGCCCTCCATGGTTGCCTTTTCCAAGGACGGCGAGCGCCTCGTCGGCCAGCCGGCCAAGCGCCAGGCGGTGACCAACCCCGAAAATACCCTGTTTGCCGTCAAGCGCCTGATCGGCCGCCGCTACGACGACAAGGTCGTGGCCAAGGACAAGGGCCTCGTGCCGTTCAAGATCGTGGCCGCCGACAATGGCGACGCCTGGGTGGAAGCCTCGGGCGACAAGTATTCGCCCAGCCAGGTTTCGGCCATGGTGCTGCAGAAGATGAAGGAAACCGCCGAGGCCTATCTCGGCGAGACGGTCACCCAGGCGGTGATCACGGTTCCGGCCTATTTCAACGACAGCCAGCGCCAGGCCACCAAGGATGCAGGCAAGATTGCGGGCCTCGATGTGCTGCGCATCATCAACGAGCCGACCGCGGCTGCCCTGGCCTATGGCCTCGACAAGAAGAATTCTGGCACCATCGCGGTCTATGACCTTGGCGGCGGTACCTTCGACGTGTCGATCCTCGAGATCGGCGACGGCGTCTTCGAGGTGAAGTCGACCAATGGCGACACCTTCCTCGGTGGTGAAGACTTCGACATGCGTCTCGTCGATTATCTCGCCGACGAGTTCAAGAAGGAGCAGGGCATCGACCTGCGCAGCGACAAGCTCGCCCTGCAGCGCCTCAAGGAAGCTGCGGAAAAGGCCAAGATCGAACTGTCGAGTTCGACCCAGACCGAAATCAACCTGCCCTTCATCACTGCCGACGCGTCTGGCCCCAAGCACCTGACGCTGAAGCTGAGCCGCTCCAAGCTCGAAAGCCTCGTCGATGACCTCATCGCGCGCACCATCGAGCCCTGCAAGCAGGCCATGAAGGATGCCGGCGTTTCGGCCAGCCAGATCGATGAAGTCGTCCTGGTCGGCGGCATGAGCCGCATGCCCAAGGTGCAGGAAGCGGTCAAGCAGTTGTTCGGCAAGGAGCCGCACAAGGGCGTCAACCCCGACGAAGTGGTGGCGCTGGGCGCGGCCATTCAGGGCGGCGTGCTGCAGGGCGACGTCAAGGACGTGCTGCTGCTCGACGTGACCCCGCTTAGCCTGGGCATCGAAACGCTGGGTGGCGTCTTCACCCGCCTGATCGACCGCAACACCACGATCCCGACCAAGAAGAGCCAGACCTTCTCGACCGCCGAGGACAACCAGAGCGCCGTGACCATCCGGGTCTTCCAGGGTGAGCGCGAAATGGCGGCGGACAACAAGCTGCTGGGCAATTTCGACCTGGCCGGTATTCCGCCCGCACCGCGTGGCGTGCCGCAGATCGAGGTGACCTTCGACATCGACGCCAATGGCATCGTCAATGTTTCGGCCAAGGACAAGGGCACCGGCAAGGAGCAGCAGATCCGCATCCAGGCGTCCGGTGGTCTCTCCGACGCCGACATCGAAAAGATGGTCAAGGACGCCGAGGCCAATGCCGAGGTCGACAAGAAGAAGCGCGAAGCGGTGGAAGCCCGCAACCAGGGCGAATCGCTGGTACACTCGACCGAAAAGTCGCTCAAGGACTATGGCGACAAGGTTTCGGCCGAGGACAAGGCCGCCATCGAGACCGCCATTGCCGACCTCAAGGCGGTGCTGGACGGCGACGATGCCGACGCCATCAAGGAAAAGACCGCGACCCTGGCGGAAGCCTCTATGAAGCTGGGCGAAGCCATGTACAAGGCCAGCCAGGCGGAAGCCGAAGCCAAGGCCAATGGTACCGCCGATGACAGCGAAGACGATGTGGTCGACGCCGACTTCGAAGAGGTCAAGGACGGCGACGACGACAAGAAGTCGGCCTAAGCCTGACCTGACCGAATGACAAAGCCCCGGTGGAAACACCGGGGCTCTTTTTTTGCGCTGCCCCGGCCAATTGCCAAGGCGCAGCGCCCTAGAGCATCCGTTCTGATAGAATCAGAACGGATGCTCTCACTCATTGATGGGTAGCGATTTCGAACCAGAAAAGTGGCGTCCACTTTTCTTGAAAACGCTCTACCGTTCCACGTGAATCATTGCCGCAGGCGCACGTCGCGGATGGTGGCCTGGTCGTAATAGGGGTCGATATCGAGCACCCTGATGGTGTCGCCGAGGCCGATGGCGGCGAGGGGGCTGAAGAATTCGACCGCGAGGGGATCGGCGGCTTCCTTGTAACCCTCGAGGCCATTGCCGGCGATGCGGACGACGCCATCTTCGGTATCGAGGAGCAGGGCGGGATTGTGGTGATCGAGCAGGACCGCCCGGCCATCGGCCATGGTGCTGAACCACTCATAACGCCCATCCGGCCCGGATACGGCCGCGCCCAGGGTCAGGGTCTGCAGATCGAGCGGGAAACTCAGCCAGCCCGACTGGCGCTCGGAGCCTTCGGAATACGAGCCCATCTCATAGACATCGAGCCAGATGCCGCCGGTCTCGTCCTGGCGCAAGCGCGTCTCGACATGCTGCTGATCGGGCAGGGGCTGTACCAGCCGGTGGCGCCAGCCCTGTTGCGTGCGCTCGAAATCGAGGAGCACGAGGCTGGTTTCATCGCCCCAGATATCGGCCGAGGCGACGAGAAAGCGCTCCGAGCCCAGCGGCAGGAAGGCCTGGAGATCAAAGAACATCGGATCAATGATCTCGGCCGCGAGGGTCTGGGTGTCGAGCACCACCTTCTTCTTGTTGCCGGCCGGGCCATAGGCGATGAAAAGGCCGATCTTCTCGTCGGTGCTACGCACCACATAGTCCATGACAAAGAGCCGGCCATCGGGCGCGAAAGCAGGCAGATGCCAGCCGGTCTCGTCCCCGCGCTCGAAGGTGCCGGTAACCGGCTCTTCCAGCCACTGGACCGTCTGAACCTCTGCCGCCAAGGGCGCCGCGGGCACGAGGCGCGCCTGCCAATGGGGAAAGAGATGGGTTTGGTAGAGCTCGGCCAGGGGCGGCAGGTCGGCGGCGAGCAGGCCCTGCCAGCGGGCGAAATAGGCCGAGGCATAGGGCGTCATACTGGTTTCGTCGGGCTGGGCGACGTGCATCAGGTGGCAGTCCGCATCGAGATCGGCATAGGCCACGGCCTCGTAGCGATCGGTCGGAGCGATTTCGGCATTGATGGCGGCGGCAAGCTCGCCATAGCGCAGGCGCCAGCCGGCGATTGCGGGGTTGAGGTCCGCCAGCTCCTCGAGCAGCCCCGCCGTCAGCCGGTCGGCGGCCAGTTCGCGGCAATTGACCGCCTCGTCCTCGCGGGAAACGTGATCGGGATCATAGCGATAGGTGAGGGCATGGCCGAATTCATGGGCGCCCAGCACCAATTGGTTGAAGCGGGCCATGTCGCGGGCCTCGTCGTCGCTCGAAAAGAAGGCTTCCCAGTCCCAGCGGCCCCCGGTCAGCACCTTGGACCAGTTGTCCCAATAGGGGGTCACCTCGTCGTCGGCCGCCAGTTCGGAGAGGTTTATGACCTCGGTGATGTCATTGTACCAGTTGACGATGCCGTCATAGGACTGGAGCTGCCAGGCGAGGCCATCATTGGGGGAGGCGCCGGCGGCTTTGTAGGCCTCGACCAGGGCATAGGTCAGTGTTGCCGTATCGCCGTTTTCGACGGCCCAGACGAGGTCGTGGGCGGCCTGTTCCATGGCGCCGGGCACCGCCATTTCGGAAAAGGTGGGGGGCGCATCGCCCTGGCCCATCATCGTCATGACCAGTCCCAGCCAGAAGCCGTAATCGGTCATTTCCATCGTCATCTCCCCCGTTTGGCCCAACCATAGCGGGCCGGAGCGCCGCCATCATCCCCGAATGAGGGGGTGTGGCTTGGTTGAAAGGGCGGTTGAGGCTTGCTATGAGCGGTCCCGCCCCGCTGGCCGGCCGGTTCTGCCGCCCCTTGCACTCGCGCGGCAGCGTCGCCATCTAGGCGACAAGGATGCGGCGCGTGGCCCCCAGGCGCCAGATTGATATTGCCGGATGTCCCCTGCGCCGAAACGGGCAGGGGCAAGGAGACGTTTCTTGGCCAAACGCGATTTCTACGAGGTGCTCGGCTGCCAGAAGGGCGCCGACGAGGCCGCCCTGAAAAGCGCGTACCGCAAGCTTGCCATGCAGTTCCACCCCGATCGCAATCCGGGCAATGCCGAGGCCGAGCACAAGTTCAAGGAAATCAACGAAGCCTATGACACGCTCAAGGACGCCCAGAAGCGGGCGGCCTATGACCGGTTCGGCCATGCGGCCTTCGAAAATGGCGGCGGCCGCGGACCCGGCGGGTTCGGGCCGGAATTTTCCTCCTCCATGTCCGATATCTTCGAGGACATTTTCGGGGACTTCATGGGGGGCGGAAGGCGCGGTGGTGGCGGCGGCGCGGCCCGGACCCGGGGCAGCGACCTGCGCTATAATCTCGAGATCGATCTCGAGGAGAGTTTTGAGGGCAGCACGGTCGAGATCGACGTGCCGACCCTGGCCAGCTGCGAGACCTGCGAAGGCTCCGGGGCCAAGCCCGGCACCGGCACCCATACCTGCCGGCAGTGCAACGGCCATGGCAAGGTACGGGCGGCCCAGGGCTTTTTCACCATCGAGCGGACCTGCCCGGTCTGCCAGGGGCGCGGCCAGATGATGGACCAGCCCTGCAGCGATTGCGGCGGGCAGGGGCGGCGGCAGCAGAGCCGGAAACTCTCGGTCGATATCCCCCAGGGGATCGAGGACGGCACCCGTATCCGCCTTGCCAATGAAGGCGAGGCCGGATTGCGCGGCGGCCCGCCGGGCGATCTCTATATTTTCGTCTCGATCCGGCCGCACCAGCTGTTCCAGCGCGACGGAGCTGACCTCTTCGCGCGCGTGCCGATCGCCATGACCACGGCGGCGCTGGGCGGCGAGTTCGAGGTGCCGACGCTCGACCAGGGCCGCGCCAAGGTCAAGGTGCCGGCCGGCACCCAGCCGGGCCAGCGCGTCCGGCTCAAGTCCAAGGGCATGCCGGTGCTGCGTTCGAAGGATGTCGGCGATCTCTATGTGCAGCTCGACATTGAAACGCCGCAGAACCTGTCCAAGCGCCAGCGCGAGCTGCTGGAGGAATTTTCCCGGCTCGAAACCGAGGAAACCAGCCCCAATTCGGGTGGCTTCTTCGACAAGCTCAAGAAGATGTTTGAGGCTTGAGGCGGAAACGAAATCGCTCCGGTGGAGCGATTTCCCGCCTCAAGGCCATGAGAGCTGCGCTCGAATGGCACGCGGGTGCGGCAGACGCAGCGGCACTCGTATTGACCCAAGTCAGCCGGCGCCGGAGTGGCTTGTGCTCGCTCTACCCCGGACTCAGCCTGACCCAAAAATCGGGAGATGGATCCCGGCCTGCGCCGGGATGACATCGTGGGTGGGGGGTGGTTTTGGTGACCCAAAGCCGGGCTATCGCGAATGACCAACTTGGCCTTGCCGTGATGTGCCAGTCGTCTCCCTCCCCCTTGTGGGGAGGGATCAAGGGTGGGGGTGGGAGCCCGAAAATTGGGGCTTTCGTCACCCCCGCCTAGCTTTGCTACGGCCATTGGGCCTAGCGTCGCTACCTCCCCCTTCAAGGGGGAGGTGCAGGCCGGTGCGTGGGGAAGTCTCTACCCGGCTCAGAGGCGATGGCCTCACTTCTTGAGAGATAACTGGCCGGTGCGTGCGGTTGCGCCGTGCCATTCGAGCATAGCTCTCATGGCCTGATCGCCTCAAATCGCCCCACTGGGGCGATTTGCCTTACGGGACGGCTCTCAGGGCATCTGGCTCATGTCCATCCAGACATATTCCCAGATGTGGCCGTCGACGTCGGCGATGGCGCGCGAATACATGAAGCCGTAGTCGGTGACCTCGCGGGTTTCGCGGCCGCCGGCCTTGAGACCGGCTTCGGCGATGGCGTCCACCGCCTCGCGGCTGTCGCGGGACAGGGCATAGAGCGCCTGGGTCTGCGTCTTCGGATCGGGAATGGGATTGGGCGAGAAGCCGAGGAATTTCTCGTGGGTGAGGACCATGACATAGATGGCCTCGGAAATGACGATGCAGGCGGCGGTCTCGTCGGTGAACTGGGGATTGTGGTCAAAACCCAGGGCCTTGTAATAGGCCATGGAGGCGGCAAGATCGCGGACCGGCACGTTGACGAAGATCATCGGGGCCATCTGAATTCTCCTGAGATTGGACCGTGCGTCTGTTGGGGCAATGCTACCCTCTTGCCTTCGACGCACCAACCGCGCCAGTTTCGACACGCCCAAACCTCCGTCGCAACCAAAAATCGGTTTCTTGCGGTGGGGTGGCAGACCAGATCGGAGACAGGATGACGACGGCGCTTACCCTTTCGGGGTCCATTCGCAAGGGATCGTATAATGTGAAGCTGCAGCACCATGTGGGGCGGCGGCTGGAGGCGGCGGGAGTGGCAGTCACCGCGATCGATCTCGGCGATTTCGACATGCCCATCTTCAACGAGGACCTCGAACCCGACAATGTGCCCGAAGCCGCCGTGCGGCTGGCCGGGATGTGGCGCAGCCACGATATCGTCTTCATCGCCAGCCCCGAATATAATGGCGGGGCCAGTCCGCTGATCGTCAACACCATCACCTGGCTCAGCCGGCAGAAGCCCAGTCCCTTCCGTCATGCCGTCTTCGGCATCGGTGGCGTCAGCTCGGGAAAATACGGCACGATCTGGGGTCTCAGCCACCTGCGGGAATCGCTGACAAAGGTGGGCACGCTGGTGGTTCCGACGCTTCTGGGCATTGGTCCGGCCGAGGCGGCGTTCGATGATAATGGCGATCCGGTGGAACCAGCCATCTCTCGAAAAGTTGATCAACTGATAGATGAACTGACCCATTTCAGCCGAGGATAGCCATGCAGGCCCTTTACCTCACCCATCCGCAGGTCAAGCTCGACGCCGCCGTTCCGGTGCCGCTGTGGGGACTGTCGCCGGAAGGCCGGGCGCGCGCCGAGCGTTTTGCCCGGCGGGGTGTGGTGCCCAAGGGCAGCATGATCTTTTCGAGCCGCGAGACCAAGGCGCAGGAACTGGCGGAGCTGATCGCGGCCTCGGCGGACACGCTGACCCTGGCCGATCATGCCATGGGCGAGAATGACCGCAGCGCCACCGGCTTTCTGCCGCCGGCGCTGTTCGAGGACATGGCCGATCGCTTCTTCGCCCAGCCCGATATCAGCGCGGCCGGCTGGGAACGGGCGGTGGATGCGCAGCGGCGCATCGTGTCGGCGGTGACCACGGCTCTCGCCAGCGTGCCCGAGGGGGCGGTGACGGTGTTTTGCGGCCATGGCGCGGTGGGCACGCTGCTCAAATGCCATATCGGCGGCCGGCGGATATCGCGCGAGGAAGACCAGAGCTGCATCGGCGCGGTCGGCGGCGGCAATGGCTTCGTCTTTGACCTGGCCCGGCGGCAATTGCTGACCGACTGGACGCCGATGGAAGAGATCGGCCCGAACTGGCACGAGAGCCCAAAGCTTGCGGAGCCAGCGGTTTTGCTCTAGGGCCAGAGCATCATTTTACATCGCGGGGAGAACCATCATGGCAGGCCAGTTGATCGTGGGGCTGGACGTTTCGTCGCGGGCGCGCGCCGAGGAAATTGTTTCGCTCCTCGGGGACAAGGTGGATTTCTACAAGATCGGCTACCAGTGCTTCTATGGCGCCGACGGGCTGGCGCTGGGCAAGGCGCTGCTGGCGGCCGGCAAGAGAGTGTTCTTCGATCTCAAACTGCTCGACATCGACAACACCGTCGAAAAAGGCGTGGCGGCCATTGCCGAAACCGGCGCCACCATGCTCACCGTCCACGCCTATCCCAAGGCCATGCGCGCGGCGCAGAAGGCGGCAGAGGGATCGGGATTGACCATTCTCGGGGTCACGGTGCTGACCTCGATGGACGATGACGATGTCAAGGATGCCGGCTATGCCCGCGACGCCGCAGGCCTCGTGGCCCAGCGCGCCCGGCAGGCCCGCGAGGCCGGGATCGGC
The DNA here is from genome assembly GCF_025809055.1 of Devosia sp. NCBI lineage: Bacteria > Pseudomonadati > Pseudomonadota > Alphaproteobacteria > Hyphomicrobiales > Devosiaceae > Devosia > Devosia sp. Next base: position 2,589,776 of record NZ_CP075529.1, on the reverse strand, counting down.
GGCATCGTATCCTCGGCGCGGGAAGCGGAAATGGTGCGCAGCATTATCGGGGGCAAGATGGCGCTGGTGACCCCGGGCATTCGCCCCGCCGGAGCGGCACTGGGAGACCAGAAGCGCGCCATGACCCCGGCCGATGCATTGACCGCCGGCGCCAGCCACCTGGTGGTGGCGCGGCCGATCATCGCTGCCCCCGACCCGGCAGCTGCCGCTAAGGCCATCCTGGCAGAAATGGATGGCAAGCGGATCAGCGTGGCTTAAATCTGCTGACGGTTGAACTGACCCTGCGAAAGGCGCCTTTGCCCTAACCCCTTGTAGCGGAAGCGGAGCCGGAGACACCCCCTCCCACCTTTGCTACGGCCCTTCGGGCCGAGCGCCGGTACCTCCCCCTTCGAGGGGGAGGTGAAGGGGCGAAGGAGGCGGGAGATCAGTTCAGTGGTGAAACCGCCTGGCCGGTCAGCCCGTGTTGCCGGGACAGGTCTGCGAGATCGAGCTGGGGCCTGGCCCCGATATGACTGATGATCTCGGAGGCCGCCAGGCAGCCGGTGCGCAGGGCCTGGTCGAGGCTCTGGCCGCGGGCCAGGGCGAGCAGGAAGCCTGAGGCGAAGAGGTCGCCGGCGCCGGTGGCGTCCACGACCTTGTCGACCGGGAAGGCCGGCACGGAAATCACCTCGCCATTGCAGACCGCCATGGCGCCGTCGGCACCCATGGTAATGGCGGCGACCTCGGCATCCTTGGCGATCTCGCGAATGGCGGTGCCCAGATCATCGGTCTGGTAGAGCGACTTGACCTCATTCACATTGGCAAAGACGTAGTCCACGGTCTTGGAGCGGATGAGATCGAGGAACTCGGCGCGATAGCGATCGACGCAGAACGGGTCGGACAGGGTAAAGGCGGCGGCGCGCTCGTGCTTGTGGGCATAGTGGGCGGCGAGTACGAAGGCCTTTTTGGCCTCGACCGGATCCCAGAGGAAACCTTCCATATAGGTGATGGCGGCACTGCCGATCCTGTCGGCATCGATATCGCGCTCGGTCAGTTCGTGGCAGGCGCCGAGATAGGTATTCATGGTGCGCTCGCCATCCTCGGAGAGGAAGATCATCGACCGCGCCGTGAGGGCGCCCCCCTTGAGACGGGTGGTGTCGTAATGGACCCCGATTGCCTCGAGATCGCGGGCGAAATCATCGCCGAGCGCATCGTCGGCGACCTTGCCGACAAAGGCGGCGCGGCCTCCAAGCGAAGCAACCCCGGCCGCGGTATTGGCGGCCGAGCCCCCGGAAATCTGCTGCCGCTGCGCCGGCATCTTGGCATAAAGGTCTTCGGCCCGATCGGTATCGATCAGATGCATGATCCCCTCGCTCATGCCCTCGCGCGCGATGAAACCGGGTTCAACAGGCGCGATGATGTCGACGATGGCGTTGCCGATGGTCAGCACGTCGAAGCGGGTCTGGGTCATGCGGGGGATCCGGCGTTGGAGAGGAAGCCGTAAGCCGGTTTAGAGCAAGAGAGCAGGCGGGGCAATGTTTTCGGCCCGGCCCAGGGCTCGGCTAGAGCCCGCCAATGATCTCGGCAATCAGGACCTCGGTATCCTCGCCGGCGCGGATGGCAATCTGCCCGTCGAGCAGCAGCACGGCCAGGCCATGCACCTTGGCCCAGGCGGACAGCGCCTTGATGCGGCCGGCCGAGACATCGCCGCCCACGACATGGCGGAGCGTGTCGAAGGCAGTGTCGGCGGCCATGCGCAGGCCGGGGCGGCCATCTTTCTTGAGTTGCGGGGAAAACATCAGGCGGAAGAGATTGGGCTGTTCGAGCGCGAACAGCACATAGGTCTTGCCCATGGCGGCCATGGGCTCGGCGGGATGGCCCGCCGCCACCGCCTCCATGCGGGCGCTGAAGCGCTGGAATCCGGTGACGGCCAGAGCTTCGAGCAGGGCCATGCGGCTGTCGAAATGCCGGTAGGGGGCGGCAGCCGAAACACCGACGGCGCGGGCCAGGTCGCGCAGGCCGAGCCCGGCCTCGCCCCGCTGTTCCAGAATGACCAGCGCCGCTTCCAGCAGTGCCTGGCGCAGATTGCCGTGATGATAGGGGCTGTTTTCAGAGGATGTTGACATTGTTTACATCATGCCCAAATATGTAAGCACTGTCAACATGAGGATGGATCATGGACTGGGATCTGATTCTAGCTTCGGCGCACCACCTGGCCGTGTTTACCCTGGTGGCCATATACGCCGCCGAATTTGCCTTGCTGCGACCCGGCCTTTCCGGCCCGCGCATCGGGCAATTGGCGCGGATCGATGCGGCCTATGGGGCGATTGCCGGGGCAGTGATCGTCATTGGCGTGCTGCGCGTCATCTTTGGCGCCGTGGGCTGGCAATATTACCTGGGCAACCATGCCTTCTGGGGCAAGATGATCCTCTTTGCCGGGGTGGGCCTGCTGACCATTCCGCCGACGCTGGCGATACGGCGCTGGGCGGCCGCCAGCCGGAACTCGGCCGATTATGCGCCGCCCGCAGCCGAGCTTGCTGCCAATAGACGCTTCCTGCACCTGCAGGCACTGGGTCTTTTGCTGATCCCGATCTTTGCCGCCGCCATGGCGCGGGGCTATGGCGGATAGTCAGCGTCCCCTGGGCAGGGGCGATTTGGGCTCGAAGCGGCACCACTGGGCAATGGGGCAGCGCCAGCATTCGGGCTTGCGCGCCTTGCAGATATAGCGGCCATGCAGGATCAGCCAGTGATGGGCATGGAGCATGAAGCGCCTGGGCACCATGCGGGTCAGGGCTTTTTCCACCGCCAGCGGCGTCTTTCCCGGCGCCAGGCCGGTGCGATTGCCGACGCGGAAGAGATGGGTATCGACCGCGATGGTGGGCTGCTTGAACCAGATATTGAGCACCACATTGGCCGTCTTGCGGCCGACGCCGGGCAGGGCTTCGAGCGCCTCACGATCCTCCGGCACTTCGCCACCATGCTTGTCGATGAGAATCTGGCTCAAGGCGAAGACATTCTTCGCCTTGCCACGAAACAGCCCGATGGTCCTGATCTCGTGCTCGATGCCGGCAACACCGAGCGCCACCATGGCAGGGGGGCTGGGCGCCATCTCGAACAGGCGTTTGGTGGCCTTGTTCACCCCCGAATCGGTGGCCTGCGCCGAGAGCACCACGGCGACAAGGAGCGTAAAGGCGTTGACATAGTCGAGCTCGCCCTTGGGTTCGGGCTCGATTTCGGCAAAGCGGGCAAAGATCGCCTCGGCGTCGGCTTTGGACAATCTTTTCACTTTTTTAACACCCGGCATTCTCTCGCGCGCCAATATCTGTCACTATTTCGGGCAAGAGCCATGCCGATGCAAGTCACCACCACCTCGCCCCTGTTTGCCGCCACGCTGCGGCCGGACCGCTCGCTGCGGGCCGCCGGCGGCTGGATCGGTCTGGGGATAGCGGGCTTGGTGGGCGCGCCGTTCCTGGTGGCCATTCCCGAATTTGTCCTGCCCGGACTTCTCGCCTATAGCCTGGCCATCGGGGCCATGAGCGTGTTCAGCGTCAGGCTGGCGCGCCGCGACCGGCTGGCACAGGCCATCACGCTCTGGCCCGACCAGCTCGAGATCGTCACCCAGGGCCCCGGACAGGAGCGGCAGCTGCGCCGGCTCGACCCGAACCAGACCCGGCTGCGGCTGGTGCGCAACGATAATGAACGGACCACGGCCATCTTCCTGCGTCAGGGCACGGACGAAATCGAGCTCGGCACTTTTTTGTCGATCGAGGACAAATCCAGCTTTGCCCGCGCTTTCGGGGCGGCCCTGCGCAAGGCACGGCGCGCGGCTTAGCCCCGTCAAATCCGGGTCGCGGCCGGTCGCGGACCGGACTAAAGCTGGAAAAAAGCAGTCAACCGGATCCCGGCCATGAACCAAGTTTCCGCCCTGTCGCCGGAAAGCGACTATGACACCATCCGCGCCGCCATTCGCTATCTCAGCGAAACCGGCGCCGATGAATTGAACATGCCGCGCTTTGCCCGTGCCCTGGGGCTGAGCGAGCGGCAATTGACCGAGCTGTTCCGCCGCTGGTGCGGGCTCAGCCCCAAAAGCTTCGCGCAGGCGGTGGCGCTCAACCATGCCAAGGGCCTGTTGCGCGAAAAGGCCAGCGTGCTCGACACCACCTATGAGGTGGGCCTGAGCTCGACCAGCCGGTTGCACGACCTGTTCGTGACCTATGAGGCCATGCCGCCGGGGGTCTTCCGGGCCGGGGGCGCCGGTATCGACATGATCTGGGGCGTTGCCCCCTCACCCTTCGGCACGGCCGTGGTGACGGCGACCGAATATGGCATTTCAGGGCTCGGCTTTGCCGATGCGGAAACCTCGATCGAGGATGCGTTCACCGATCTGGCCGAGCGCTGGCCCAATGCAAGGTTCAGCCGCGACGATGCACGGGTGGCCCCACTCGTATCACCGATATTCGAGCCGGACCGCTGGGCGGCCGACCGGCCGGTCCGGGTGGTGCTGATCGGCACCGATTTCGAGGTCAAGGTCTGGGAGACGCTGCTGACGATACCGGTGGGCGCCGCCACGACCTATGCCAGTGTCGCCAACCGTATCGGCAGGCCCAAAGCCTCGCGCGCCGTCGGCGCCGCCGTGGGCAAGAACCCGATCAGCTTCGTCGTGCCCTGCCATAGGGTGGTCGGCAGCTCGGGAGCGCTGACCGGCTATCACTGGGGCGTGCCGCGCAAGCGGGCGATCCTCGGCTGGGAGGCGGGGGTGATTTCGGCGGGACGCTCATAGCCAGTCACACGTGTTCCACGTGAATCGTTGGATCTGCCCTCGAATCGGGCCGGGGGAGCGATGGGCTCGGGGCTCCCATTCGCGCAAAGTGCCAGGATCACCCCCACCTGGCTCTGCTACGGCCCTTTGGGCCTAGCGACGCCACCTCCCCCGTCAAGGGGGAGGTGAGGGGGCGGCTACGCTGTGGCCACGACTTCGTCCTTCGACAAGCTCAGGATGAGGTCTTTGACGGTATCCGGGGGGGTCCAAACAGATTTGCCAGGCGCAGTAACGAGCAGGGTTTTGCCGTACCACCTCTCCCCGAGGGGGAGAGGAATAGGTTCCCCTGCTCAGGAGAATCGGAGCCCTCATGGTGAGCCCGTCGAACCACGAGGGCGGGCACATCGTGGCCACGACCTCGTCCTTCGACAAGCTCAGGATGAGGTCTTTCTCAGGATCGGGTGAAGTCTGAGGCGCGTCAGAGCGTAATCCGATTTTCCAGCTTGCCGTCGCTGCCGATCTTGTAGGTGGTGGGTTCGCCCGTGCCGATCTCGCGGGCGAGGATTTCGTCTGGTGTCAGCCCCTCGATGGACATGACCAGGGCCCGCAGGGAATTGCCATGGGCGGCGACCAGTACGGTCTTGCCGGCCTTGAGTTGGGGCAGGATTTCGGCTTCGTAATAGGGCAGGGTGCGGGCGGCGGTGTCCTTGAGGCTTTCACCACCCGGCGGGGGCACGTCGAAGGACCGGCGCCAGATATGGACCTGCTCCTCGCCCCATTTCTCCCGGGCATCATCCTTGTTGAGGCCAGACAGGTCGCCATAGTCCCGCTCGTTGAGCGCAATATTGCGGGTGATGGTGACGTTCTCGATGCCCATCTCCTCGAGCATCAGGTCCAGCGTGTGCTGGGCGCGGCGCAGGGCGGAGGTGTAGTAGAGATCGGGCACGATCCCGGCGGCCTTGAGGGCCTTGCCGGTGGCGCGCGCCTCCCCGATGCCCTGCTCGGTCAGGTTCGGATTGCGCCAGCCGGTAAACAGGTTCTTGAGGTTCCATTCGCTCTGGCCATGACGCACCAGGATCAGCGTACCGCTCATGTGTTCAGTCCCTTCGTTCAGTCGTTGAGGCCAAGCACGTCGGCCATGGTATAGAGCCCGGCCTTTTGCCGGGCGGCCCAGATGGCGGCCCGGACGGCGCCATTGGCAAAAATGGTGCGGTCCTGGGCGCGGTGAGAAAGCTCAATGCGTTCGGACGGGCCGGCCAGGATCACGGAATGATCGCCGATGACATTGCCGCCGCGCAGGGTGGCAAAGCCGATGGAGCCGAATTCACGGGGGCCGGTATGACCGTCGCGAACCCGCACGGCGTGATCCTTGAGGGCGATATCGCGGCCACGCGCGGCCGCCTCACCCAGCATCAGCGCCGTGCCGGAGGGCGCATCGACCTTTTGGTTGTGGTGCATTTCGAGCACTTCGACATCGTAGTCGGACAGGGCCCGCGCGGCGCGCTCGACGAGGACCGCAAGGGTCACGACACCGGGAGAGAAATTGCCCGACTTAACGATGCGGGCGCCGTCGCGGCCGGCCTGGGCAATGGCCGCATCCTCCGCCTCGAGGCAACCGGTGGTGCCGATGACATGGACGAGGCCGTGCTCGGCGGCGCGCCGGGCGAGGGCGACGCTGGCGGCGGGCGCGGTAAAATCGATGATCACGTCGGCCTTGGCGAACAGCGCGTCGGGGCTTTCGGCCACTGATACGCCCAGCGCCCCCAGACCGGCAAGGGTGCCGGCATCCTGGCCGATAGAGGCCGCGCCGGGCCGGTCGAAGGCCCCGGCCAGCGCAACCTCTTCATGGCCGGCAATGGCGCGGATATTGGCCAGGCCCATGCGCCCGCCGGCCCCGGCAACGATAATGCGCAGCTTGCTCATGCCACTCGCTCCTCGCGTTCCGTCTCGCCTATAGCAGCGCCGCGCCGCGCCGCCAACCATGGTGCCGACAGGGGGGTGGTTGTGCTACGATTCGCATCAAGACCAAGAAGCGGACCTTACATGACCCTCACCAATGTGCTGGCCGGCATCGCCGTTGAGGATTTGGGCAATTCCCTCGTCTGGTATGAATATCTGTTCGGCCGCCCCGCCGATGCCCGCACCATGGCCGACGTCGCCGAATGGAAGCTGCCCGGTGGCGGCTGGGTGCATGTGATGAGTGACGAGGACCGGGCCGGCGCCAGCGTCACCATGCTGATCGTCGACGATATCGCCGAGGAACTGGCGCGGCTGGAAATGCACGGCATCAAGCCGGTGGCCAAGGCATTCGGGGATTTCTTCAAGACCGCGAAACTGCGCGATCCGGACGGCAATCTCATCATCCTCAGCCAGCCGCAGCCGGGGACATATTAGTCCTCGTGACGATTGGATTGAAACGACGCAGCCTTTCCCTTCTCCCCTGAGGGGAGAAGAGCCTGCCCCGGACTTGATCCGGGGTGGCGCGAAGCGCCGGATGAGGGGTTCACATTTGCGTTCTTGCCGAGAGGCTTTCACCCCTCACCCCATCCCTCTCCGCTGAGGGGAGAGGGGGCGATGAAGACGATAGGTCAGCTCGCGAGTGAAACGCTCTGGTCCGATACTGCAATGGCCTCGTGGTGGGCGTGTCGAGCCACGCGGTCTGACAGCGGGGCCCGACCTCGTCCTTCGACAGGCTCAGGATGAGGTCTTGGAGAGGTTCGGAGCCTGCCCCCGCGGCGGTGGGGGATGAGGTCTTCGACAGCCCTGGGATAAGGTCCAGGTCAGGACCGCGACAGTCCTATAGCCGCCGCAGCTTGACCTCTTCGATGCGGTGATCGGCGCCTTTCTTGAGGATCAGATCGGCGCGGCCGCGGGTGGGCAGGACGTTTTCGACCAGATTGGGCAGGTTGATCGTTTCCCAGACATTGCGGCCGAAGACCCCGGCTTCCTCTTCGCTCATTTCCGAGAACTTCCGGAAGAAGGAGGTGGGATCGCGGAAGGCGGTTTCGCGCAGGCGGAAGAAGCGGGTGATGTACCAGTCGCGCAGGTCCTCGACATCGGCGTCGATATAGATCGAGAAATCGATGAAATCGGAGGCGAAGAGGATCGGCATGCCGTCGCGCGGCAGGTCGCCGGGCTGCAGGATATTGAGACCCTCGACGATGAGAATGTCCGGCCGGTCGATGACGACCTTTTCGCCGGGCACCACGTCATAGACCAGGTGCGAATAGACCGGCACTTCGACCCCGCCCTTGCCCGACTTGATGTCACCGAGGAAATTGACGAAGCGGGCGCGGTCATAGCTTTCGGGGAAACCCTTGCGCTGCATGATGCCGCGCTCCTCGAGCACCTTGTTGGGGTGCAGGAAGCCATCGGTGGTGACGAGATCGACCTTGGGGCTCGACGGCCAGCGGCTGAGCAGGGCGCGCAGGATACGCGAGGTGGTCGACTTGCCCACGGCCACCGAACCGGCGACACCGATGATGAACGGCACCTTGTCGCCCGCCGTATTTAGAAAGCGGGTCGAAACCCTGTGCAGGCCCTGGATGGCCTCCACATAGTAAGCCAGCAGGCGCGAGAGCGGCAGATAGACCTCTTCGGCCTCGGCCAGCGAAATCGGATCGGTCAGGGCGCGCAGGCGCTGGATATCGGCCTCGGTCAGCGTCATTGGCTGGCCGTTGCGCAGATCGCTCCACTGCTGCTTGGTGAAGGAGAGATAGGGATCGTGCGCGGGAGAGCGTCTGGCCATCAGCATTATTCCTTGCGCGAGGCTTTTTCGGCGAGGCCCGACTGCGCCGTGCGGGCATCGAGCTCGGCCATGACTTCGGCCAGCGGCACATCGGCGGCTTTCAGCACGACCAGGAGGTGGAACAGCACGTCGGCGCTTTCCTTGATGAGTTCGGCACGATTGTGCGTTACCGCCGCGATGACAGCTTCGGTGGCTTCTTCGCCCAGCTTCTGGGCGGTCTTTTCGATGCCGCGGGCAATCAGCTTGGCCGTGTAGCTGTCCTCAGGAGAGGCGGCGGCGCGCTGGGCGATACGCGCTTCGAGGTCTTCAAGGGTCATTCTTGGTCTCCTCGCCGGAAAGGATCGAACCGATCGCGGCGTCATTCCCGCGAAAGCGGGAACCTCCGTTTCTATGTCAGGGCGGTAAACAGGGGTTCCCGCTTTCGCGGGAATGACCTTGTGATGGAACGGTCCATCCGGCAATCCCTACCTAAGCCGCCCTGCCGGCGACTGCATCCATGCGCATGGCGATGCCGGCCCTGGCCATATAGGCCTTGGCCTCCGGAATGGTGAAGGTGCCGAAATGGAAGATGGAGGCAGCGAGGACGGCGCTGGCATGACCTTCCTTCACCCCATCAACGAGATGCTGGAGCGTGCCGACCCCGCCCGAAGCGATGACCGGGACTTCGACGCTGTCGGCAATGGCGCGGGTCAATTCGAGATCAAAGCCGGACTTGGTGCCATCGCGGTCCATGGAGGTCACCAGCAGTTCGCCGGCACCGCGCTCGACCATGCGGGCGGCAAATTCCACGGCGTCGATGCCGGTGGGCTTGCGGCCGCCATGGGTATGGATTTCCCATTGACTTTGTCTGTCCTCGCGGCGGACGGCCTGGCGATTGTCGCCACCCACGCGCTGGCCCAATCGCTGCTTGGCGTCGACGGATACCACAATGCACTGATTGCCGAACTTGTCGGCGGCGCGGGCGATGAAATCGGGGTCGCTGACGGCGGCCGAATTGATCGCCACCTTGTCGGCGCCGGCCAGCAGGAGCTTGCGGATATCCTCGATGCTGCGCACGCCACCGCCCACGGTGACCGGCATGAAACAATGTTCGGCGGTGCGCGCCACGACGTCGAAAATCGTGTCGCGGCCCTCATGGCTGGCGGTGATATCGAGGAAGGTCAATTCGTCGGCCCCGGCCGCATCATAGGCCATGGCCGCCTCCACCGGATCGCCTGCATCGATCAGATCGACAAAGTTCACCCCTTTGACCACACGGCCGCCGGCTACGTCGAGACAGGGTATGATGCGGGTCTTGAGGGTCATTCTGACTCCGTGTTTTGTGCGCGCCGCCAGGCAATATAGTGGATGATGACGACCACCAGCCAGACGATGACCGCTCCACCCCCCAGGGGGAGCGTTGCCAGGCCGAACCAGCCCATGACCCCGGTAAAGTAGAGCAGGCCACCCCAGTCCGAACCAAGCACCATGCAGGGGTGAACACTTGCCTCGTTGACGGTGCAGCCATGGGCATCGGCAACGAGATAGGTGAAATAGACCGACAGGAGCGGCGCTGCCGCGAACAGCAGGATGGCGCCCAAAATAATGGCATAGACCAGCCAGGGAAAGCGTCTGGGCGTCATTGGCCGCCCTCCTTGCGCCGGCGGCGCCGAAAGGCCCAATGGTGCATGGCCAGGACCAGCGCCCAGGCCATGATCAGGAACGGACCCAGTGAAAAGGGCGTGATGATCAGCCAGCCAAACAGACCCCAGCTGGCCATGAGATCGGTGAGGCCAATCGGAGGGCCGGGCTCTTGGGCATTGACGACGGCAAGCCAGATGGCGGGCGACATGGTGAAGGCGCCGATGAGGCAGAAGGCAATGGCGTAGCCGAGCCAGGGAAAGCGCTTGGGCCGGGCACCCATCATCCGGCCGCCCGCAGTTTTGCCAGTGCTTCACGTGAATCAATGCGCCCGTCATAGAGCGCGCGTCCGGAAATGGCGCCTTCAAGGACCTGATAGTCCGGCCGGGTCATGCGCTCGATATCGTCCATCGATGCAAGACCGCCCGAGGCGATCACGGGAATCGAGGTCGAGCGGGCCAGATCGAGCGTTGAGTCCCAATTGATGCCGGCCAGCACGCCATCGCGGTCGATATCGGTATAGATGATGGCCGCGACGCCGGCGCCCTCGAAGCGCTTGGCCAGCTCGATCACCGAGAGTTCGGAGGTTTCCGCCCAGCCTTCGACCGCCACCATGCCCTGCTTGGCGTCGGTGCCGACGGCCACCTGGCCGGGCCACTTCTTCGCGGCTTCCTTGACGAGGTCGGGATTGCGCACGGCCACGGTGCCGAGGATGACGCGTGCCAGGCCCTTGTCGAGCCAGCTCTCGATATGGTCGAGGGTGCGGATACCGCCGCCCAGCTGCACCGGGAATTTCACGGTTTTCAGGATGGCTTCGACGGCGGCGCCATTGACGCTTTCGCCGGCAAAGGCGCCGTTGAGATCGACCACATGGAGATAGTCGAACCCCTCTTCCTCGAACGCCCTGGCCTGGGCCGCCGGGTCATCGTTGAAGACGGTGGCCTGGTCCATGTCGCCAAGTTTCAGGCGCACGCACTGGCCATCCTTGAGGTCGATGGCGGGGAAGAGGATCACTGGATGTACTCCGTGTTTCCCCTCTCCCCTTGCGGGAGAGGGTGGATCGCGCGCAGCGCGAGACGGGTGAGGGGTTTTTCCGACAAGAACCGTGACTGCTGCAAGAGACCCCTCATCCGCCCCTTCGGGGCACCCCCGTTCGAGCCGGGGGCAGGCTCTTCTCCCGCAAGGGGAGAAGGGGGTATCTCCACTGCCGCACTCACGGCGCCCATCCCAGAAAATTCTCGATCAGTTTCAGCCCCAGGGCCTGGCTTTTTTCGGGGTGGAACTGGGTGCCGAAAATGTTGTCGCGGCCGACACAGGCGGTCAGTGGCCCGCCGTAATCGGTGGTGGCGATGGTGTGCGCGGGATCGGTGCTGCGCAGGTGGTAGGAATGCACGAAATAGGCGTGCAGACCCGCCGGACCAGTGGCGATGCCCTCTAGCAGCGGATGCGGGCGGGCGGAAGAAATGGTGTTCCAGCCCATATGGGGAATCTTGAGGGCCGGATCGGATGGTGCGATCTTTTCGACCGCGCCGGGAATCCAGCCGAGGCCCTTGGTCACGACCTTTTCGCGGCCTTCGCTGGCCAGGAGCTGCATGCCGACACAGACGCCGAGAAAGGGCGTGCCGCCCCTGACGACCTTTTCGTCCAGCACCGCGATCATGCCAGGCACGGCTTCGAGCCCCGCCATGCAATCGGCAAAGGCGCCGACGCCGGGCAGCATGATGCGATCGGCGCGGCGCACCAGATCGGGATCGGCCGTGACGACAATCTCATCGCCCTGGCCCCGTTCGGCGGCGACGCGTTCAAAGGCCTTGGCGGCAGAGCGCAGATTGCCGGCGCCGTAATCGATGATGGCGACCAAACTCATGGACGGGCCTCCAGAACAGCGAGCCGCGCCAGATCGGCATCGGCGGCCAGCCGATGACCTGCCGGGGCAAGGCCACGCCGCCGATAGGCCCGGCTTCGGGCCCCGGCAGCGGCAAAGCCACAAGCAAGCGCCAGTAGGACGTAGAGACCTGCTGCCGCCTCGGCGCCAATGAAGACGCTCGCGGCGAGGATGGCGCCAAGCCCGAGGATGAAAAGCCCGAACTGTCCCCAGAGGCGATGGGCCAGCGCGTGAACCGGCGGCAGCAGCGCTGCGAACCACGAGAATTTGTCGGCGACGGCCTGCGGCAGCCCGGCCGGATCATCCACGGATCGAAAGAGCGCGAAGAGAGTCACAATCGTCTCCAAAATCCCGGTGACACCCGTATCGGTGGCTGACTTAGTGCAAAATGCTTGAGGGGGGAAGGGCATGGCTCACGCAGACCGTGTGGCGAGCGTGACCAACGGCAAGGTCGGGCCCAGTGGCTGCGACCCCATCCTTCGACAAGCTCAGGATGAGGTCTGGGACAGATCGGCTCGTGGCCGCCGAGGCTTACAGCGTGCCCTTGGTGCTGGGAACGGCGTCGCTCATGCGCGGGTCGATGTCCACCGCCTCGCGCAGGGCGCGGGCCACGGCCTTGAACATGGATTCGGCCAGGTGGTGGTTATTGTCGAAATAGAAGTTTTCGATATGCAGGGTGATGCCGGCATTGATGGCCAGCGCCTGGAAGAATTCGCGGAAAAGCTCGGTGTCGATCTCGCCGATCTTGCCCTGCGAAAACTCCGCCTTGAACACAAGAAAGGCGCGGCCGGACACGTCCAGCGCGGCGCGGGTCAGGGTGCCATCCATGGGCAGGTCGGCGCTGGCATAGCGGCGGATGCCCTTCTTGTCGCCCAGCGCCTGCTTGATCGCCTGGCCCAGGGCGATGCCGACATCCTCCACGGTGTGGTGGCTATCGATATGCAGGTCCCCCTTGCAGCTCACCTCCATGTCGATGAGCGAGTGGCGGCTGAGCTGATCAAGCATGTGATCGAAAAAGCCGACGCCCGATTTCATCGTGTGCTTGCCGGTGCCATCGAGATTGATCGAGACGGAAATCTCGGTCTCGTTGGTCTTGCGGGCGATTTTGGCTGTGCGCATCTCGGCTCTCCGGCGTTCGGCGGGTCACTAGCACTTATGCGCAAACGCATAAAGATTGCGTTGAAGACAACCATTCACCAGACGTCACCCTCGGGCTTGACCCGAGGGTGTTGCACATCACCAACACCATCAAGTGTAGTGCCCTCGGGTCGAGCCCGAGGGTGACGATCGCGTGTGTGGTTGCCGTCGGGCAGGGTCGCCCCGGTTGCAATCGCCTCGGGCCGCCCTAAATATCATCCAACAGTTCGGAGTGTTTCCCCAAATGAGTGACAGTGATTTTCCCGGCTGGCACGGGACGACGATCGTTTCCGTCCGCAAGGGCAACAAGGTTGTGGTGGCTGGCGATGGCCAGGTGTCGATGGGCCAGACCGTGATGAAGCATGGCGCCAAGAAGGTGCGCCGGCTGGCCGGTGGCAAGGTGATCGGCGGCTTTGCCGGCTCGACCGCCGACGCCTTTACCCTGTTCGAGCGGCTGGAAGCCAAGCTCGAGCAATATCCCGATCAGTTGATGCGCGCCGCCGTCGAGCTGGCCAAGGACTGGCGTGGCGACAAATACCTGCGCAAACTCGAAGCCATGATGATCGTGGCCGACAAGACCGATACGCTGGTGCTGACCGGCAATGGCGACGTTTTGACCCCCGACCATGGGGTCATCGCTATCGGCTCGGGCGGCAATTATGCCCATTCGGCGGCCTTGGCCCTGCACCAGGCGACCGAGCTCGATGCCGAGGACGTTGCCCGCCGCGCCATGAAGATCGCCGAGGAAATCTGCGTCTATACCAATGGCAATGTGACGGTCGAAACCATCGAGCTTTCCGCGTGAGCTACACGATCCGCCGCCTCGGGCCCGATGACCTAGCGGCCTATCGCGCCATCCGGCACGAGGCCCTGGCCAATCATCCGGAGGCCTTCGTCTCCACCGCCGAGGCCTTTGCGCAGCGCTCGGATGACGATATCCGCCGCTCGCTCGAAGCCCTGACGGTTTTCGGCGCAGTGCTGGCTGACGGCTCGCTCGCCGGGATCAACGCCTTCATGCGCAATGACGGCGCCAAGGAAAACCATCGCGGCTGGATGATCCAGGTCTATACGCGGCCCAACCATCGCGGCACCGGCCTCTCTCGGGCGCTGGTCGAGCACCTGGTCAATCATGCCAGCCAACACGTCATCCAGCTGCATCTGGGTGTGTGGTCGGAGAACGAGCCGGCCATACGCCTTTACCAGAAGCTGGGCTTTGAGACCTATGGGACCGAGCCCCGCTACCTCTTTGTGAACGGTCGATATATCGACGAACACCTGATGGTGCGCTTCCTCGACAAGGCACCAGGAGCATAAGTCATGAGTGAAACCAATTTTTCCCCGCGCGAGATCGTTTCCGAGCTCGACCGCCACATTGTCGGCCAGGCCGATGCCAAGCGCGCCGTGGCCGTGGCCCTGCGCAATCGCTGGCGCCGGCAGCAGCTCAGCCCCGAGCTGCGCCGCGAGGTCAGCCCCAAGAACATCCTGATGATCGGGCCGACGGGCGTCGGCAAGACCGAGATTTCGCGGCGCCTTGCCCGTCTCGCCCAGGCCCCCTTCGTCAAGGTGGAAGCCACCAAGTTCACCGAGGTCGGCTATGTCGGCCGCGATGTCGAGCAGATCGTTCGCGACCTCGTGGAGGCCGGGATCACGGTGCTGCGCGACAAGCGCCGCCGCGACGTGCAGGCGCAGGCCCATCACAATGCCGAAGAGCGCGTGCTCGACGCCTTGGTCGGCACCTCGGCCACGCCCTCGACCCGCGACAGTTTTCGCAACAAGCTGCGCAACAACGAGCTCGACGACAAGGAAATCGAGATCGAGATGACGCCGGCGACGCCGCAGGGATTCGATTTCCCGGGCATGCAGGGCGGCGGCATCGGCATGATCAACATTTCCGACATGTTCAAGCAGGCCATGGGCGGGCGCGGCGTCAAGCGCAAGATCAAGGTCAAGGACGCCTATGAACCGCTGATCGCCGAGGAAGCCGACAAGCTGCTCGACCAGGACCAGCTCAAGGCCGAGGCCATCGAACTGGTGGAAAATCACGGCATCGTCTTCATCGACGAGATCGACAAGGTCGCAGCCCGCGAAGGCGGGGTACAGGGCGGTCCGTCACGCGAGGGCGTGCAGCGCGACCTGTTGCCGCTGATCGAGGGCACGACGGTTTCGACCAAGTACGGCCCGGTCAAGACCGACCATATCCTGTTCATCGCCTCGGGCGCCTTCCATGTGTCCAAGCCCAGCGACCTGTTGCCCGAACTGCAGGGTCGCCTGCCGATCCGGGTGGAGCTCAAGGCCCTGACGCGGGACGATTTCATCGGCATCCTCAATGACACCGAAGCCAGCCTCATCAAGCAATATGTGGCGCTGATGGGCACCGAGGGCCTGACGCTGGAGGTGACGGCCGACGCCATCGAGGCGATCGCCGATGCCGCGGTGAAGGTAAACTCCAGTGTCGAGAACATTGGTGCCCGCCGCTTGCAGACGGTGATGGAGCGGCTGGTCGAGGAAATTTCCTTCGACGCGCCGGACCGGGCCGGCCAGACCGTAAAGATCGACGCCGCTTTCGTGCGCGAAAAGGTCGGCGTTCTGGCCGGGGATACCGATCTCAGCAAGTTCGTCCTGTAGCGGCGGCGATGGCCGCTCTCCCCTTCTCCCCTTGAGGGAGAAGGTGCCCCACAGGGGCGGATGAGGGGTATTGATCTTTCAACCGCCTCAAGTGCGCGCGAAGGGTCCGGGACCCCTCATCCGTCTCGCGCGCCGCGCGATCCACCTTCTCCCTCAAGGGGAGAAGGAAGAGGATTCAGCGCTTCTTCCCGGCCCGCTTCACCAGTTCGTCGCGCAGGAATTTCAGGTCTTCAGGCTCAAGCCGGGTGATGTCGTCGCGCAGGCGGTTGGTGAGTTCGGTGGCCTCGGGGGCGAGGCCGCCGGTGTCGATGGTCACCTTGGGATCGGATATTTCGGCCAGGCGCTGCAATTCCTCGGCCTCGTCCCAGATGACGTTGAAGAACGCGATGATGCGGTGGAGGAGAAAGCTGGTGGGCTGGCCGCGCCGGCCGTGTTCGAGCGCCGAAAGATAGGCACTCGAGACGTTGAGGGCCGCGGCCATGTCCTTGAGCGAAATGCCGCGCGCCTCGCGCAGGGCCCGCAGCCTGGCGCCGAGCGGGGTCATTGGCGGCGCAGGCGCACATACCATGCGCCCTCCCCGCCATGGCCACGGGCCGCCACGCTCCAGCCGGAAATCAGATGCGACAGGCCGGGCTCGCTCAGCCAGATCGGCAGCATGGTGCGCAGGATCCCGCGCTCGGTCATGGCCGCCACATAGTCATTGTCGGTCTTGAGGCCCTTGCCGGTGATGACGAGAATGGTGCGGTCACCCCGAGCCGCCCGGGCGCCAACATAGCGGCGCAGGGCCTCGCGGGCCTGGGTCTGGGTCATGCCATGAAGGTCGATGGTGCCATCGATGTCGATGCGGCCGCGCCGCACCTTCTTGTGGATGGCGGGATCGACGGCCCGATCGGCGGCGGCGCCGGGAAGACCGGGCGCCTGGAAGGCGGGCAGAAAAGGCTTGCCCCGGCCCAGCGGTTTGGGCCCCCGCTTGATCACCGGCGTCGGCTCGACCTCTGGCACCGGCAGAGCTGCCTGGTTCAGCCGCAACAGGCCCTTGCGGCGCAGCGGCTCCACCGTCTCGGCCACATGGGTCCAGAGGTGAAAATCATGCGGCAGGCGCTTGTGGTCGCGCTTGGACATGGATGGGCCTGCCGCAAAGGGTCAATCGAGCTGGCTGGTGGCGATCACCTTCCAGTTCGGGTCGCGCGATTTGGGATTGCGGGAGAAGGTCCATTCATCTGCAATGGTCTGGACGGCATCGGCATTGCCCTCGACCAGATTGCCATCCTTGTCGCGCGTCGCCGAAACCACTTCGGCGTGGAAATCGACGGTCACATTGATGTTCTTCTTGTCGTATTCGGCATCGACGATGGCGATGCGCGGCAGGCCGACAAAGGTGAAATCGACCTTCTGGCCGGCGGCTTCACGCTCGGCAATGGCGCGCTGGAAGCTGTCGAAAATGTCCTTTTCGAGCAGATTGCGCAGGGTCTGGCGGTCACCTTCGGCAAAGGCGGTGACGATCATCTCATAGGCCTGCTTGGCGCCATCGAGGAAGCTCTTGGGCGTGAAGGTGGGATCGGCTTCGGCCACGGCCCTGAGGCCGGCGGCGAGGTCAGCATTGCCGGCGGCGGCCTGCTCGATCTCCGCATCGAGCTTGCGGGCCCGGCGCTCGTCATCGAGATCGGGCTGCGCCGGCCGGGGCCGCATCGGGACGACCGTATCGTCATTGGCCTGGTCCTTGGCCGGGGTCGAGCGCGAACGGTCCACGGGCGGACGCTCGTTGCCGGTGCGGGTGCCGAGCACCCCGCGCAGGCGAAACAGCACAAATACGGCCACGACGATGGCGATGAGGGTCGGCAGATCGAGAAAATCGTCCATGAAGCAGCTACCTTGCGCAATGGGCGTCGAAAAAAATGGGGCGGCGCTCGTTCTGCGCCGGAGCTATGCCTATATATAGGGAAAGCTTTAGCCCAAAACCAGTTCACGTTGGGGCGAGATGCACTTTGCCGCGCCTCGCCAGCACTCTTACAAGGAATGTCGCGCTTGGCCCGCCTGTTCGCTCTGTCCTTTCTGATCCTGCCGCTGGTGGAAATCGCCCTGTTCATCGTGGTCGGCCGGGCCATCGGCGTGTTGCCCACGCTGGGTCTGGTGCTGGCGGCGGCCCTGCTGGGCGGCATTCTGCTGCGCGCCCAGGGACTGGGTGTCATCAACCGCATGCGCACCAATGTCAGCGCTGGAACGATTCCGGGCCGGCAGGTCTTTGATGCCATGCTGATCGGGCTGGCCGCCATTCTCCTGGTTCTGCCGGGATTCCTCAGCGACATCGCGGCGCTGACGCTGCTGGTGCCGCCGGTGCGCGAGGCGATCTTCAAGGCTCTCGCCAGCCGGGTCCGGGTGGTTGAAACCACCACCACCTATCGCCGCCATGGCGATGCCGAAGGCGCGCCCAACAGCGCCCCCAAGGCCATCGAGCTCGACGACAAGGACTGGCGGGACGGCCAGCCCTAGGCGGCTCGGCTTGTTCGGCGGGGCCAAAAGTGCTAGCCAGCCGGCCAGAATTGCCAAATTTTCCGAACGACGAAGGACCAAGTAATGGCCGACGAAACGACTGGCGCAGCGGCGCCGCAGCCCGCCAACGCGCCCAGCATGAACCTGATGGGTCAGTATATCCGCGACCTGAGCTTTGAAAATCCGGGCGCTCCGGCCACCCTGATGGCCACGGGCGCCAACCCGGCCTTCAACGTTTCCATCTCGGTGGGCGTCAAGAAGCAGAGCGATGAAGTCTATGCGGTCGAATTGACGCTCAACGCCAAGGCCAATCGCGAAGAGACCGTGCTGTTCAATGTCGAACTGGTCTATGGCGGCATTTTCCGCATCAAGAACGTGCCCGACGCGCAGATTTCCCCGCTGGTGATGGTCGAATGCCCGCGCCTGATCTTCCCCTTCGCGCGTCAGGTGCTGGCCACCGTCACCCAGCAGGGGGGCTTCCCGCCGCTGATGATGGAGCCCGTCGACTTCGCGGCCATCTACCGGCAGAACCTGGCCAAGCTGGCGGCCCAGCAGGGCAATGCCGCCCCGGCCGGCAATGGCGAAGCCGCCAAGCCAAACTAATCGTCATCCGTTTGACGCGAAAAACCCCGGTCCAGGCCGGGGTTTTTTATTGGGCGCGGTCGGAATATTGGGCCCAGAGCGCCGTCTCGCCCATCTTGGCGACAAAGGCGTCATGCGCGGCGGCCTCCTCGGCGGTCAGCCGCTGCGGCAGGGGCGTAGGTCGGGGCCGCACGGGAACGCGTTCGAGGGCAATGGCGCCGCTGCCGGCCTCCGCCTCGGCCATCAGCGCCAGGCTCACCTGCTTGCCGCCGATCAGCTCTAGATAGACTTCGGCCAGGATTTCGCTGTCGAGCAGGGCCCCGTGCAGGGTGCGGCGGGAATTGTCGATGCCATAGTGCTTGCACAGGGCATCAAGACTGACGCGGGCGCCCGGATGCTTCTTGCGGGCGACCATGACGGTATCGATCACCGCATTGGTGAGGCGCGGCCGTCCGCCACGCTCCAATTCGGCATTGAGAAAACCCATGTCGAAGGGCGCGTTGTGAATAACCAGGGTCGCATCGCCGATAAAATTGAGAAAGCCATCGGCCACGGCCTCGAAAAGCGGCTTGTCGGCGAGAAAATCATCGCCCAGTCCGTGGATCCGAAAAGCCTCTTCGGGCATGGACCGCTGGGGATTGATATAGACGTGGTGATGCTTGCCGGTCGGAATGTGGTTGATCAGTTCCACGCAACCGATCTCCACAAGCCGGTCGCCGTCGGTCGCGGCGAGGCCGGTGGTTTCGGTGTCGAGGACGATTTCCCTGATCATGGCCGCTCCCCATGCGCCTTGATGCCCTCGACCAGTTCGGCGACCATGTGGTCGATCTCAGCCCTGGGCCGCGACGTATCGAAAAGATAGGTGGCGCGCTTCTTCTTTTCGGCCTGGGGCATCTGCCGGGCAACCAGGCTTTCCATCTTTTCCACACTCATGCCCGGCCGAGCCAGGATGCGCTGGCGCTGGGTGGCATCGTCGACATGGGTGACGGCAATGGCGTCAAAGCCATAATCGAACCCGCTCTCGAACAGCAACGGCACTTCGATCGCCGCCACGGCATGGCCCTTTTGGGCCATGTCAGCAACAAAGCGGGCGATCTTCTGCCGGACCAGGGGATGAACCAGCGCCTCGAGCCGGGCAAAGCCGCTGGGATCATCGGCAAGACGCCGCCCCAGTTCCTGCCGATCAACGGACCCGTCCCTGGCGACACCGGGGAACAGCTGGTCAACAGCGGCAACGGCCTCATGCGCATAAAGTTCGGCAACCGCCGCATCGGCCGAAAACACCGGCACGCCGACCTTGGCAAAGGCCTCGAGCAGGGTGGACTTGCCGGTGGCGATGGAACCGGTAATGCCGACGGTCCACATGGCTTTACTGGTCCAGTGTCGCTTCGACCCGAGCGCGCAATTGCGGGGTCACCTCGGGGGTCACGCCGAACCAGGCGGCAAAGCCGGGCACGGCCTGATGCAGCAGCATGCCCAGGCCATCGACGGTGCGCAGGTTTTGCGCCTTGGCCTCGGCCAGAAGCGGGGTTTCGAGCGGCGTATAGACGATATCGGTGACGAGGGTCGATTTGGCGAGACGCCCCATGTCCAGCCAGTCGAAGCGGCTGCCATGCATGCCGATGGAGCTGGTATTGACCACCAGTCCGATGCGCGGCGCCAGTTCAGCAAAATCCTCAAAGCCGTGCGCCTGGAAGGGGCCATCGATCTCGGCGACCAGGCGTTCGGCATTGGCCCTGGTGCGATTGAGCACATGCACCTGACCGCCATCGCGCCGCCGCAGCGCCACCAGGACGGCCCGCGCCGCGCCGCCGGCGCCGATGATCATGGCGTCATTGGGCCCGTCCGACCAGCCCGGGGCAGCCGCATCGAGATTGCCGAGAAAGCCGAGATAATCGGTATTGGTGCCATGTATCTTGCCGTCGCGGACCACCAGAGTATTGACCGCGCCGATCATGGTGGCGAGCGGGTCGACCTCATCGCAAAGGGCAAAGACGGCTTCCTTGTGGGGAATGGTGACATTGCCGCCGGCAAATTCGCCGTTCCGCAGGCGCGCGAAGAAGCCGGGCAGGTCAGCGGGCGCGACGTCGATGGCCTCATAGGATCCGTCAATGCCGTGTTCGGCCAGCCAGGTGCCATGGATCAGCGGCGAGCGGGAATGGGCAATGGGGTGCCCGATGACGAAGGCTTTGGTGGTCATGGCATCAGCCCTTGGGCGACAGGAGTTCGGGTGCCATATCGCGCAATGCGGCAAGCAAGGGAAGCAGCGGCAGGCCCAGAATGGTGAAATAGTCGCCGCTGACGGTCTCGAACAGCCGGATCGAGGGCCCCTCGAGGCGATAGGCACCCACCGATCCGAGGACGGCATCACCCTCCTGGGCCAGGACTTGGTCACGCTCACTGGCGCTGAACGCGCGCATGGTGAGTTCGGCGGTTTCGAGATGCGACCAGAGCAGCTGGTTGTCCCGCACCAGGCTCACCGCCGCGTGCAGGCGATGGGTCCGGCCGGCGAGGCGGCCAAGCTGGGTGCGGGCGTCGTCGAGGGTTTCGGGCTTGTGCAAAACCTCGAGGCCGAGCGAAAGGACCTGGTCGGCGCCGATCACGATTGCGCCGGGATGGTTTGCTGAAACCGCTTCCGCCTTGCGCTGCGACAGGAGCAAAGCCAGGTCGCGGCTGTCGGCGCCGGCGCTCGTGGCTTCCGTTTCTATCCCGCGCTCGTCAATGGCGGCCGGACTGACGGCGAAATCCAAACCGGCCTTTTCCAGCAAGGACTTACGGGTCACGCTGTTTGACGCAAGGATGAGCATGGGCCCAGTTTTTCCACACTGTCATCCCCAGCTCAAGACCGATTTGTGCGTGGAAGGGAACAAGTTCGGGCGCGGCGCAGACTTGTTCGACTTGGCTAACGAAAGATTAACAGGCTCGCCCCGAGGGGGCCGTAATGGGGCCTATGGACAGCTCTGGGGATAACCGGAAAAGCGGGGTGAGGCGATATCCAGCAGCCATCCACAGGCCAATAAGAATCGTTGACTCGGCAAAGGCCGGATTAACCTTTCATTAACGAATTGGCAGCGCGTGTGCCTGACGCCTCGCCGCGTGGTGTTAACAGAGTGTTAACGCTGGTGCTGCGCGCAAGTGTCACCGGACATGGCGATTGTGGATGGGCGGGAATTGCGGATAAACACCAGCATACAAATAAAGAAGCGAAGCTAAGAAAGACTCTTTTAGGGTCTGGAAGGGACGTCATCGGTGGTTAGCGTGCCCCATAAACCTCTTCTGGCAACCGTGCTGGGCCAGCGCCAGGAGCGTCCGCCGCTCTGGATCATGCGCCAGGCCGGCCGCTATCTGCCCGAGTACCGCGAGACGCGCAAATCGGCAGGCAATTTCCTCGAGCTCTGCTATACGCCCGATCTCGCCGTCGAGGTGACGCTGCAGCCACTGCGGCGGTTCGACCTTGATGCGGCAATCCTCTTCTCCGACATCCTGGTCATTCCCGATGCCCTGGGCCAATCCGTGCGCTTCGAGACCGGGGAAGGGCCGGTGCTGGAGGCTTTGGACGAGAAGGGTATAGACCGGCTGGACCGGAGCGGGGCCCTAAGCCATCTGGAACCGGTGCTGGAGACGGTTCGACGCCTCCGTGCCAGCCTGCCGCCCGAAAAGACCCTGATCGGCTTCTGCGGCGCGCCCTGGACGGTAGCGACCTATATGCTGGGTGGCCGGGGCTCACCCGACCAGGCCATTGCCCGGCGGTTTGCGCTGCAGCATCCGGCGGCTTTCGAAAGGCTCATCGATATCCTGGTCGAGACCAGTGTGGACTATCTGGCGGCGCAGCTGGCGGCCGGTGCCGATGTGGTGCAGATCTTTGAAAGCTGGGCGCTCAATCTCGACGATGCCGCCTTTGCCCGCCAGGTGCTCGAACCCAACCGCCGCATTGTCGAGGGCCTGCGCCATCGGGTTCCGGGAGCGCCGGTGATCGGCTTTCCACGCGGCGCGGCTGGCAACCTCCGGCGCTTTGCTGAAGACACCGGCATCAATGCGCTGGGCGTCGACTATGCGACGCCGCTCGAATTCATCCGCACGCAGCTGCCGCCAGACCTGCCGGTGCAGGGCAATCTCGATCCGCTACGGCTGGTTGTCGGTGGCGAAGCGATGGAAAGCCAGGTGCGCGCCATACTCGAAGCCTGGTCCGACCGCCCGCATATTTTCAATCTGGGGCATGGTATCGTGCCCGAAACGCCGATCGCCCATGTCGAGAGGCTGATCGAGCTGGTCAAGGGCCGTTAGGAGCACAGCCATGATCGAATGGTTCAAGGCATTGCATGTGATTTCGGTGATCGCCTGGATGGCGGGCATGCTCTATCTGCCGCGGCTTTTCGTCTATCACAGCGTCGCCGAGATCGGTTCGGTGCAGTCGGAAACGTTCAAGGTCATGGAACGGCGCCTGTTCCGGGCGATCACCACCCCGGCCATGATCGCCACCTGGGTGTTCGGTCTGGCCATGGTGGGTCACGGCATTGTCGACTGGGGGTCGATCTGGCCGTGGGTCAAGGCTGGTTTCGTTCTGGCGCTGTCGGGCGTGCATGGGCTCTATGGCCGGCATCTGCGGGCTTTTGCTCAGGATCGCAATGACAAGCCGCAGAAATATTTCCGCATGCTCAATGAAGTGCCAACGGTGCTGATGATCGTCATCGTTATCATGGTGATCGTCAGGCCGTTTTAGAGGTTCGCCTTTGAACCGGCTTCGCAAGTGGCGATTTTGAATTCTGCCCTTGTGATGGAAGCGAAGTACGAGCGGGCCTGAACCACCCCCACCCAGCTTTGCTATGGCCCTTTGGGCCAAGCGTCGCTACCTCCCCCATCAAGGGGGAGGTGAAGGGGGTGGCGGCAACCGGGCAAGGGCGTGACCGGCAGGTGCCGCGGTTTCACGTGAATCCGTGAGGGCCGCCGGTTTCGGCCTTGAAACCACAACCGGATCACGCTACATGGAAGCAAGGCATCCCCTTGTCTGCGCGACCGCCCGGTTGCTGCGCGATGCCGAATTTCCCCCCGTTACGCGTCTTTAGATTACCGATATCCCTCAAGGGTCCGTCGCATACATGCAGAATATCAAGCTCAGCGAGCTCAAGGCCAAATCTCCGGCTGAACTCTTGGCGTTTGCCGAGGAACTGGAGGTGGAGAACGCCTCCACCATGCGCAAACAGGAATTGATGTTTGCCATCCTCAAGGAACTGGCCGCCCAGGACATCACCATTGTCGGTGAAGGCGTGGTAGAAGTGCTCCCCGATGGCTTCGGTTTCCTGCGCTCCCCAGACGCCAACTACCTTCCGGGCCCCGACGACATCTATGTGAGCCCCTCGCAGATCCGCCGTTTTGGTCTTCGGACCGGGGACACGGTCGAGGGCGAAATCCGCTCTCCCAAGGAAGGCGAGCGCTATTTCGCGCTGCTCAAGGTCAATACCATCAATTTCGAAGACCCCGAGGCGGTGCGCCACAAGGTCAATTTCGACAACCTGACCCCGCTCTATCCCGATGAGCGGCTGCGCATGGAACTGCCCGATCCCACGATAAAGGATCGTTCGGCGCGGATGCTGGATCTGGTGGCGCCTCTGGGCAAGGGGCAGCGTGCTCTGATTGTTGCGCCTCCACGTACTGGTAAGACTGTATTGTTGCAGAATATTGCACAATCAATCGCGACCAATCATCCCGAATGTTATCTCATCGTGCTCCTGATCGATGAGCGCCCCGAAGAAGTGACCGACATGCAGCGCTCGGTGCGCGGCGAGGTGATTTCCTCGACCTTTGACGAGCCGGCCAGCCGCCACGTCCAGGTCACCGAAATGGTCATCGAAAAGGCCAAGCGCCTGGTTGAACACAAGCGCGACGTCGTCATCCTGCTCGATTCCATTACCCGCCTGGGCCGCGCCTATAACACCGTGGTTCCGAGCTCGGGCAAGGTGCTGACCGGCGGTGTGGACGCCAATGCCCTGCAGCGCCCCAAGCGCTTCTTCGGCGCCGCCCGCAATATCGAAGACGGCGGCTCGCTGACCATTATTTCCACAGCGCTGATCGATACCGGCTCGCGCATGGATGAAGTGATCTTTGAAGAATTCAAGGGTACCGGCAATGCCGAAATCATCCTTGACCGCAAGGTCGCCGACAAGCGCATCTTCCCGGCGCTGGACATCACCAAATCCGGTACGCGTAAGGAAGAGTTGCTCATCGAGCCCGATATCCTCAAGAAGATGTATGTCCTGCGCCGCATCCTCAACCCGATGGGGACGATCGACGCCATGGAATTCCTCATGGACAAGGTCCGCCAGACCAAGACCAATTCGGACTTCTTCGATTCCATGAATACTTAAGGCCAATCCGGAGCATCATGGATGCGCACGGGCGATACGATCATGGCGCTGTCGTCCGGCGCCCTGCCGGCCGGTGTCGCGGTGATCCGGCTTTCCGGGCCTCGGGTGAGGGCGGTTCTCGAAACCCTGGCTGCGCCCGTGCCGCCCGCCCGCACCATGGCCCTGCGCCAGATCCGGCATGACGGCAGGTCACTTGATCAAGGCCTGGTCGTCCATTTCCCGGCGCCGGGCAGCTTTACCGGCGAAGACTGCGCCGAATTGCATGTCCATGGTTCCAATGCCGGGGTTCGGGCCATCCTGGCGGTGCTGGCAAGCCTGGACGTTCGCCTGGCTGAAGCTGGCGAATTTACCCGCCGCGCCTTCGAAAACGGCAAGCTCGACATGCTCGAGGTTGAGGGGCTTGGCGACCTCATCAATGCCGACACTGAAAAGCAGCGGCAGCAGGCACTGGCCCGGTATGACGGAGCGCTGACCCGGGCAGTCATGGCCTGGCGCGACACCCTGCTCGACCTGCGCGCCGAAATCGAAGCGCGACTCGATTTCTCCGATGAAGGCGATGTCTCCGAAGGCCTGCCGGCAGAATGGCACGACACTCTCGGTGCCTTGAAAGCCAGCATTGCCAAGGCTCTTTCCTCTGTCGATTCCGGCCGCGTGGTGCGTGAAGGCATAAGGGTCGCCGTGGCCGGTGCGCCCAATGCCGGCAAATCCAGCCTAATCAACGCCCTGTCGCGCTCAGATGTGGCGATTGTCTCGGACGAAGCGGGCACAACCCGCGATGTCCGCGAAGTGCCACTCGATATCGGTGGGCAATTGTTCCTGCTGCTCGATCTGGCCGGCCTGCGCGAAACCGAAAGCAAGGCGGAAGCGGAGGGCGTGCGCCGCGCCGCCAATGCCATTGAGACCGCCGATATCGTTCTGTGGCTGGTGGCGCCGGACCAGGCAGACGTGCCGAAGCCCGAAATGACGGGCCAGGTCCTGACGGTCCATACCAAGACCGATCTCAAATCGGCCGCGGCGGGCGCAACAGCCGTATCGTCAGAAACCGGCGCGGGATTGCCAAGTCTGCTCGAAAAGCTGCAGGAATTGGGCGAGCAACTGACCGGGCAGGAACCGAGCCTCGTCAGTCATGCGCGCGACCGGAACGCGCTCTCGGCAGCCATTGATGCCCTCGAGGATGCCACCCGGCATTGGAACGACTGGGAGCTGGCAGCAGAGGCACTGCGGTCTGCGTCGGCAGCGCTCGAACGCATGATTGGTTCGCTGGATGCCGAGCAGGTACTGGACAGGCTGTTTTCGAGTTTCTGCATCGGAAAATGATTCACGTGAAACATGTGGGCCCAGCGCGTTCAGCGCACGGCAATTGATTCACGTGAAACATTGGCCTATGTCAGGCGCCCTGGAGATCAAACCATGAGCGACTACGCAGTCATCATTGTTGGCGGCGGTCATGCCGGTACGGAAGCTGCAGCCGCAGCGGCTCGTCTCGGCGTGCCGACGGCTCTGGTGACGCACCGCTTCGCCACTATTGGCGAGATGAGTTGCAATCCGGCAATCGGCGGCCTCGGCAAGGGCCACCTGGTCCGCGAGATCGATGCACTGGACGGGTTGATGGGCCGTGTCGCCGACCAGGCGGGAATCCAGTTCCGCTTGCTCAACCGGCGCAAAGGGCCTGCGGTGCGTGGCCCCCGGGCCCAGGCCGATCGCAAGCTCTATCGTCAGGCCATGCAGGCGGCTATTTCGGCGCAGCCCAATCTCGATGTGATCGAGGGCGAAGTCGACGATCTTGTCGTGACCGATGGCAAGGTTTCCGGCGTGGTGCTGCTGGACGGCCGCCGATTGTCGACACGCGCCGTAGTCCTCACCACCGGTACTTTCCTGCGCGGGCTGATCCATCGCGGCGAAGAAACGACACCGGCTGGCCGGCTGGGCGAAAAGCCGGTTCTGGGCCTATCGGATCGTCTCGAAGGGCTCGGCCTGCAATTGGGCCGCCTCAAGACCGGCACGCCTGCCCGTCTCGATGGCCGGACCATCGACTATACGGTGCTCGAAGAGCAGCGCGGCGATGATCCACCCGAGGCTTTTTCGGCGCTGACCAGCGCCATCACCACGCCACAGATATCCTGTTTCATCACCCGTACCACGGCCGATACGCACCGCATCATTGCGGAAAACCTGCATCGATCCGCCATGTATTCGGGCCGTATCAAGTCGCGCGGCCCACGCTATTGCCCGTCCATCGAAGACAAGATCGTGCGCTTTGCCGATCGTGATAGTCACCAGATTTTTCTGGAACCAGAGGGACTTGATGACCACACGGTCTATCCCAATGGGCTTTCGACATCTTTGCCGGCAGAGGTGCAGGAGGCGTTCCTGCGCTCAATGCCCGGGCTTGAGCGCGTCGAGATCATCAGGCCCGGCTATGCTATTGAATATGATTATGTCGATCCGCGCGAGTTGCGGCCGACTCTGGAGGTGAAGCGCCAACCCGGGCTTTACCTGGCCGGCCAGATCAATGGCACGACCGGCTATGAAGAGGCCGGGGCGCAGGGCCTGCTTGCCGGTGCCAATGCGGCGCTGGCGACAAGGGGTGAAGCGCCCCTCATCCTCTCGCGCACCGAGAGCTATCTCGGCGTGATGGTGGATGACCTCGTGACGCGCGGCGTCAGCGAACCCTACCGTATGTTTACCTCGCGCGCCGAGTTCCGCCTGCATCTGCGCGCCGACAATGCTGATCAGCGCCTGACACCGCTGGGTATGGCGCGTGGGCTGGTCAGGCCCGAGCGCGCCGCGGTTTTCGAGCAGCGGATTGCGGCGCTGTCATCGGGGCGCAAACTGCTGGATGGCTTGACCGCATCGCCCAGCGAGGCGCGCAAAGTTGGGTTGGCGGTCAATGAAGACGGCAAGCGGCGGTCGGCCTTCGAGCTTCTGTCCTATCCCGATATGGAGCCCGCGAACCTCGCGCGCCTTTGGCCCGAAATTGCCGCGATGGATGCCGCCGTGCTCGAACAAGTCGGGATCGACGCGCAATATGCCGTTTATCTCGATCGGCAGAAGGCCGACATCGAGGCTATGCGGCGCGATGAACAGAGGGCGATTCCCGACGATCTCGATTTCGATGGCATTGCTGGCCTCTCCAAGGAACTGCGCCAGAAGCTGGCGCAGTTGCGGCCGCAGACCATTGCCCAGGCCCAGGCCATTGACGGCATGACGCCGGCCGCCATCACCCTGCTGCTGGCGGTTTTGCGTCGCGGCAATCTGCGCAAGGCCGGTTGATGGAAGAGCGGGATGCGGCGGCGCGCTATGCGGCGCATTTTGTCCGGCCGCAGGATGCGGTCCTCCATGATCTGGAATCCTATGCCAAACTGCTGACCAAATGGCAGGCGGTGCAGAATCTGGTTTCACGTGAAACACTGGGCCAGATCTGGACCCGCCACTTTGCCGACAGCCTCCAGGTTCTGCCGGAGCTGACGCCGGAAGATGCGCTGTTCCTGGATCTGGGGAGTGGCGGCGGATTTCCGGCGCTGCCGCTGGCCATTGCCAGCAAGGGCAGGGCGCGGCGGTTCGTGCTGGTTGAGCCGGTGGCGCGCAAGGTCAGCTTTTTGCGGACAGTGGCGCGTGAACTCGACCTCGATGTCACCGTCATCGGGCGGCGGAGCGAGCAAATTGATTCACGTGAAACAGGTGTGCCGGACGTCATCACCTCGCGCGCTTTAGCCTCGATGAGTCAATTGTGTACCTGGATGGCGCCGTTTTTTGGCCCGCAAACCCGCGCCATCCTGCACAAGGGGCGGGAACATGTTGAAGAGCTGACGGAATCGGGTGCGCACTGGCACCACGATGTGTTAACAAAGTCTAGCGATACCGATCCGGGCGGCGTTATCCTGACCATCAGGAACCTGCAAGGAAAATCAACACGTTAGCGGCACACGGAGGCCAGTTTGGCACCCCGGATACTGACTTTGGCCAATCAGAAGGGCGGCGTCGGCAAGACCACGACGGCGATCAACCTGGCAACGGCGCTTGCGGCAATCGGCGAGCGGGTGCTGATCGTTGACCTCGATCCGCAGGGCAATGCCTCGACGGGCCTTGGCATTTCGCGCACCGACCGCGCCGTCTCCGCCTATGATGTGCTGGTGGGCGAGGCGAGCGTGCCGCAAGCGGCAATCATGACCAGCGTGCCCAATGTCGCCATCGTGCCCTCGACAATGGACCTGCTCGGCGTCGAGCTCACCATTGCCGACCAGGCCGATCGTGCCTTTAAATTGCGCAATGCCTTCAAAGACTTACATGGGCTGCGCATCAATGAGCAGCCGGTCAGCTATATTCTCATCGACTGCCCGCCCTCATTGAACCTGCTGACGATCAATTCGCTTGTCGCTGCCGACGCCGTGCTCGTGCCGCTGCAATGCGAATTCTTCGCGCTGGAAGGGCTCAGCCAGCTGTTGCAGACGATCGAGCAGATCCGCTCGACGCTCAATCCGCGCCTTTCCATCCAGGGCGTGGTGATGACCATGTTCGACAAGCGCAACAATCTCAGCGAGCAGGTCCTTAACGACGTGCGCAGCGAAATGGGGGACCTGGTCTATGATACGGTCATTCCCCGCAATGTGCGGCTGAGCGAGGCGCCGTCCTACGGCAAGCCGGCTCTGCTTTATGATCTCAAATGTGCCGGCAGCCAGGCCTATCTGCGGCTGGCGACCGAAGTGATTCGCCGCGAGCGGCGGCTGAACGCAGCCTAGGAGCCGATGATGACCGACAAACCAACGCGATTGGGACGGGGCCTTGCGGCGCTGATCGGCGACATGGCGGCCATGGAGGGCGCTCGCGTCACCGAATCGGGGGCCAGCGGCAAGCGGCTGCCGGTCGATTTCATCATCGCCAACCGGGCCAACCCGCGCCGGACCTTTGATGCCGACCAGCTCGAAGAGCTGACCAATTCGATCCGCGAAAAGGGCGTCATGTCGCCGCTGTTGGTGCGGCCGACTGACGACCCCAATATCTTCGAGCTTATCGCCGGAGAGCGGCGCTGGCGGGCTGCGCAGAAGGCGGGCCTGCATGATGTGCCGGTCATCGTGCGCGATGTCGATGACAAGGAAGCGCTCGAGCTCGCGATTATCGAGAACGTGCAGCGCGCCGATCTCAATCCGCTCGAAGAGGCGCTTGGCTATGGTCAGCTGATCGAGCAGTTCGATTATACCCAGCAGGACCTGGCGCAGGTCATCGGCAAGAGCCGTTCGCATGTCGCCAATACCTTGCGCCTGTTGAAACTGCCGGAAGACGTGCGCGGCATGGTAGCTAGCGGTACCCTGACCGCCGGCCATGCCCGCACCCTGATTACCGTCGAGGACCCTGCGGGTCTGGCGCGGCAGATTGTCGATCGCGGCCTTTCGGTGCGCGAAGCCGAGGCCCTGAGCCAGCAGCGCGACGTGCCGAAGCGCCGCCCGGCTTCCGAACCGGCAAGCCGGGATGCCGATACACTGGCGCTGGAGCGGCGGCTTGCCGACGCCCTGGGCCTCACCGTGTCGCTCAACTATGGCGACCGCGGCGGCAAGCTCGAAATCCGCTACAAGACCCTCGAACAGCTGGATGATCTGTGCCAGCGGCTGACCGGTCGGCCGAACTAAGCCTTTGTAAGCGCTGCTGTTCCACGTGAAACGTGCGCGATTTGCGCGCGATGGCGCGGGTTGAATATGCAAAAAGCTGAGGGCTTGCGGCCATCTCCCCAGAGGAGCGAGGGGGCGATGGAGCCGAGGTCGCTGTTCCCGGCAAACGCCCTAATGCGTTGCGGCCATCATGCAGAGGGCGAGGGTGGTGCGGCGGAGCACGGTTTCGGCAAGGGCCGGCTTGCGGCGTGAATCGGACACGGCCTGCAGGAGGCGTTCGGTGGCGACCGCTAGGGCGGCGTCGGACCAGAGCCGCAATTGCTGTTCGAGCGCGCCGATGCGGGAGAAATGCGGTTTTGGGCGCTGGCCATCCAGCACCGCCCGCGCACCCTTGCCGGCATCGACCTCGACCCGCCAGCGGCGCAGATTGGCGAAATGAGTGTTGAGCATGGCCAGCAATTGCTGCGGATTGACATTGGCCGACAGGGCCCGGTTCAGCGCCAGCTCTAGCCGTTCTGCCTGGCCTGAGCCGGTGGCGTCGAGGATGGCGTCGATCGCCAGGGCGCCGTTATCGGCGCAGAGCAGCAGCACGTCCTCGCGCGTCAATTCCTTGCTGGCGGCCGCATAAAGCGAGAGCTTCTCGATCTCCCGCCGCGTGACCTCGCGGTCATTGCCGAGAATATCGCGCAGGGTGGGAATGACGTCGCCATCGATGCGGATACCGGCCTGGTTGAAGCTGTCGCGCATCAGGCTGGCCAGGGTTTCGTCGGTATCGGGATAGCAGGGCAGGGCACGGCCGAGCTTGGCGGCCTCGACCAGGGCACGCAGGGCGTCGCGCGGCGGCAGGTTGTCGGCCTCGAGCACGATGACGGCGCCGCCCGGGTCATCGCGCAGCTCGGTCAGCGGCATGACCAGCGCCTTGGTGGCGTTGCGCACCCGGATGATGCGTTTGCCGCCAAACAGCGAGACCGACCGGGCTTCGAGCACGAGCAGCGAGGGATCGGCGGCCAGTTCAGGCCCGTCGAAAATGGTGACGTCGGCGGCCGCGTCGCCGGCGCCAAAATGCCTGATCAGGCGCTGGGCCGTTTCCCGCACCAGGCCGCCATCCGGGCCATAGGCGAGGAAAATACCCTCGTCCAGGTCCGGGCGGTTGAGAAATCGGGCAACCTCGTGCGCTTTCAGGGCCGCCATCGGTTAGACGACGATATTGACGATGCGATCGGGCACCACGACGATCTTCTTCGGGGTCTTGCCGTCGAGCGCGCGCTGAACGTCTTCAAGCGCGAGGACTTTGGCTTCCACCTCCGATGCGGGCAGGCCCTTGGCCACGGTGATCTCGGCGCGACGCTTGCCGTTGATCTGCACCGGCATGGTGACCTCGTCATCGACCAGCATGGCCGGATCGACATCGGGCCAGGCCGCGTCTGCGGCAAGACCGGTCTTGCCGAGGACTTCCCAGCAACTTTCGGCCAGGTGCGGCATCATCGGGTTGATCAAAAGCACAAGCTTTTCAACGCCTTCCAGCAGCACAGCACGCATTTCCGGCGACGCAGAGCCTTCCCTGGCCTTGGCCAGGGCATTGGTCAGCTCATAGATGCGGGCGACGGCGCGGTTGAAGCCCAGGGCCTCGATGTCCTGCGCCACGCCGTGAACGGCGCGATGAATGGTCTTGCGCAAGGCCAGTGGATTGGTCTTGCCCTGCGATCCAGTCTCTGGAGACTGTTCATTCAATTCGACTGCATCATGCACCAGCCGCCAGACGCGCTGTTGGAACCGGCTGGCGCCTTCGACGCCGGCTTCGGTCCACTGCACATCGCGTTCCGGCGGAGAATCGGAGAGCATGAACCAGCGGGCCGTGTCGGCGCCGTAGCCGGCGACGATCTCGTCGGGATCGACCACGTTCTTCTTGGATTTGCTCATCTTTTCGACGGAGCCGATGGTGATCGGCGCGCCGGTCGTGGCATGGCGGGCGCTGCGGTCGTCGCCATTGGCGTCAATGACCACTTCGGTGGGCGGCACCCATTCGCCTTTTTCCGACTTGTAAGTCTCGTGCGTCACCATGCCCTGGGTGAACAGGCCCTTGAACGGCTCGTCGAGCCCCACATGACCGGTCGCCTTCATGGCGCGGGTGAAATAGCGCGAATAGAGCAGGTGCAGAATGGCATGCTCGATGCCGCCGATATACTGGTCCACCGGCAGCCAGCGATTGGCGACATCGGGGATGGTCGGCGTATCGGCCTGCGGCGCGGTAAAGCGTACGAAATACCAGGAGCTATCGACGAAGGTGTCCATGGTGTCGGTTTCGCGCCGCGCGGCGGCACCGCATTGCGGGCAATGGACGTGTTTCCAGCTCGGATGGTGGTCAAGGGCATTGCCGGGCTTGTCAAAGGTGACGTCCTCGGGCAGGCGCACCGGCAGGTCCTTCTTGGGCACGGGTACGGTGCCGCAGACCTCGCAGTGAATGACCGGTATCGGGCAGCCCCAATAGCGCTGGCGCGAAATGCCCCAGTCGCGCAGGCGATAATTGACCTCGACCTTGCCCTGCGGCTTGCCATCGACCTGGCGGGCGGCAAAGTGTTCGGCAATCCTGGTCTTGGCGTCGTCGATGGAGAGGCCATCGAGAAAGCCGGAATTGTAGATGTGACCAGTGTCAACATAGGCTTCTGTGCCGATGCTGAAGTTTTGCGGATCGGCGCCGGGCGGCAGCACGACCGGGGTGACGGACAGGCCATATTTGCGGGCGAGATCGAGGTCACGCTGGTCATGGGCCGGGCAGCCGAAAATGGCGCCGGTGCCGTAATCCATGAGGATGAAATTGGCGACATAGACGGGCAGGGTCTGGCCGTCGAGAACGGGGTGCTTTACCCGCAAGCCGGTGTCAAAGCCCTGTTTTTCGGCTTTTTCGAGCGTCTCGGTGGCGGTGCCGTGACGGTGGCACTCGGCAACGAATTCGGCCAGGGCCGGATTGCCGGCGGCCAGTTCGCTGGTCAGCGGATGATCGGGCGACAGGCCGATGAATGAGGCGCCGAAAATGGTGTCGGGGCGGGTGGTGAAGACCTCAATGCTCGCGGCGGCGGTGCGGGCGTCCGGCACCATCTCGAACAGAAGGCGCAGGCCTTCGGAGCGGCCGATCCAGTTGCGCTGCATGGTGCGCACCTTTTCGGGCCAGCCGGTGAGGCCATCCAGCGCGTCCAGCAGGTCTTCGGCGACGTCGGAAATCTTAAAGAACCACTGCACCAGCTCGCGCTGTTCGACCGGGGCGCCCGAGCGCCAGCCCTTGCCGTCGATGACCTGCTCATTAGCGAGGACCGTCATGTCCACAGGGTCCCAATTGACCTTGGAACTCTTGCGGGTGACGAGGCCCGCTTCCAGCATGTCGAGGAACATGGCCTGCTGGTGCTGGTAATATTCGGGCGAACAGGTGGCGATTTCGCGCGTCCAGTCGATGGACAGACCCATGGACTTGAGCTGGGCCTTCATCGCCTCGATGTTCTGATAGGTCCAGGCGCCGGGATGGGTCTTGCGCTCGATGGCGGCGTTCTCGGCCGGCAGGCCGAAGGCATCCCAGCCCATGGGGTGCAGCACATTCTTGCCGCGGGCGCGGTGATAGCGGGCCACCACATCGCCCATGGAATAGTTGCGCACATGGCCCATATGGATGCGGCCGGAGGGATAGGGGAACATCTCGAGGACGTAGTAAGGCTCGCGCGGATCGTCATTGGCGGTGACGAAGCTCTTGGCGTCGTCCCAGACCTTTTGCCATTTCGGTTCGCTTTCGCGCGGATTGTAGCGTTCGCCGCTCACTGGATTCGTCCTTAGAGAGATTTTGCAAGTCCGGCGCAAAGGGCGGCGCGGCTTGCGTTTTCGAGGGATTTTGGCTACCGGACCATCATCAGAAAACCCCTATCAGGTCAACAGAAACGGGGCCGGGTCATGGCCGAAGGTGCCGCTGGCGCGCAAACCGCGCTCGAATATATCCGCTCCCGCATCGAGACGGCGCGCCGCCGCTTCGGGCCGCCACCCGAGCAGGTGGAGCTGGTCGCGGTGTCCAAGACCTTTTCAGCCGAGGACATTGCGCCGTTCCTTTTGGCCGGGCAGCGCGTCTTCGGGGAGAACCGGGTGCAGGAGGCCAAGCAGAAGTGGCCAGCGCTACGCGAGCGCTTTCCCGGCCTGCGCCTTCACCTCATTGGTCCGCTGCAGACCAACAAGGCGCGCGAGGCGGTGGCACTGTTCGATGTCATCGAGACGCTCGATCGCGACAAGCTGGCGGGGATCCTTGCCGAGGAAATGGCGCGGGCCGGAAAATCGCTGCCCTGCTTCATCCAGGTCAATATCGGCGGCGAGGCCCAGAAGGCGGGGATTGCGCCGGAAGACGCCGTTGGCTTCGTCCAGCGGTGCCGGGAGGTGCATGGGCTCGACGTGGTGGGGCTGATGTGCATTCCGCCCGACGGCGTGCCGCCGGGGCCTTACTTCGCGCAATTGGCGGGCCTGGCCAGGCAGGCGGGTCTCACGCGTTTGTCCATGGGCATGAGCGGCGACTACGAGACCGCCATTGCCATGGGCGCGACCCAGGTGCGGGTCGGTTCGGCCCTGTTCGGACGCCGGCCGGCAACCTGATCTTGGCCTTGGGTGCAACTTTCCAACTGTTTTTCGCGTTGCTTGCGGTTGAATAACACCGTTGTGATTGGCGGACTCCCAAACCGGTCGCAATCCTGTGACCATGGTCGGCCACGACGAAAAAAACCGGAGAAAACAATGAACAAGCGACACATCCTGGTCGTGGATGACGATTCGGATCTGCGCCAGGTTCTGGTGGACCAGCTTCGGAGCGACCCGGATTTCAGCGTTGTGGAAGCCGGTACCGCCAATGACGCGCTCAAGGCCGTGCGCGAGAACAATGTCGAACTCACCATCATGGATGTGGGCCTGCCGGACATGGATGGCCGCGAGGCCGTCAAACTCATGCGCCAGGAGGGCTACAAGAGCCCGGTGCTGATGCTGACCGGGCACGATACCGATGCCGACGAGATCATGGGTCTCGAGGCCGGCGCCAATGACTATCTGACCAAACCCTTCCGCTTTCCGGTGCTGCTGGCCCGCATCAATGCCGCGCTGCGCCAGCGCGACCAAAGCGAGGACGCCGTCTTCACCATCGGCCAGTACAGCTTCCAGCCGGCCGCCAAGACGCTGGAAACCAATGACGGCAACAAGGTTCGCCTGACCGACAAGGAAACCTCGATCCTCAAATATCTCTATCGCCAGGGTCCCAAGACCATCACGCGCGACGTGCTGCTCAAGGAAGTCTGGGGCTACAATAACCGGGTGACGACGCATACGCTCGAAACCCATATCTATCGGCTCCGCCAGAAGATCGAGCGCGATCCCTCCAATGCGCGCCTCTTGGTCACCGAGGATGGTGGCTACCGCCTCGTGCCATAAACGGGACAAGGTCTTTCAATTCCTGCCCGTTGTGACTTATAGCTGTGCCGAGCCGCCCGGACTGCGCGGGCGGCAGCGGCACAGATGGGTCAGGCGCGCATGAGAATGGATGACGCGGCCGGGGTATTGGCCCAGGCCGACTTTTTCGACATCTGTGACGATGAACAGCTCCGCATGCTGGGTTTTGCCGGGGACCGCCAGCATTTCGCGGCCGATGCGATCATTTACAAGGCCGGGGACACACCCACGGGCGCCTTCGTTCTGATCGAGGGCACGGTCAAGGCGCGGCACGAGGGCGCCGAGGCCGGCAAGCCCTATGCCCTGAGCGAGCCGGGCAGCGTCATCTCCCCCACAGCCCTCATCATCGACAAGCCGCGCCCGGTGACGTTCAGCGCCGTCACCGATTGCGAATTGCTGTTCGTGCCGCGCCACGCCTTTCTCAAATTGGCGCGCCAGAGCCCGGAACTGGCGGCACGGGCCGCCCAGCGCATCCAGCAGGACCTTGGCACCTATATGCATGCCCTGGAGCCGCTCCGAGGCCGGATGAAGGGCGCCTGAGGGGCGTGTTTTTCGGGTCTGCGGGTTTTGGATCTGGCGGGACTTGGCCATCGGATCAGGTCCGGGGGCAGCACCATGGGCCGGGCAGTTTCGGATAGAGCGCGCTTCCCCTATGTCATTCCCGCGAAAGCGGGAATCTATGGTCCCCGAAACATCAAAACAGGGGTTCCCGCTTTCGCGGGAATGACTGCGTGGGGAAAAGGCGGGGTAACGTCCCGGAAGGAACGGAACGGATTGTGGCGCCCTAGGCCCGGGCAAACCGGGCTATGACCGGCACGTGGTCGGATGGCTTGTCGGTCCAGCCGCGGGCGGGGCGGATTATTTCGGCGCCGACCGAGCGTTCGGCGACATCGGCGGTGGACCAGATATGGTCGAGGCGCCGGCCCTTGTCGGCAAGGTCCCAATTGGCGCTGCGATAGCTCCACCAGGAATAGAGTTTGATGTCATGGGGCACATGCTTGCGCACCAGGTCCGTCCAGCCATGCCCGCCGGTCAACAGGGCGTTGAGACGCTCGGTTTCCTGAGGCGTATGGCTGACGATCTTGAGCAATTGCTTGTGGCTCCACACATCGTTTTCGTGCGGCGCGATGTTGAAATCGCCGGCGATCAGGTGGCCGCGCTGGAATACCGGTTCGGAGAACCAGGTCTTGAGCTCGTCGAGAAAGCCCAGCTTGTGTTTGAACTTCGGGTTGAGTTCGGGGTCCGGCTCGTCGCCGCCGGCGGGAATGTAGAAATTGTGCAGCGTGAAGGGCCCGTGGCCCAGGTCGACCAGCGCCGAGACATGGCGCGATTCGGGGATTTCGCAGAACACCCGGCTCGCGACCTCGGTCAGCGGGAATTTCGAGACGATGGCGACGCCGTGATAGCCCTTCTGGCCGTGGACGGCCATGTGCGGATAGCCCGCCTCGATGAAGGCATTGCGGGGAAACTGGTCATTGGTGCACTTGATCTCCTGCAGCATCAGCACGTCGGGCTGATACTGGGCCAGGAAATCCAGCACCATGGGCAGGCGCAACCGGACCGAATTGATGTTCCAGGTGACGATGGAATGGGTCATTTGGGTGTCCGGGATTGCGTTGAGGCAGGCAGGGCTTTCTTATCGCCAAGCCCGGCGCGGGGGTAAAGCCGGAAATGGCGCTCGCGGTCAGGATGCTGACGGGAAGTGGCAGGGGCCGCGTTGATGGGTCGAGCGTGTGACGGGTCTGGCGATGCCGGGAACGGGGCCGATGCTTCGTGCCATTCGAGCGTAGAGCGGTTCACCAACGAGCTGGTCTATCGCCTTCATCGCCCCCTCTCCCCTCAGGGGATAAGGGAAGGGGTGAAGTTTCACGTGAATCCACCGGCAAACAAAAAAGCCCGGCGCGATGGCCGGGCTTTTCGATGCGATGAGCTGGGCTCTTATTCGCTCTTGGCTTCGCCTTCGGCGGCAGCGGCCTGTTCAGCGGCGGCAGCAGCGGCTGCGGCTTCCGCGTCCTTGGCGGCCTGCTCGGCGGCAAAGGCCTCGGCAGCGGCGACCTTCTCAGCTTCACGGGCTTCGCGGGCGGCCTGGGCGGCAGTGCGCTCGGCGTCCTGGATCTTCTTGGTACGCGAATTGGTCGATTCGAAAATACGGGCCGACTTACCGCGACGATCGCGCAGGTAGTAGAGCTTGGCGCGACGGACCTTACCGCGCTTGATCACTTCCACCGAAGCGATATTGGGCGAGTAGATCGGGAAGACGCGTTCCACGCCTTCGCCATAGGAAATCTTGCGGACCGTGAAGCTTTCCATGATGCCGCCGCCGGAGCGGGCAATCACGACGCCTTCATAGGCCTGCAGGCGTTCCTTGTCGCCTTCGCGAATCTTGACCCAGACCTTGACGGTATCGCCATGGGTGAATTCGGGGAGGTCGCGCTTGGCGGCGAGCTCGGCAACGTGCTCGGCATTGAGCTGTTCGATAATG
Source organism: Devosia sp. (assembly GCF_025809055.1). NCBI lineage: Bacteria > Pseudomonadati > Pseudomonadota > Alphaproteobacteria > Hyphomicrobiales > Devosiaceae > Devosia > Devosia sp. Next base: position 2,551,047 of record NZ_CP075529.1, on the reverse strand, counting down.
TTCATGTTCGATCCGTTCGATCTTTTCATAGGAGCGATTCTCGGGGTTTTTCGACCCCGTCGCCCGGTCTTGGTTGGTAACGGAAGGGCAGTCTTCTTGGTTTTTTGCGCGCCGGGTCCGAAACGCCCACGCAGCGATGGGCGGCTCATAGGGGAAAATTGGCCGGGAGTCTAGGGGTTTTGGGCCGGCGCGCGGCAGAGACCTCACCCTGAGCTTGTCGAAGGGCGAGGTCGTGGTGAGGTGCGCCCGACCTCGTGGTTCGACAGGCTCACCATGAGGTCTCAAGACGCTCTTCGTGCTGATCACCTATTTCAACAGGTCCGGTCGCCTCGCCCTGGTAAGCGCAACCGATTGTTGGTGCCGCCATTTGGCGATCCTGCCGTGGTCGCCCGAGGTGAGCACCGCGGGAATCTCCGTGCCCTCGAAACTTTGCGGCCGCGTATAGTGCGGATATTCGAGCAGGCCATTTTCAAAGCTCTCCTCGTCGCGGCTGTCGAGCGCGCCGAGCACGCCGGGAATGAGCCGCACCACGGCTTCCAAGAGCACCATGGCCGCGACTTCCCCGCCCGCCAGCACATAGTCGCCGATGGAGATCTCCTCGAGATTGCGGGCATCGATGACGCGCTGGTCGACGCCCTCGAAACGTCCGCAGACAATGACGGCGCCGGGGCCGGTGGCCAGGGCATGGGCGCGGGCCTGGGTCAGGGGCCTGCCGCGCGGCGACATCAGGATGCGCGGGCGCGGATCGTCCTTAGGGGCCACGGTGTCGATGGCTTTGGCCAGGATATCGGGCTTGAGCACCATGCCGGCGCCGCCGCCTGAAGGTGTGTCGTCGACGGTGCGATGCCGGTCCTTGGCAAAATCGCGCAATTGGGTGGCCTCAAGCGACCACAGCCTGTCGGCAAGGCCGCGGCCCAGGACCGAGGCGCCCAGCGGCCCCGGAAACAGTTCGGGGAAGAGGGTGATGATATGGGCCGAAAAACTCAATCGGGTTCTTCCTCGCCGGGATCGGCATCGAGCGGCGGGGCGATCACCAGATAGCCATCGGCAATGCGAATGGTGGGCACGACGGCCTTGGTGAAGGGATAAAGGAAGGTGTCGCCGGAGCGCGGATCGCGCACTTCGATGAGGTCGCCGGCGCCATAATTGTGCAGGGCATGGACGGCGCCGATGCTGACGCCGTTTTCGAGCCTTGCATCGAGGCCGATGAGATCGGCGTGGTAGAAATCCTCGTCATCCTCATGCTCCGGCAGGCTGTCGCGGCTAACGAACAGCGATACGCCATTGAGCGCCTCGGCGGCATTGCGATCGCCGATGCCCTTGAGGCGGGCGATGAGCACGTTCTTGTTGAGGCGGGCGGATTGGATGGTGATGGTGAGGCCCGGCCGGTCGGTGGCCAGCGGGCCATAATCGGCAATGGCCTCGGGATCCTGGGTGTGCGAGGTGATGCGCACCTCGCCCTTGATACCATGGGCGGCCCCGATCGTGCCCAGGAGAATGGTCTTTGTGGTCTCGGCCATGCGCGCGCCCTAATATGCCTCTTCGCCATTCCTGCTCTAGAGCATTTCTCGTTCTGATTGAATCAGAACGAGTGCTCTAGATTATTGATTTGTCACGTTTTCGATCCTTGGGTCGGAGCCCGAGGAGAAAAGTGGTGTCCACTTCTCCTGAAAACGCTCTAGCAGGCGTGCGCCCAGGCTCCAAGTCAGTCTGCCGGAACCAGTTCGATGACGTCGTGGACGGATTCGAACAGCGGCGCGGGCAGTTCGAGCCGATAGCTGGTGATTTCGTCGCCGGGCGCACGGTAGATGCAGCCGACCTGATTGCGCTCGGCATCGGCATTGTAGGCCATGGGCCCTTCATTGCCGTAGTGCAGGGCGCCGCGATAAAACACTGCCCCTTCGAGGGGATAGAGCGTGCCGGAAAAGCGCTGGCTGCCAGTGGTCTTGTCGATGCGGGTGCCGCCTTCGGACACTGAGCATGCAAAAAAGCCATAGACGGTGAGCGGCAGGATGCCGCCCATCTTGATGGTGCGGCAGCGATAGGCCCCATCGGGTATGGCCTCGATCGCCCCGTCCCCGTTGGAAAACAGCGTCGAGACGGCCCTGCGGTCGATTTCGGCCGGTGACAACAGGGCGGCGGACAGGCCACGGCTGCGCGACACCAGAAAATCGCTCATGCGGGCGCTGTCGGGGGCAGAGATCTCGGCTGTTTCGGGCGGCTGGCAGGCGATGGCGGACACCGGCTGGCTGGCCAGAAGCCCGGCCAGGGCCATGGCCACGATGGGACGGGACTGAAACTGCATGCCGGGCCTCCTGATCCTGTTTGCCCGAGGAACCTTGCACGCGCCCATGGCTTTCTCAAGGACATGACAGAGGAGGCCCACATGTCCAAGACACTGACCGACCGCGATGCCATCCGCGAATGGGTGATCGCCCGGGGCGGCAATCCGGTGCTGATGGAGGTGCCCGGCGGCACGACATCCCGCACCGTGCTGCAATTGTCCTTCGGGCAGGAAATCCTCAATGCCGACGCCAATCAGGGGCCGGATCGGCTGGGCGGGTTTCAGCTCGTGGGCTGGGACGAGTGGTTCACCGCCCTCGAAGAGGGCAATCTGGCGCTGCTGGTCTCCGACGATCCGGCGGGCGGCAATGAAGCGGAATACAATTTCGTCGAGCGCGAGTAGGCGTCGCGCCATCGCAAAGAGGGCGGTTCAGCCGTTTTCCTCGGCATCGGCGGCGGCTTCGAGCGCCTCCATGTCCTCGTCGGAAAAGCCGAAGTGGTGGCCGAGTTCGTGGATCAGCACATGGGTGACGATTTCGCCCAGCGTGTTGTCGTCGTGCTCGGCCCAGTAGTCGAGAATGGCGCGGCGATAGAGGAATACCGTGTTGGGCAATTGCCCGGTCTGGGGCACGGCCCCGTCTTCGGTGAGGCCGATGCCGTGAAACAGGCCCATGAGCTCGAACGGGCTCTCCATGCCGAAGCCTTCGAGCACATCGTCTTCGGCGTATTCGGCCACCGAACAGGTGACGTCGGCCGCGAGCCCCTTGAAGGGCTCGGGCAGGTCCTTGAGCGCCTGAGTGGCCAATGCCTCGATGTCGTCGAGGGTGGGTGCAAAGGCTTTTGACCAGTCCGTCATGCCACGACCTCGTGGTTCGACAGGCTCACCATGAGGTCTCTACCGTGTCGAGTGGTCAGCATCGGCGCCTGTGAGGACCGGGCTTGTCAGCGCCACTCGCGGATATCGACGAAGTGGCCGGCAATGGCAGCGGCTGCGGCCATGGCGGGGGACACGAGGTGGGTGCGGCCCTTGAACCCCTGGCGGCCTTCGAAATTGCGATTGCTGGTCGAGGCGCAGCGCTCTTCAGGCTTGAGCTTGTCCGGGTTCATGGCCAGGCACATCGAGCAGCCCGGCTCGCGCCATTCGAAGCCGGCATTGATGAACACCTTGTCGAGCCCCTCGGCTTCGGCCTGTTCCTTGACCAGGCCCGAGCCCGGCACGACCATGGCCGAGACATGGGCGGCGACCTTGCGGTCGCCGATCACGGCGGCGGCGGCTCGCAGGTCTTCGATACGGCCATTGGTGCAGGAGCCGATGAACACCTTGTCGAGCTTGATGTCGGTGATCGGGGTGCCGGGCTTGAGCCCCATATAGTCGAGCGCACGCTGCTTGCTGGCGCGCTTGGTCTCGTCGGCAATGTCGGCCGGATTGGGCACAACGCCCTGCACCGAGATCACGTCTTCGGGCGAGGAGCCCCAGGAGACGATCGGCGGCAGTTTGGCGGCATCGAGGATGACGACCTTGTCGTAATGGGCGCCCTCGTCGGTATAGAGGGTCTTCCAATTGTCGAGCGCCATGTCCCAGGCCTGGCCCTTGGGGGCGCGCGGCCGATCCTGGACATAGGCAAAAGTCTTGTCGTCCGGGGCGATGAGGCCGGCGCGGGCGCCGCCTTCGATGGTCATGTTGCAGACCGTCATGCGGCCTTCCATGGAAAGCGAGCGGATGGCTTCGCCGGCAAATTCGATGACGTGGCCGGTGCCGCCGGCCGTGCCGATTTCGCCGATGATGGCAAGGATGATGTCCTTGGCGGTGACGCCTTCGGGCAGTTGCCCGTCGACGCGCACCAGCATGTTCTTGGCCTTCTGCTGGATCAGCGTCTGGGTGGCCAGAACGTGTTCGACCTCGGAGGTGCCGATGCCATGGGCCAGCGCGCCGAACGCGCCGTGGGTCGAGGTGTGGCTGTCGCCGCAGACGATGGTCATGCCGGGCAGGGTAAAGCCCTGTTCGGGACCCACGATATGGACGATGCCCTGACGACGGTCGAACGGGTCATAATATTCGATGCCGAAATCGCGGGTGTTTTCGGCCAACGTTTCGATCTGGATGGCGCTGTCGGGATCGGGATTGGGCAGGGAGCGGTCGGTGGTGGGCACATTGTGGTCGACCACGGCCAGGGTCCGTTCGGGATGACGGACCTTGCGGCCGTTCATGCGCAGCCCTTCGAAGGCCTGGGGGCTGGTCACTTCGTGCACCAGGTGCCGGTCGATATAGAGCAGGCTCGTGCCGTCCTCGTTGTTCTGGACCAGATGGTCGTCCCAGATCTTGTCGTAGAGCGTGCGGGCCTTGGTCATTTCCATATTTCCGGCTGGAATGAAGTTTGGACTGGTTCTAAGCCCAAGCCGGGCCGGGGGTCAAGCGGAACCGTACTCGCGGGTACGGTTTGCCGGCCCCGGTCAGGCCGGGCTGGAGCGGGGGATGGCCAGGGCACCGAAGAGGCTGGTGTCGAGGCCGATGCGGAACCGGCACCAGAGCGCGATCACGATCTGCGCCAGGATGCGGGCGCTCATATTGACCAGGGCGGCGCCGACCACGCCCCAGACGGGGATCACGACGATCTGGACGAGGAAGCCGACCAGCATGATCGAGCCGAAGAGGCCCGCATAGGCGCGCTCATGCCCGGTCATCATCATCACGATCTTGGAAGGGCCGGTGGCCGCGTCGAACAATAGGCCAAAGGCCAGCAGCACCAGCACCAGCCAGCCCTCGGCATAGTAGGGGCCGAACAGGGACAGCACCGTTTCCCCGAACAGCGCGAAGCCGGCAAAGATGGCCAGCGAGAAGATGAAGCCGGCCCAGGCGCAGAGCGCCGTGACCGCCTGGGCCAGGCGCAATTGTCCGGCGTGATAGTGTTCGGCCACCATGGGCGCGATCACCAGTTCGATGGCGAAGGTGAACAGCGTCATCAGCCCGGCGGTGCGGAAGGCGTTGAAATAAAGGCCCGAGCTTTCGAGGTCGAGCATGAGGCCGACCAGGATGACGTCGGCATTGAGGGTGGCGGTTTCTATCAGCGCGCCGATCAGCAGCCAGCGGCTGAGATTGCCCCACGCCTTGCGGTGCCCGGGCACCGGGGCCAGCGATGGCTGAATGACATAGCCGTGCCGGTCCGCCACCCGCATCTGCAGGATCAGCATGCCCATGAGCAGCGCGGCCGAGAGGACAAGCGCATCTGGACCGCTGAGGGCGACGCCCAGCCCGGCCAGGGCGAGGGCGATGAGCGGCAGGGCCAGTCGCCAGAAGATGTCGCGCGGCAGGAGCGCGGTCCAGAGCGAGCCCTGGGCCCGCAGGGCCGAGGAATTGTACTCGGCCAGCGCCATGGGCAGGATCAGGAAGGCGGCGCCGAACAGGTGGTTGACGGTCTGGTCAGCGGGCAGGAAGGGCAGGGCCATGACGGCGCCGAGGCAGAGGAGCGCTGTCGTGGCCAGCCCGCCCATGATGGTCAGGGCCGAACCGGCCCTGATGCTGTCATTGGCGCCTTGCGGATTGCCGGCGCCGCGGAACTGCGCCCAGAGGCGCAGGACGGCCATGGGCTGCCCGAGGGCGGCGAGAATGGCGAGCACGGTTGCGAGCGCCAGCCCGAAGGCGAAATGGCCATATTCGTCGGCCGTCTGGGTCCGCGACAGCACCACATAGGTGAGATAGGTCAGCCCGGCCGTGGCAATCTTGATGCCCAGCGAAGCCACGGAGCGGGCAAGCCCCTTCTGCAGCAGGCTGCTGAGATCGGTCGGAACAGTCAGGCGCATGGCCATGCCTCAAACACCGCGCGACGCATCGCGGCATCCTCATCATGGCACGACCTCTCTCAAGAAGCCCTTACTTGCACATCCCGAAACAATTACATTTCGGTAATCTTGGCGCCCCGGACCGCGAGTGGCCCCTGCCAAGACGCATCAATGACGGAAATGGCGCATTCCGGTCATGACCATGGCGATGCCGGCCTTGTCGGCGGCGGCGATGACCTCGTCGTCGCGCATGGAGCCGCCCGGCTGGATGACGGCGGTGGCGCCGGCTGCGACCAGGGCTTCAAGACCATCTGCGAAGGGGAAGAAGGCGTCCGAGGCGACGACCGAGCCTTCGGTCAACGCGCCTTCGATCCCGGCCGCCTGGGCGGCGTCTATGGACTTGCGATGGGCGACGCGGGCCGAATCCACGCGGCTCATCTGCCCGGCGCCGATGCCGGCAGTGGCGCCATCCTTGACATAGATGATGGCGTTGGACTTGACGTGCTTTGCCACCTTCGCCGCCAGTTTGAGGTCGACCAGTTCCTGTTCGGTCGGCTGGCGCTTGCTCACCACCTTGAGGTCGCAATCATCGACATTGCGGTTGTCGCGGCCCTGCACCAGCAGGCCCCCGGCGACGGATTTGACCATGAGGCCATCGGCCTTGGGGTCGGCGACGCCGCCGGTCAGCAGTAAGCGCAGGTTCTTCTTGGCCGCAATGATGTCCTGGGCCTCCGGCGTGGCCGAGGGGGCGACGATCACTTCGGTGAACACCTTGACGATTTCGGTCGCCGTTGCGGCGTCGATCTCGCGATTGGTGGCGACGATGCCGCCAAAGGCCGAGACCGGATCGGTGCGCAGCGCCTTCAAATAGGCGGTCCTGAGATCACCGGCCACGGCGACGCCGCAGGGATTGGCGTGCTTGATGATGGCAACAGCGGCGGTTTCGGCCGGATCGAATTCGCTCACCAGCTCGAAGGCGGCGTCGGTGTCGTTGATATTGTTGTAGGAGAGCGTCTTGCCCTGAACCTGGGTGGCGGTGGCAACGCCGGGGCGATCTTCGCCGGTCTTGTAGAAGCCGGCCCATTGATGCGGGTTTTCGCCATAGCGCATGACTTCGCTCAAGGTGCCGGCAAAGCTGCGGTAGTTGACATCGGCAAAGTCGATTTCGCGCGCGAACCAGCTCGAGATGGCGCTGTCATAGGCGGCGGTGCGGGCATAGGCCTTGGCGGCAAGGCGCTGGCGCATCTCAAACGGGATACCGCCGGCCCTGATGGCCTCAAGAATGGAAGGATAATCGGCAGGATCGACGACGACGGTCACGAAAGCATGGTTCTTGGCCGCCGAGCGCACCATGGCCGGACCGCCGATATCGATATTCTCGATGATCTCGTCATAGCTGGCGCCGGAGGCGACGGTCTTTTCGAACGGGTAGAGATTGACGGCGACGAGATCGATGGGGCCGATCTCGTGGGTGTCCATCGACGCCTGGTGTTCGGGATTGTCGCGCACGGACAACAGTCCGCCATGGACCTTGGGATGCAGCGTCTTGACGCGGCCATCCATCATTTCGGGAAAGCCGGTGAGATCGGAAATGTCCCGCACGGTGAGGCCAGTCTCGCGGATCAGCCGGTGCGTGCCGCCGGTGGATACCAGCTCCACCCCGGCCTCGGACAGGCCCCTGGCAAAATCGGCCATGCCGGATTTGTCGAAAACCGAAAGCAGTGCCCGCCCGACCTGTACCGTCTTGCCCATGGGTATGTGTCTCGCCGTCAATGGAGGAATTTGACCGGCTCGCTAGCACGATGCGCGCCAAAGGCCAATCGCTTTGCGGACATGGCAGGCAGAAACGGGTGCAAAGCGGCGCCGAAGGGCCGATTGCGACACGCGGCTATTGTTCGCGCGTGAAAATCCAGGCGACTTCGGTGGTGGCGCCGATATCGGCTTCCAGCACCAGCTGGCGGGAGCGGTGGAACCCCAGATAAGCCGACTGGCGGACACTGTCGTCCTCGCGGAAACCGGCGCCCTCCCAGAGAAAACTCCACACCGTGCCATCGGGCACGAAGAGCCGGGCAATGCTCTCGCCGCTGGTGCGGCGGATCTTGACGCCCGGCGCCAGGTGAAAGCGGATGGCCAAGTGCCCATTGGGCTCGCCCTGGGCCAGGATGCGGTCCTGCCCGACCAGGGTCTGGCCTTCGGACAGAAGAGTCAGCCGCCGTTCGATCTCGGCGCCATATTTGCCGGCATAGCCGTGGGTAGTCAGGGCCAGCATGTGCTCAGCAGGGTCGAGCGTCATGGCAGGTTCCGGCCGGCGGCGCAGGCGCGCAGGGTCCGGGTCCTCGGCATCGAGCGTGGGCGATGAATGGGCGATGCCCTGGCGGAACAGAGCCCGGCTTTCCGGCAGGTCGGACGGCGCCGGTCCGCAGGAGCCCACTATCAGCTCGCGCCCATGGGCAAATTCGAAGCCGAGGCCGCCGGCATGGGCTTCGGTGTCGAAGCCGGGTGGCGGGCGCTGGCCGCCATCGGCAATGACCACCGTCTCGCCGGAGCGCAGGATGCCGTAGCCGCCCATGAGCTGCGACCGGCGGGGCGCCGATGGGCCATTGGCCTGCACGGCCACCAGCACATCATGGGGCACCTGGCCGCAGCCATTGAAATAGACCGGCTCGCCGCTCGACAGGGTCAGGGCATCGAGCGCCTCGTGCATGCGGTCGATGCGGTTGGTCAGCTGCGACAGGGCGGCGCTGCCATGCCGGCCGGTGGCGCGGCGCAGGCTGGCCAGTTCGGTCAGCAGCGCCAGTTGCAGGCGCGGATTGCGCGACAGGTGCAGCCCGTCGCTGTCGAGCTGGCGGGCGAGGATGGCATCGAGCCGCTCGATCAGCGGATCGGGATTGGGCACGTCGGCGACATTGCACAATTCGGCGCCCAACAGGCCCATTGCGGCAAAGAGCTCTTCGGCGGGCTCGGCGGCCAGGGGGCCGCGCACCCTCAGGCTCTGCACCTGGGCACCGATGCTGCGCTGGATGGTCCGGGCCTGGTCCTGGGTGGCGCCATCGAGCACCAGGGTCAGGTGGCGCAACCAGTTGAGGACGCGCTGGGCGGTGAGGGTCAGGGTCCAGCTGTCATGTTCGAACTGACCTTCGCGGCCGATCCAGTCCAGCACCAGGGTGCGGGCAAAGAGCTTTTCGCCGGAGTCGCGGACGTCGCGGAAATGGCGCAGCCAGGAGAAGGACTGCAGGTTGTTCCACCAGTCGGGGTGATCGACATCGAGCGCGAAGGGCGAGGTGCCGCCGGTTTCGAACAGCTTTGAGGCCAGGAGGTACCGGCCGGTCATCATCTCGCGCACCGCTTCGCGGTCGGCGGGGCGGAAATCGGGCAGGTCGCCGGCAAAGACGTGGTCCGACTGGCCGCGCCAGGTCCAGCGCAGGAGCGGCATGGTGACGAGGCCATCGGCGAGACCGAGGGCCAGCGTCCGCCCGGCGCCAAGCAGCCGGCCGCTCATGAGACGGCCTCCCGGTCTGTCGCTGTTGCGCCGGGGGCGCGAGCGGTCACCTTCACCAGATCAATCCTTTTTGACGATGCCTTCCCCGCATCGTCTTCACGAAGCCTTTACCGCGTTCGCTGGAAACGCGCCACGAAGAAGCCGTCCATTCCACCGTCAATGCCATGGGGCGCGAGGCCGGGATGGCAGCGCAGCGTGCCGGCCGGGGTTATGGCGGCCTCAAGGCCAGGCAGCTCGTCGGCCACAATCGGCATGAGGGCCAATTCGGGCAGGGCGCCGAGGGCCCATTCGGCCATGTGCTCGCCCTCGTCGGGCTCCAGCGAGCAGACGGCATAGATGAGGGTGCCGCCGGGCGCCAGACAGCGATAGGCATTGGCCAGAAGCGCCTGTTGCAGGCGCACCCGTTCGGCGATGCCGCGGGCCGAGCGCTGCCAGAGCACTTCAGGGTGGCGGCGAAAGGTGCCGGTGGCCGAGCAGGGGGCGTCGAGCAATACCCCGTCAAAGGGCTTTGTGGGGCCGAATGTGGCGGCGTCGGCCTCGATGACGGTTGGCTGATAGCCGAGGCGGTCCATGTTGGCGCGCAGCCGCTCAAGCCGGGCGGCGTCGGCGTCCAGCGCCGTCACCACATAGCCGGCCTTGAGCAATTGCGCCGTCTTGCCGCCCGGAGCGGCACAGAGGTCGAGCACCTCGGCACCCTTGGAGAGGTTGAGGAGGCGCGCCGGCAGGGCCGAGGCCGCATCCTGCACCCAGAAGCGGCCGGCATCGTAGCCCGGCAGCGCCTCCACCGGCCGGTCGCGGCTTTCGAGCCGCACCGAATCGGCGATCAGCGGCGTCGCGCCAAGGGCTTCGATCAGGTCGGGGTCATTGTCGCGCAGGGTGAGGTCGAGCGGCGCGCCGGAAATCAGGGCCTGCTCGAAGGCGGCGATGGCGTCCGCGCCATATTGGTCCTGCCAGGCCTGGGCGACTTCGGCGGGCAGCAGGAGGCTTTCATCCATGAGGCCATAGCGGGCCGAATTGGACTGCGCCTTGCGCAGAACCGCATTCATCAGCCCGGTCAGATGCCGGGCCTTGGGATCGCGGCGGATGGCTTCGACGGCGAGGAACAGGGCGCTGTGGGCACCCAGGTCGGGCAGGAAAACCAGTTGCGCCAGGCTGAGGCGCAGCACGGCCTCAAAGCTGCCCGAGCGCGGCGGCAGGCCCTTTTCGAGCAGTTCGGCGATCATGGCATTGATCTGGCCCTGGCGGCGCAGGGCGGTGGTCACCAGCCGGTTGGCCAATGCCCGGTCCCGCCCGTCGGGCATGTCGTGGGCCGACAGGGGGGCAAAATGATCGCCGCCCAGAACGGATTTCAGGCGCTGGGCGGCGGCAAGGCGGAGCTTGAGCCCCGCCGGATCGGTTTTCTTGGTCACGCTCGGTTCTAACCCCAGGGACCGCGCGCTCCGCCATCGTCTTCGGTGCGCCCCACGGTCGGTACCCGCCAGCCACCGCCATTGTCGCGGCCGGAGGAAACGGGGCGCGGGCGGGGTTCGGGACGGCGCCCCTTATCGTCCACACGCATCTCGGCGGCAAGCCTTTGCAGGGCGGCAATGCGGTTGCCGGTATCGGGATGGGTCGAGAACAGGTTGTCCATGCGCTGCCCGGAGAGCGGATTGACGATATACATATGCGCCATGGCCGGATTGCGCTCGGCCGCGACATTGACCTGGCGGCCGGCGAGCGTGGCGATCTTGTTGAGCGCCGAGGCCAGGGCGAGCGGATCGCCTGCGATCATGGCGCCATCCTTGTCGGCTTCGTATTCGCGCGTCCGGCTCACCGCCATCTGCACGATCATGGCGGCGACGGGGGCCAGGAACACCATGAGTAATGCGCCGATGCCGCCCAAGGGATTGTCGCGATTATTGCCGCCGCCGAAGAACAGCCCGAACTGCGCCAGCGCCGAAATCGCACCGGCGAGAGTAGCCGTAATGGTCATGGTCAGGGTGTCGCGGTTCTTGATATGGGCAAGCTCGTGCGCCACGACGCCGGCGACTTCGCGTGTATCGAGCTGGCGCAAGAGGCCCGAGGACACTGCCACGGCGGCATTGGACGGATCGCGGCCGGTGGCGAAGGCATTGGGCTGGTCGGTCTCGATGACATAGACAGCGGGGGTCGGAATGCCGGCGCGCTGGGACAGGGTATCGACCATGTCGTAGAGTTCGGGCGCGCGGGAGCGCTCCACCGGGACGGCGTTCTGCATGCGCAGCACCATCTTGTCCGAGTTCCAGTAGGCGAACAGGTTGGTGACGGCTGCAAAGCCCAGCGCCAGAAGCATGCCGCCGGTGCCGCCGATGAAATAGCCCACCACCATGAAGAGCGCGGTCATGCCCGCGAGCAGGACAAAGGTGCGGAAGGCATTGAACATGATGTCTAACCCCTTGGGTTGGATGTCTCGACCAACTATGTTGGGTGTCCAAGGGTTCCGCGCAAGCAGGGAAGTGCCAAGACCATGCCAGATGACAGCGAAGCGGTGATGCCAGAGGCCCCCAAGGTCTTGAGCCCCCAGGCCCAGCGGGCACTGGCGGAAGCCGAAGCGCGGCGCGCCGCCATCGACGCCGAAACAGCCATGGCGCCCAAGGAAAAGGGCGGGCGCGGCGGACTGGAGCCGGGGCGTTACGGAGATTGGGAAATCAAGGGTTTGACCAGCGACTTCTAGAGACTTTCTCGTTCTGATTGAATCAGAACGAGAGCTCTAAGTTGTTGAATGGTCACGTTTTCGAACCAGAAAAGTGGATACCACTTTTCTTGAAAACGCTCCAATGCCGTGCCCGGTCAGCTGAGGATGTCGACGATATTATAGCCGGCGGCGGAGACGGCAAAAGTCGTCACCACGGTGATGATCGCCGCGATCAGGCCATATTCGACAAGGCTGATGCCCGCCTCGTCGTTCAGAAATTTCCGCAGCAAATCCAACATCATCCAACTTGGTACGCGATGTGCCCGCACATTGCCAGAGCAAGTCTGAACGCGGTGTGAATAAGTCAGCCTTCCAGACCTGAAATCGCCGGCTTGAGTTCGGATTCGATGGCCTCGGGGCTGAGCGGGCCGACATGCTTATAGACGATCACGCCCGCGGCATTGACGAGAAACGTCTCGGGCACGCCATAGACGCCCCAGTCGATCGAGACCCGGCGGTCACGATCGGCGCCCACCGCGTCATAGGGATTGCCCAGTTCGTCGAGGAAGGCGCGGGCGTTTTCCGGCGCGTCGGAGTGATTGATGCCGAACATGCGGATGCCGGTCTCGGCCTTGAGGCTTTCGAGCAGCGGATGCTCGTCACGGCAGGGGATGCACCAGGAAGCAAAGACATTGACCAGGGTCGGGGTGCCCTCAAGCGTTGCCGTGTCGAAACCGGGTACGCCGAGGCCCTCGACCGGCGCCAGGGCGAATTGGGGGGCAGGGCGGTCAATCAGCACCGAGCGCACCAGGCTCGCGTCGCGATCCATGGAAAAGGCAAAGACGGCCACCAGCGCCACCAGCGCGATCAGCGGCAGGGCAAAGACTGCATATCGCATCAGCTGCGCTTGTCCCCGAGTTCGCTGAGGCGCGCATTGACCCGGCGGCTGGCCAGCACGGTCCAGGCAATCAGCCCGCCGAGGCCGGCAAAGACGCCGGCATAGGCGGCGATGATGAAGCCGGCATGTTCGCCCAGTCCGATCATGCGGGCACCTCGCGCGCGGCCTTGCGCTCGAGCGTCATCACCCTTCGGCGGCGCACCTCGGTGTGCATGGCCACAAGCTGCAGGGTGATGAACAAGAAAGTGAAGGCGAAGAACATCAGAAACAGCGGGGTGAGGAGCGAGCCGGGCATGGTGGGGCCATCGGCTCGGAAGACGCTGGCGGGCTGGTGCAGGGTGCTCCACCAGTCGACCGAGAATTTGATGATCGGCACATTGATCGCCCCGACGAGCGTAAAGACGGCGACGACGCGGGCGGCGCGCAACTGGTCGTCGAAGGCGCGCCAGAGCGCGACAATGCCGAGATAGATGAAGAGCAGGATCAGGGTCGAGGTCATGCGCCCGTCCCATTCCCAGAACGTGCCCCAGGTCGGGCGGCCCCACATGGAGCCGGTGAACAGGGCCATGGCGGTAAAGGCGGCGCCCAGCGGGGCGGCGGCCTTCATCGACACATCGGCCATGGGATGGCGCCAGATCAGCGTGCCCAGCGCCGAGACGGCCATGGTCGCATAGACGAACTGGCTGAGCCAGGCGGTGGGCACATGCACATACATGATGCGCACCGTGTCACCCATCTGGTAGTCGGCGGGGGAATTGAAGAAGGCGTACCAGAGCCCAACGGCAAACAGCAGCGCCGTCAGCCCGGCCAGCGGCCAGACCAGCGGCCGCGTCCAGCGCACGAATTCACCGGGATGGGCCAGCCGGTTCCACCAGCTCATTTTTGGGGTGCTGTCGGTGGTCATGGGGCGCGATCCACGGTGGCTCTCACAGCGTCATCCCCGCGCACGCGGGGACCTTCGTTTTGTCTTGGTCAAACAGGGGTTCCCGCTTGCGCGGGAATGACCTGATGCACGTCCTAGGGCTCTACTCTTCCCCCCAGTCTATCGCAAGCGCGGCGGCAAAGGGAGAGAGGGCGCAGGCCATGAGACTGAGTGCCGCAAGCAGCAGCATGGCGGCCTGGGCCTGGTCCGGCCCGCCCATGGGGGCGATGGCCCCGACCCCGAAGATCAGCACCGGCACGCAGAGCGGGGCGATCAGGATCGGCGCCAAGAGCCCGCCGCGCCGCACCGCCACGGTAACCGCCGCGCCGAAGGTGCCGAAAGCCGCAAGGGCCGGCGTGCCGAGCAGCAGGGACGAAACTGTGCGCCCGAAGGTCTCCATGTCCATGCCGAATATGAGCGCCAGGAAGGGCGAGGCAAGGACGAGGGGCAGGGCGCTGGTCAGCCAATAGACGATCACTTTTGCGGCAATGATGGCCGAGAGCGGCGTATCGGCGAGCCGATAGAGCGCCAGCGTGCCGTCCTCGCGATCGGGGCGCAGCAGGCGGTCGAGGCCCAGCAGCATGGCGAGAAAGGCTGCGATCCACACGACGCCCGGGGCGATGCGGGCGAGAAGGCCCTGGTCCGGGCCGACCGCAAAGGGGGTGATGGCACCGACGATGATGAAGAAGAGGAGAAGGGTCATGATCTCCCCGCCCCCGGCGAGCGCCAGACGCAGGTCGCGCCTTATGGTGCCGGTAAAGCCGGTCATGGCCGCTCTCCCAGCGTCAATACGGAAAAGCCGGCAACCTCAACCGGGTCGTGGCTGGCCAGGATGGCAAGGCCCCCCTGCTGGAGATGGGATGCCAGAAGGTCTGCCAGCAGCGCCTGGCCTTGCGTGTCGAGGGCGGCACCGGGTTCGTCGAGCAGCCAGAGGGGCCGGGGGGAGACCAGGAGGCGCGCCAGCGCCAGCCGCCGTCCCTGTCCGGCCGAGAGATAGCCGGCATCGAGCTTTGCCGCCATGCCGAGCCCGACCCGGTCGAGCGCTGCGTCGATGGCAAGGCCATGGGCGCCATTGATCGCGGCCCAGAAGGTGAGCGTGTCCTTGACGCTGAGGCGCGGACGCACCGCATTGCGGTGGCCGCAATGGTGCAGGGCCGGGCCGTCCTCGGCATCATGCCCGATGAGTTCGATATGCCCGGCCAGCGGGGCCAGCAGGCCGGCAAGGGTCAGGAGCAGGGTGGATTTGCCCACCCCGTTGGCGCCGCGCAGCACCAGGCCCGTTCCCCCCGCCAGATCGAGATCGATATCGCCTGCCAGCACGGTTTCGCCCCGGCCACAGGCAAGGCCATGGGTTTTCAGGCGAATTGGCGGATAGACTTGCCGGTGCGTCATGGCCCCATCTCGTATTGAACCCATGGTCGTACTGGCAAGGGCCTATCCGATTGACTATAAGCCCAAGTGAATTGGAGTCATTCCAGAAAACGCGGCGTTTCCGGCGGCCCCCTATAGTGCCTGGACGCGTCGTATAGCAGCAAAGGGCGGAGCATCGTGACACAGATCGACAGTTTCAAATCCAAGTCCACGCTCAGTGTCGGTGGCAAGACCTACACCTATTATTCCATCGTCGAGGCCGAAAAGAACGGTCTGACGGGCGTTTCCAAACTGCCCAGTTCGATGAAAGTGGTGCTGGAAAACCTGCTGCGCTTTGAAGACAACCGGACGGTCAAGAAGGAAGACATCCAGGCGATTGCCGACTGGCTGGTCAGCCGCACCTCCGAATACGAAATCCAGTACCGCCCGGCCCGCGTCCTCATGCAGGACTTTACCGGCGTTCCGGCCGTGGTTGACCTGGCCGCCATGCGCGATGCCACCGCCAAGCTCGGCGCCAATCCGCAGAAGATCAACCCGCTGGTGCCGGTTGACCTCGTCATCGATCACTCGGTGATGGTCGACAGCTTCGGCACGCCTCTGGCCTTCGAGCAGAATGTCGAACTCGAATATGAGCGCAATGTCGAGCGCTACGAATTCCTGCGCTGGGGCCAGTCGGCCTTCGACAATTTCCGCGTCGTGCCCCCCGGCACCGGCATCTGCCACCAGGTGAACCTCGAATATCTGGCCCAGACCGTCTGGACCAAGACCGAGAACGGGGAAACCGTCGCCTATCCCGATACGCTGGTGGGCACCGACTCGCACACCACCATGGTCAATGGCATGGCCGTGCTTGGCTGGGGCGTGGGCGGCATCGAGGCCGAGGCCGCCATGCTCGGCCAGCCGATTTCCATGCTGATCCCGGAAGTCGTGGGCTTCAAGCTCACCGGCAAGATCAATGAAGGCATCACCGCCACCGACCTCGTGCTGACCGTCACCGAAATGCTGCGCAAGAAGGGCGTGGTCGGCAAGTTCGTCGAGTTCTACGGACCGGGCCTGGATTACCTCAGCCTCGAAGACCAGGCGACCATCGCCAATATGGCACCCGAATACGGCGCCACCTGTGGCTATTTCCCGGTCGATGCCGATACGCTGAAATTCCTCGCCACCACCGGCCGCGATGCCGACCGCGTGGCGCTGGTGGAAGCCTATTCCAAGGCCCAGGGCATGTTCCGCACCTCGGACACGCCCGATCCGGTGTTCACCTCGAGCCTCGAACTTGATCTCTCGACCGTGGTGCCGTCGCTTTCCGGTCCCAAGCGCCCGCAGGATCGCGTGGCGCTCAAGGATGTCACTTCGGCCTTTGCCGCCGCCCTGCCGGAATTGTCCGGTGGCCGCATCGAGCGTGCCGCCAACCCCGACAGCAAGGGCGAAAGCCGCTTTGTCGATGAAGGCGCCACCGGTGTCGACGACATTCCTGAAGAAGCCGCTTTCCCGGTCAAGGGTGCCGACTACGGTATCAATGACGGCTCGGTGGTGATCGCGGCGATCACCTCCTGCACCAATACGTCCAACCCTTCAGTGCTGGTCGCGGCCGGTCTCGTCGCCCGCAAGGCGCGTGCGCTCGGCCTTGACTCCAAGCCCTGGGTCAAGACCTCGCTGGCCCCCGGCTCGCAGGTGGTCACCGACTATCTCACCGCCGCAGGCCTGCAGGACGATCTCGATGCCATCGGCTTCAATCTCGTCGGCTATGGCTGCACCACCTGTATCGGCAATTCCGGCCCGCTGCCGCAGGCCATTTCCGATTGCATCAACGAGAACAAGCTGGTCGCCGCTTCGGTGCTGTCGGGCAACCGCAATTTTGAAGGCCGCGTGAACCCGGATGTGCGGGCGAACTATCTCGCGTCCCCGCCGCTGGTCGTCGCCTATGCGCTGCTCGGCACGCTCAATGTCGATATCACCACCCAGCCCATCGGCACGGGCAAGGATGGCAAGCCGGTCTATCTCAAGGACATCTGGCCGACCAATCACGAAGTCGCCGAGATCGTGCGCAAGCACGTCACCGCCGAGATGTTCCGCTCGCGCTATTCGGACGTGTTCAAGGGCGACAAGCACTGGCAGTCCATTGCTGTGGAAGGCGGAGAAACCTATGGCTGGAACGGGTCCTCGACCTATGTCCAGAACCCGCCCTATTTCGAAGACCTCACCATGGAACCCAAGCCGGTGACCGATGTGGTTTCGGCCCGGGTGCTTGCGCTGTTCCTCGACTCGATCACCACCGACCACATTTCCCCGGCCGGTTCGTTCAAGCCGACCACGCCCGCCGGCAAGTATCTCACCGAACGCCAGGTGGCCCCCAAGGATTTCAACTCCTACGGCGCCCGCCGCGGCAATCACGAGGTGATGATGCGCGGCACCTTCGCCAATATCCGCATCAAGAACATGATGCTCGATGGCGTCGAAGGCGGCTTCACCAAGGGTCCGTCGGGCGAGCAGATGCCGATCTATGATGCGGCCATGGCCTATCAGCAGAAGGGCACGCCGCTGGTGATCTTCGCCGGCAAGGAATACGGCACCGGCTCTTCCCGAGACTGGGCCGCCAAGGGCACGAACCTGCTCGGCATCAAGGCCGTGATCGCCCAGAGCTTCGAGCGTATCCACCGCTCCAACCTGGTCGGCATGGGCGTCATTCCGCTGCAGTTCAAGGACGGCGAGAGCTGGCAGAGCCTGGGCCTCGATGGCACCGAAACCGTCGACATCGCCGGGGTCGAGAGCATCGAACCGCGCGCCAATGTCACGGTCAAGATCACCCGCGCCAATGGCGATGTGCTCAATGTCGAAACCCGCTGCCGCATCGATACGGCCAACGAGCTCGACTATTTCAAGAATGGCGGCATCCTGCACTATGTGCTGCGGAGCCTGGTGGCCGCGTAAGCGCCCCAACTGCAAAGAACAGGCAATGGCGGTCCTTCGGGGCCGCCATTTTCATTGGAACGCTGCCCGGCCTGTTGCAGATCGGACGCGGGGCAGGCCGTTCGCCCGGTTTCACCCTCTTTTGACTAGGCATGGCAATCGCGCCCGGACTACAACCTTGCCCATGCTCAGACCCGCCCTTTCACGCCTTGTTGCCACCTGCCTGTTGACCGCCTGCCTTGCCGCAAGTGCGGGGGCCCAGGATTCGGCTGGCGGCACCAGGGCGGTGGTCGAACTCTTTACCAGCCAGGGATGCTCGTCCTGTCCGCCCGCCGATGCGCTGCTGACCGACCTGGCCGAGCGGAGCGACGTGGTGGCGCTCGCCTATCACGTGGACTATTGGGACTATATCGGCTGGGAAGACACGTTTGGCGCCAAGGGCTTTTCGGACCGCCAGCGCGACTATGCCAAGAGCTGGGGCTCCTCGCGCATCTTCACCCCGCAAATGGTCATCAACGGCGCCAAGGGCGTTGTCGGCTCCAAGCGCAACCTGGTGCAGTCGGAAGTCGCCAATGCGCATCTGCCCGTCGCCGTGGCGGTGACGCGCAAGGACGATGTGCTCACCGTCGCCGTGCCGGGCCTTGAGGGCCAGGGCAATGCCACGGTGTGGCTCGTGACCTATATCGACCAGGCCCATGTCGCCATCGAGCGCGGCGAGAATGCCGGCAAGACCATGGTCTATACCCATGTGGTGACCGGGCGGCAGTTGCTGGGCGCCTGGGAGGCCGAAGAGGGGGCCAGTTTCAAGCTGCCGCTGCAGCAGGTGCTGTCGCAGCCCGGGTCGGGGCTCGCCATTCTCGTGCAGCAGGACCGCCAGAACCTTCCGGGCACCATTATCGGCGCCGCCGCCTACGAACCCTGAACGCGTGGACAAAGAAAAAGCCCGCTCCTGGGGGGAGGAGCGGGCTGACTGACTATGTCAACTCAGTATTGGGGGCGGCCGGCCCGGACATCGTGGTTTGGGGGCTCGGTCAGTCCGGAGCCGGCCACTGGAGGCAATGGTTGAACAGTGCCGGGTCAATGGGGCGCTGTGAGGGACAAATCGTGGCCGAATTTGGGTTTTTCTCGCCCCTTGCCATCCCCGGCAAATGCGCCGATCATGACAGCGAAATGACGAGGAGTTGAGGGCCGCGTGCCAGGGCCGTCGGATGACAACCGGGCTAACCTGTCGCTGGTGCATGTGGGCGAACCCGCTGCGCAGCCCAAAGGACCCGTGCAGCCGGTTGTGGCCTTCGATCGTCGCGAGCTCATGCAGATCCTGTCCGTCTATGGCCGCAAGGTCGGCCAGGGCGAGTGGCGCGACTATGCCATGGACTTCCTCAAGGATAGGGCGCTGTTCTCCATCTATGCCCGCGTCTCGGAACGCCCGCTCTTCGTGGTCGAGAAAAACCCCAAGCTGCGCAACCGCCAGGGCCAGTTCATGGTGACCAACCAGCAGGGGCGGGTGCTCAAGCGCGGGCACGACCTGGCCCAGGTGCTGCGCGTGCTCGATCCGGACCTGATGGTGGTGGGGTGAGCCTTCTCATTCGCCGGGCGGAGCCCGCCGATGTCCCGGCCATGAGTGCCGTCCTCATCGCCGCCATAACCGAGTTGTGCGCCGCCGATCATGGCAGTGATCCCGAAAAGCTGGCCGCCTGGACCCGCAACAAGAGCATGGAGGGCGTTGCCGCCATGCTGGCCAATACCGATCTCATCATGCTGGTGGCGGAGCGGGCCGGGTCGGTGGTTGCCGTGGGCGCGGCCACGAGGTCGGGCGATATCGCACTCAACTATGTGGCACCCCGGGCCCGGTTTACCGGCGTCAGCAAGGCGCTTCTGGCGCAGCTGGAATCCGAACTTGCGGGGCTGGGCCTTGGCGAGGCGCGCCTCGAATCGACCGCGACGGCGCGGCAATTCTATGCCGATCACGGCTGGATCGCCGATGGCCCGCAGGCCGTGGGCCGCAAGGTCAATGGTTTTCCCATGCGCAAGCGGCTCAACTAGAGCACGCACTGGCACAGATGTCCGTCGGCTGGCATAGTCCGCGCCCGAATTGGGGCGGGGCGATCGTGGCTACCGGAGTTGGGACTTTGGCTTTATCCATCCAGACACTTCCCGAAGACGAGCGTCGCAAGGTTGCCGACTGGGCCGCCAGCTGTGCCGAGCGCGTGCTGGGCCTGTTCGAGGCCGAAAAGCCCGGCGATGATCGTCCGCGCCAGGCGATTGCCCGCGCCCGTGCCTATGCAAAAGGCGAGCTCGACACCGCCGGGGAAATCCGGCGGCGTTTTGGTGGCGGCAGCACCAGGCGCGACGCCTCGCCCGCCGCGCTGGCGGCCGCCCGGTCCGCCGGCCAGGCCTCTGCCGTCTGTCATATGGGCGCCCATGCGTTGGGCGCCGCCGCCTATGCGGTAAAGGCCGCCGGCCTTGCGGCCCCCGATGCGCCCGACCGGGAAGAGACCGAGATCGCCTGGCAGGTCGCGCAGCTGACGCCCGCGGCGCGCGCCGCGCTGCGCACCCTGCCGCCGATCGGGCAGGACCGCTCCGGACCGCTTGGGCCGGGCCTTCTGGCTTCGGGCCGGATGGGGCAGATCATTGCCCGCTTGCAGGCGGCCATCGGCTGACCCTGCCACCGGTGGCGCAATCCGGGCGGTCAGTGCTGGCCGGAGGCCTCGGGGCCGAAGCGGCCGGCCAGTTCACCGGCATCGGGCGCCTCGAACAGGGCTGCCCATTGCCGCAGATTGGCGACAGGAATGGCAAAGTGCTGCCCATCCAGCGCATTGCGCGCGATAACCCGCCGCTCCAGCTCGTCCAGAGGCACCGGGTCATAGTCGATCCGGCATTGCGCACCCAGTGCCTTGGCGCGCGCGGCAAAGCCGGCACGCTCCTGCCGCGACCAGAAGCCGAAATCGAGGATGACATCCTGGCCATGGGCCAGCATATGGGCCGCAATCTCCCACATGATCGCCTCGACCTCATTGTGGCGGCGATCATGGTCGGGATGATGCATGTCATCGTCGAACAGGCGCGTCTGCCACTCATCTGGGGTGAGGCGCAGGGCGCCGCTCGCTGCGGCCAGGGCCCTGGCCCTCGTCGTCTTGCCCGAGCCGGGCAGGCCGACCATGAGGGTGAGCAGGGCCACCTCAGAGCGCTTTTTGCAGGTGCACGATATCGTGCCAGCGGTCGAACTTGTAGCCGACCGCCGAATAGTAGCCGACGCGGCTGAAGCCGAACTTTTCGTGAATGGCGATCGAATTGGCGGTGTCGGCGGTGATCACTGCCAGCATCTGCTTGAAGCCGAAGGCCTTCGATTGCGCCAGAAGCTCGGTGAGCAAAAGCCGCCCCAGGCCACGCCCGGTTTCGGTGGGGTCGAGATAGATCGAGTCCTCTGCCGTGAACCGGTAGGCGGCGCGCGGACGATAGAAGCTGGCATAGGCATAGCCCGCGACCTTACCGTCCCGTTCGGCGACGATCAGCGGGTGCCCGAGCTTCCTAAGGCCCGCATATTTTTCGGCAATGGCTTCCTCGCCCGGAGGCTCGGTATCGAAGGTGATGGCGGTGTTCTCGACATAGTGCCGGTAGATGGCGGTGATGGCGGGAACGTCGGACCAGGCAAAGGGGCGGAGCAGGGTATCGGACATGGCTCGGGCGCAAAGAAAAAGACCGCAACCCTTTTAGGCTGCGGCCTTTGTTTGCGTCCAACCAAAATGCTTGATCGGATCATCAAGCCTTTCGTTGACTACTCGCGATTGCCGAACAGGCGCAGGAGCATCATGAACAGGTTGATGAAGTCGAGGTAGAGGCTGAGCGCGCCCATGATGGCGTTCTTGGCCAGGACATCGGCGCCATAGCTTTCCGAATAGCTTTCCTTGATCTTCTGGGTGTCATAGGCGGTGAGACCGGTGAAGATCAGCACGCCGAGGACCGAGATGGCGAAGTCCAGCATGGACGAGGCCATGAAGATGTTCACGATCGAGGCGATGATGATGCCGATGAGGCCCATCATCAGGAAGTTGCCCATGCCGGTCAGGTCACGCTTGGTGGTGTAGCCGTAAAGGCTCATCGCGCCGAAGGTGGCGGCGGTGATGAAGAACACCTTGGCGATCGAGGCGCCGGTATAGACCAGAAAGATCGAGCTCAGCGACAGGCCCATGACGGCGGCAAAGGCCCAGAACACGGCCTGTGCGGCGGGTACGGAGAGCTTACCGATGCCGAAGCTCAGCACCAGCACGAAGGCCAGCGGCGACAGCATGATGACAAAGGCGAGCGGGCTGCCATAGAGCAGTTCGGCATTGGCCTGGCTCGACATGGCCCACTGGCTGGTGAACCAGGCCACCAGGCCCGTCACGACCAGGCCGAGGCCCATATAGTTGTAAACACGCAGCATGTAGCTGCGCAGGCCCTCATCGATGGCCAAGGCCGAGCCGGCCCGCGCATTGAGGGTCTGACGGTCATATTCAGCCATTCTAGGTTTCCTTTCCCAACTAGAAGCGTGCGGTCATGAACCGCCGGGGGCAATTGGCTTTGCCACTTGGCGACGAATATGGGGATGGAACCCTTGATTGACAAGGACAATCGGACCGGTGCGACACCGCGGACTGGCCGGATGACCCGTTTGTGTTTACCGTGGGTGCCGAATCGCCGATCGCCAGGGAGGCTCATCCATGCCCAGGCTCTTTACCGGCCTCGAAATACCGGCCGCTACAGCATTTTCTCTCTCGCTCAAGCGCGGCGGGCTGATGGGGGCTCGCTGGATCGATCCGGACAATTATCACATCACCCTGCGCTTCATCGGCGATGTCGACGGGCAGACCGCCGATGAGGTGGCCGACAGTCTCGACCGGCTCTCCAATTCGCTGCGCTTTGCCATCCGGCTCACCCATCTTGGCACCTTTGGCGGCGACAAGCCGCGGGCCCTGTTTGCCGGGGTCGAGCCGTCCGAGGCGCTGAGCCGGTTGCAATCGGCCCATGAACGGGTGCTGCAGCGTGCGGGCCTGCCGCCGGAAGGCCGCAAGTTCGTGCCCCATGTCACGCTGGCCCGGCTGCGCGGGGCACCGGCCGCCGATGTCGCCCGCTTCATTGCCGAGGCCGGGCGGTTCGAGCCGCTCGACTTCGTGCCGGCCCGTTTCGTTCTGTTTTCCAGCCGGGATTCGGTGGGCGGCGGCCCCTATGTGGTCGAACAGAGCTATCCGCTGGCGGCCTAGCCTCACACCATTGTTAACCCGCACATAACCCTTCGATGACAATCGGGGCCTCCGATGCAGGCCAATGCCGCATTGCCGCCGCGATTGGCTTTCATTTGAGGCAAATACTCACATTCGGGGGTGAGTTTGACACCTTGGTAACCATGTTCGAGGCAAACTGGACGGGCAGCGAGTTTCTCGAACGGCAGCAAGACAAGAGGATGAATTGGCGATGACGATGAAAACCGGCAGCCTGGCAATTGGGCTCGCGGTCGCCTCGATCATGGCTCTGGCGCCGGCCGCACAGGCCCAGCAGGCGACGGAGCTGGGAACTTTCAATGCCTGGTCGGCCTACCAGGCCAGCGACCAGAGCGGGGAGATCTGCTTCATTATCTCCGAGCCGCAGAAAAGCGAGCCGGCCGGGGCCAATCGCGATCCGATCAAGTTCCTGATCGTGCATCGCAAGGGCCTGGGCAGCAAGAACGAGGCCCAGACCCATATCGGTTATCCGTTCAACAGCACCGACGCCAAGGCCAGCGCCACCATCGATGGCAAGGCCTATACCATGGCCGCCCAGGGCTCGACCGCCTGGCTTGCCTCGACCGCCGATGAGCCCGGTTTCGTCACCGCGCTCAAGGCCGGCAGCCAGATGGTGGTGCGCGGTACCAGCCAGCGCGGCACCAATACGGTGGATACCTATTCGCTGTCCGGCGCCACGGCGGCGATGAACGCCATCGATGCGGCCTGCCAGTAAAGGCTTGCCCCCCAAGGCCGAAAGGCCATAACTGGGCGCCGGGCCCGCTGCCCGTCGCCCTTTGTCCTTTTGAAGAGCCGACCTGATGACCGTTCGTACCACTGCCCGTTTCGCTCTTGCTCTGGTTCTGGCCACCGCGGCCGGACTGCCGGCCCTGGCCCAGTCGGCCCGGGTCCTGGGGGATTTTCGCGATTGGTCGAGTTACGCCGCCGATGACGGTTCGGGCACGATCTGCTTTGCCATGAGCCGCCCCAAGAGCACCGAGCCGACCCCGGCCGGGCTGGGCGATGCCTATCTCTATGTCACCAACCGTCCGGGCGAAGACGTCATCAACGAGTTCAACCTCGTTTCCGGCTACACGTTCCAGACCGGCTCGATGGCCACGGTCAATATCGGCGGGCAGACCTTTGCGCTGTTCACCCAGGGCGATGCGGCCTGGCTCGACGATGCGGCGCAGGCGGCTGGCCTCGCCTCGGCCATTCGCGCCGGCTCGACCCTGACCATTTCCGGCACTGCTGCCGATGGCACCACCGTGGTCCAGAGCTTTTCGCTGTCCGGCGCCACCGCCGCCCAGCAGGCCACCGGCGCCGAATGCTGATTTTCCTCTAAGCCGTCCCTAAACATGGTGTCTTCGCGGGAATGACCTGGAGAAGGGTAGGGCGCGGTGTTTTGCGCCGTCCCTGCGCCCCTCGCAACCCGGCCTCCCGCGCGCGTGACTTTGAGTTTTGCGCCGCGTCATGCTAAAGGCGCGCAACTTCCTGCATTCCCAACGCCCCCGGTGTGCCTGCCATGAGCCACGCGCTGAACCTCGACCATTCGACTGCCATCCGTCCGGCGGTCGCTTCGCGTCCCTCGCTGATCGGTCTGTCCAAGGCCGGCCTTGCCGAGGCGCTGGTGGGCCATGAGGTGGTGGCGGAGAAGGAAGGCCGGATGCGGGCCAGCCAGTTGTGGAACTGGCTCTATGTCAACGGCGTCACCGATTTCGACCGTATGACCAATGTGGCCAAGCCCGTCCGCCAGAAGCTCAGCGAAACCTTCAATCTCGACCGGCCGGAAATCGTCACCGAACAGGTGTCGGTCGATGGCACGCGCAAGTGGCTGTTCCGCTTCCGCGATCCGCAGAACCCCAACCTGCCGCCGGTCGAGGTGGAAACCGTCTATATTCCCGAAAGCGATCGCGGCACGCTGTGTGTCTCCTCGCAGGTGGGCTGCACGCTGACCTGCTCGTTCTGCCATACCGGCACGCAGAAGCTGGTGCGCAATCTCACCGCCGGTGAAATCCTGGGCCAGATCCTGATGGCCCGCGAGCGTCTGGGTGATTTTCCGGGCGGTTCGCGCCCCGATGACGGGGGTCTGGTGCCCGGCGGGGAAACCCGCGCCATCACCAATATCGTGATGATGGGCATGGGCGAGCCGCTCTACAATTACGAGAACGTCAAGCAGGCCCTGCTCATCGCTTCGGCCGGCGACGGCATGTCGAT
Source organism: Devosia sp. (assembly GCF_025809055.1). Lineage (NCBI taxonomy): Bacteria > Pseudomonadati > Pseudomonadota > Alphaproteobacteria > Hyphomicrobiales > Devosiaceae > Devosia > Devosia sp. The sequence continues at coordinate 2,525,280 of NZ_CP075529.1, read as the reverse complement.
TTCCAAGCGCCGCATCACGCTCTCGACCTCCGGTGTCGTGCCCTATATCGAGCCGACCGGCCGCGAGATCGACGTCATGCTGGCCATTTCGCTGCATGCAGTGCGCGACGACCTGCGCGACGTCCTGGTGCCGATCAACAAGAAGTGGCCGCTCAAGGACCTGCTCGAGGCCTGCCGCAATTATCCCGGCCTCTCCAATGCCCGCCGCATCACCTTCGAATATGTGATGCTCGATGGCATCAATGACAGCGATGCCGAGGCGCGCGAACTGGTGCGGTTGCTCGCCGGCATTCCCGCCAAGATCAACCTCATCCCGTTCAATCCCTGGCCGGGCGCCAATTACGGCACCTCGCCTTCTGCCCGCATCGAGCGCTTTGCCGATATCGTCAACCGCGCCGGCTATGCCTCCCCCGTCCGCACCCCGCGCGGCCGCGATATCTTTGCCGCCTGCGGGCAGCTCAAGAGCGAAAGCGAACGCCTGGCCAAGAAGGACCGGGACGCGCTGTTGGCGCTGTGATGACCATCGTCTGCAAGCGCCTTGGCCCTGAAGATGCCGCCATCCTGGGCAATGTCGCCGAAGACGTCTTCGACGAACCTATCCATCCGCAGCGTGTTGCCGCCTACCTGGCCGAGCCCGGCCATCTCATGGTGGTGGCGCTCGATGGCGACCTGGTCGTCGGCCAATGCGCCGGCGTCGTGCATCGCCACCCGGACAAGCCCGATGAGCTCTATGTCGACGAGGTGGGGACGGCGACCAGTCATTTGCGCCAGGGGATCGGCCGCGCGATGATGGCGGAACTCTTCGCCTGGGGGCGCGAGATCGGTTGCGTCGATGCCTGGCTGGGCACGGAACTGGACAATGCGGCGGCCAATGATTTCTACCGCGCGCTTGGCGGGGATGACGACAAGATCATGTATTACGAGTTCAAGCTTTAGGCCCGGCCGCGTCTGGTAACTACTCCCCGGCCACCCAGTCCACGCTCCATTTCCCGCGCCCCTCTTCGGCCAGCAGCTCCGCCAGCACCGGCAGCAGGACCCGCATTTCCTCTTCCAGCACAAAGGGCGGATTGACCACGATCATGCCGGTGCCATGCAGGCGCGGTGGTGTCGAGGGCGCGCGAATGGTCATCTCGATCCGCAGGATTTTGGGAATGCCCGTGGCCTTGAGCGCCTTGAGGAAGCGGCCCACTTCGTCCGGCTCCTTGATCGGATACCAATAGGCATAGATGCCGCCGGGCCAGCGCTGGTGGCCCTGCACCAGGCTTTTGACCATGCGATCGAACTCGCCCTTTTCCTCGAAGGGCGGATCGATGAGGACAAGTCCGCGCTTTTCCTTGGGTGGCAGGTGGGTGCCGAAAATCTTCCAGGCATCGAGCGCGGTGATGCGGGTCTGGAAATCGCCGGCAAAGTTCTCCTTGAGACGGTCCGCATCCATGGGATGCAGCTCAAACCCCATCAGCCGGTCCTGGCTGCGCAGCATATGCCGGGTGATGAAGGGCGAGCCGGGATAGTAGCGCAGGGCACCGTCCGGATTCTGCGCCAGAACCGCGTCGCGGTAGGGGGCGAACAGATCTTCCGCAACGCCCGGAAGTTTTACGTGAATCAGCCTTCCGATACCGTCCTGCCATTCGCCGGTCCTCTCCGCCTGGTCGCCGAAAAGGTCATAGAGGCCGAGCCCCGCATGGGTGTCGATGACCCTGAAGGCTGCCTGCTTGCGCATGAGATAGGCGAGGATGCGGGTGAGGATGACGTGCTTGACCACATCGGCAAAATTGCCGGCATGGAAGGTGTGGCGATAGTTCATCGCGACCCGCCGGGGCCAATCGCGCCTGTGGCGCTATTTGAGCGATGAACGCCCTGAGCCATGCGAAGGGCCATGAGCTTACTTCCTTCCCTCGGCGAGCAGGATGGTCGCCGCGAAGGCCATGAACACGGCGGCAAAGCTCCAGTTCAGCGCCTTGCCGACCCAGACATTCTCTTTGAGCGTGCGCGTCAGCCATTCGGCAAAGAGCACGATGGCGACGACGATAGGCAGCGACACCAGGACGAATTCGAAGCCGAGGAACATCAGCTTGCCGGCGGCAGCCGGATCGGATGCAGAGACGAACTGGGGCAGAAAGGTCACGAAGAAGAGGGCGACCTTGGGATTGGTGAGATTGATGCCGAGCCCGGACAGATAGGACTGGCGCCAGCTCGGCTGCCGGCCGGCGGCGCGGGTGATGAGGATGCCGCCGCCATCGCGGATGGCCTGGATGGCGAGCCAGACCAGATAGAGCGCGCCCACGATCTTGAGCGCCCAGAAGGCGGCGGGGGCCGTGACGATCAGCACCGAAATGCCGAAAGCCACCAGCGTCGTGTGCACAGCAATGCCGGTAATGGCGCCGAGCACAGTGGCAAAGCCATGGCTGCGCCCCCAGTTCATGGTGCGCGAAATGAACAGGGCCATATCCGGCCCCGGTGTGATCGCAAGCACGAAAGCGGCCAGCGCGAAACCAGCAATGACGGGCAGATCGGGGATGAAGGCGGGCATGGCTTGGCTCCGGAGATAGTGTTCCGGTCATAACGCGCCCGCGCCTGTCGTGCTAGCTCTCGTGACGGGTGCCGCCTGGGCGGTTGCGGTCGTAGCGGCGTGTGCCGGCAAATTCGGGCAGAAAGGCCTCGCGCCGTTCGGTCCAGAGTTCGTAGGTTGGCCTGAACGTATCCGGCGCGTCGAAACTGCCCAGATTGACCTCGATCTCGTCATCGGAGCGCGAAAAGACTGAGCTGCCGCAATGGGGGCAGAAGCAGCGCCCCTCATAGTTCTTGGTTGTGCCCGAAATGGTCACCGCCGCCTCGGGAAAGATGGCCGAGGCGTGAAACAGGGCGCCGTGATGCTTGCGGCAATCGAGGCAATGACAGATGCCGACGCGATAGGGCGCGCCGTGGGTGACGAAGCGGACCCTGCCGCAGAGGCATCCGCCGGCTCGGGGCTGCTGCATCGGGTCCTGGCTCATGGCAATGGCAGTTCAAAACTGCGCTTGATGGTCTCCATGGGCACGTCGGTCTTGACGGACTGCACCGATGGGATGCGCATGAGGTGGTCGGACTGGAAGCGCCAATAGGCGTGCAGGTCGGTGGTGACGATGCGCAGCAGCGCGTCGCATTCCCCGGTGGTGAGGTAACATTCGACCACCTCGGGATATTTGCGCATGGTTTCGGCAAACTGGTTGGTGGTCTCGGCGTGCTGGGTCTTGAACCAGATGCGCGCAAAGACCGTCAGACCCAGCCCCAGAAGCGGTCCGTTGAGGACGGCCGCATATTGATCGATGATGCCTTTTTCCTCGAGCAGCTTGACCCGGCGCAGGCAGGGCGAGGGCGACAGGCCCACCGCATTGGCGAGCTCGACATTGGACATGCGGGCATTGCGCTGCAATGCTCTGAGGATACGGCGGTCGATGGCGTCGAGTATTTCTGGCATCTTGCGTCACGAACGAATTCATTTTTGGCACAATCTGCCAAAATATCTCCATTTCATGCGATGATTGCAAGTTTATTGCGTGATCTCTGGCCTATCCTGGCGCCATCATCATTGGGATATCACCATGGCAAACGACATCAAGAAAATCGTGCTGGCCTATTCGGGGGGTCTGGACACCTCCATCATGCTGAAATGGCTGCAGGAGCACTACCAGGCTGAGATCGTCACCTTCACCGCCGATCTGGGGCAGGGCGAGGAGCTCGAACCGGCCCGCAAGAAGGCCGAGATGTTCGGCATCAAGGACATCCGCATTGTCGATCTGCGCGAGGAATTCGTGCGCGATTTCGTGTTTCCGATGTTCCGCGCCAATGCCCTTTATGAAGGTCAGTACCTGCTCGGCACCTCCATCGCCCGGCCGGTGATTTCCAAGCATCTGGTCGAGATCGCCCGCGAAACCGGCGCCGATGCCATCGCCCATGGCGCTACCGGCAAGGGCAATGACCAGGTGCGGTTCGAATTGACCGCCAATGCCCTGATGCCCGGCCTCAAGGTCATCGCTCCCTGGCGCGAATGGGACCTGCGCAGCCGCACGGCGCTGCTTTCCTATGCCGAAAAGAACCAGATCCCGATCGCCAAGGACAAGCGCGGCGAAGCGCCGTTCTCGGTCGATGCCAATCTGCTGCATACCTCCTCTGAAGGCATGGTGCTTGAAGACCCGGCCGTGCCCTTCCCCGATTACGTGCCCCAGCGCACCGTCGATCCGGAAAAGGCCCCCGACAGCCCCGAAATCATCACCATCGCCTTCGAGAAGGGCGATGCGGTGGCCATCAATGGCGAAAAGCTGAGCCCGGCGGCGCTGCTGACCCGGCTCAACGAATTGGGGGGCAAGCACGGCGTGGGCCGGCTGGACCTGGTCGAGAACCGGTTTGTCGGCATGAAATCGCGCGGGCTCTACGAGACGCCGGGCGGCACCATCCTGCTCGCAGCCCATCGCGGCATCGAATCGATCACGCTCGATCGCGGCGAGGCCCATCTCAAGGATGAGATCATGCCCAAATATGCCGAGCTGATCTATAACGGCTTCTGGTATTCGCCCGAGCGGGAAATGCTGCAGGCGCTGATCGACAAGTCGCAGACCTATGTCACCGGCGAAGTGACGGTAAAGCTCTACAAGGGTTCGGCCAATGTCATCGCCCGCACCTCGCCCCATAGCCTCTATTCGATGGACCTCGTGACCTTCGAGGAAGGCGCCGTGGCCTATGACCATCACGATGCCGAAGGCTTCATCCGCCTCAATGGCCTCCGCCTCAAGACCTGGGCGGCGCGCAATTCCAAGTCGGCTTCCTAACCAATCAGTGCCGGCCGTCTCTTGCGTTGATGGGGGAATGGGGTGAGAACCACCCCATTCCCCTTTTCTTGTGCCAACTCACCGGAGGCAGGGCATGGCTGGCCGCATCGTCATCCTCAACGGCGCCCCGCGCTCGGGAAAATCGAGCCTGGCCAAGGCCGTGCAGGCCGAAGTGCCGGGGCGCTGGGTCAATTGGGGTGTCGATGCCTTCAACGCCACACTGCCGGAAACCCTGTTTCCCGGCATTGGCCTCCGCCCTGGCGGGGAGCGGCCCGATCTCGAGCCGACGGTCAAAAGCCTCTTCGCAGTCTATGCGTCAACGCTGGTGGCGCTCGCTGCGGCCGGTTTCGACGTGGTGGCTGATCTGGGCCTTCATCGTCACTATGCTTCCCCCTTCGATCCGGGCGCGCTTCTGGACGACGCGATCGGGGGTCTGACAGTCCTGCGCGTGGGCGTCGACTGCGATCTCGACACCATCATGGCGCGGCGCAATGCCGATCCGGGGAGCATTTATGCCAAGGGCGACGAGGCCCCGCCGCCGGTGCTGTTGTGGCAGAGCGCCGTGCATGACAACCGCCCCTACGATCTCCGCCTCGACATGGGCCACCTGACACCCTCCGCCGGGGCCGCAAAAATCGCCGCCCGGATGGGGGAACCGGCGCATCTCGGTGCTTCCATTTAATCGGGCGTTAAGCGGGCATCCTTAACCTCCCGCCAGCGTCGCGAAATGAGCAAGCCAGCTGGGGGTTCGATGCAGTCGAAAGACGCGGGCGATCTAGGACAGGTCGCCGAGACATTGCTGCTGGATGCGGCACTCGAGAACATTCCCTACGGTTTCTGCGTGTGGTCCCCGCAGTTCCGCCTGTTGATGTGGAACAAGAACTACCGCGATTTCTATGGCTTTTCGCGCGATGCCATCCATCGCGGCATGACGCTTGAAGACGTCGTGCATCTCTCGCACCGGCTGGGCAACCATCCGGGCCAGCGCGCCGATGCCTTTTACGAACACTATTCGAGCGAGCTCTTGTCCAATCGCAGCGGCGCGCGCGCCAAGAGCCAGGAAATTGTGTCGGGCGGGCGCATCATCGAGACCGCGCATGTCTATTCCCCGCAATTGGGCTGGGTCGTGACCCATGAGGACATTACCGACGAGATCGCGCGGTCCGAAAGCCAGCAGAAGCGCAAGCTCGAGCTCGAACGGCAGAACATCCGGCTCGATGCGGCGGTCAACAATATCTCGATTGGCCTGTGCATGATGGATGCCATGGGGCGCCTGGTCATCTGCAACGAGCCCTATGCCCGCATCTACAACCTGCCCATGGCCCTGCTCAAGCCCGGCACCCAGCTCGAGGACATTCTCGCGCATCTGTTCGACATGGGCATGAGCGGCGGCGGCACCAGGGAAGAGTATATCACCTGGCGGCGCGAGCTGATCGCGCGGCGCGAATATGGCAAGAATGTCCACGAGCTCAATGGCCGCACCATCATGATGCAGCACCATCCGATGAAGGATGGCGGCTGGGTCTCGACCCATGAGGACATTACCGAGCAGCGCCAGGCCGAAGCGCGCATCCAGCATCTGGCGCGCCATGATGCCCTGACCGATCTGCCCAACCGCATCGAGTTTCTCGAGACCATGGCCAAGACCGAGGCGGCGTTCCAGCGCGGCGAAATGGCGGCGGTGCTCTATATCGACCTCGACCACTTCAAGGCGGTCAACGACACGCTGGGCCATGCGGTGGGCGACGAGGTGATCAAGCAGGCCGCGGTGCGGCTCTGGGGCACGACGCGCGAAACCGATCTTCTGGCGCGCCTGGGCGGCGACGAGTTTGCCCTGCTGCTGCGCCCGATCGACAGCGTCGATGCGGCGGCGCGGGTCGCCGACCGCATTGTCCGGGCCATGCGGGCGCCGATGAATATCGGTGGCCAGCAGGTCGAGATCGGCGCGTCAGTCGGCATTGCCGTGGGCCCGGGCGATGGCATCACCACAGACCAATTGGTCAAGAATGCCGATCTGGCGCTCTACAAGGCCAAGAGCGAAGGCCGGTCCAATTATCATTTCTTCGAAGCCGGCATGGATGCTGACTTGCAGCAACGCCGCTCCATCGAGGCCGGCCTGCGCCTGGCCATGCAGCGCAACGAATTGCGCCTCATGTATCAGCCGTTGCTGGGGCTCAAGGAAAACCGGGTCACCTGCGTAGAGGCGCTGCTGCGCTGGGATCATGACGACCGCACCATTTCCCCGGTCGAGTTCATTCCGGTCGCCGAGGAGACCGGGCTCATCGTGCCCATCGGCGAATGGGTGCTGCACGAGGCCTGCCGCGTCGCTGCCGGCTGGCCCGAGGATGTGCGCATCGCGGTCAACCTGTCGCCGGTGCAGTTCCGCAGCAAGGACCTCGTGGCCCAGGTGCGGGCGGCCCTCTCCGATGCGCGTCTCGATCCCAAACGGCTCGAACTTGAAATCACCGAAAGCCTGTTGCTCACCGATAGCGAGGCCACCATCCGGGCCCTGCATGATCTGCGGGCCATGGGCGTGCGCATCTCCATGGATGATTTCGGCACCGGCTATTCTTCACTCAGCTATCTGCGCAGCTTCCCCTTCGACAAGATCAAGATCGACCGCAGCTTCATGCGCGACCTGACGGCCCGCGCTGACAGCCAGGCCATCATCCGCGCGGTAATCGGGCTGGGGCAGTCCCTGGGCATGATGACCACGGCCGAAGGCGTCGAAACCGAAGAGCAATTGGCCATGGTGCGCGCCGAGGGCGTTTCGGAAGTACAGGGGTTCCTGTTCTCGCCGCCCCTGCCGCCGGGGTCCATCGGCGGCTTGCTGCATTCCGGCGCCGCCAGGGCCCAGGTGCGCAAGAAGGCCTCCTGAGGAAGCCTCTGTTTCAGGCTCTTGCCGCGCACGCACCGGCCTGACAAGCTCGGGCCATGCGCAATCCGTCCTATGCCCAATTGGTCGCAATTGCCCGTCGCGAGGCCGGCTCTGCCCAGGCCGAGGACGTGGTGCAGGACGCCCTGATCATTGCCGTCGAGGCCGGCCGGTTTGATCTGGGCGCGCCGGAGACCATGGCCTGGCTCCGGGGTGTGGTGCGCAACCGGGCCCGCATGGTCCGGCGCTCGGCCCGGCGGCGGCAGGCGCGCGAGGGGCGCTGGCACAGCGCAGAGGGCGGAACAGCTCCGGGGGCCATGTACAGCGACACGCCGATCAATACCGTGCTCGATGGATTGTCGCCGGCTCTCAAGGCCCTGGCGGCGCTGGTGCTGACCGGGCATAGCCGGGCCGAGATCGCCTATCTTCTCAACCTGCCCGACACCGCCCTGCGCCAGCGCATTGCCGCGCTCAAGCGGCACTTCGTCGCCAGGGGCATGGCGGCGCCCGAGGATCTTGTCGGGCTCAATCTCGACCTGGCATATGGCCGTATCCGCGATGCGCTGTTGCCGGCGCTGATGCGGCATGAGGGCCTGTTCGCCAGCCATGACCCCGATGGCCATCTTTTTGTTGTCCGCCGCTCACAAAAGCCGGAACCGCGGCAATAGGCCTATGTCAGTATCATGGAGGGCTCGATGAGCTTCAAAGCCAAAACCGCCAGCATTGTCTATTACGTCGCCGACATCGCCCGTACCGAGGCCTTCTATCGCGATACGATGGGGCTCGCACTCGAGCGCATGGAGGGAGCCGAGCCCTATTGGCTGCAGGCGCACCTCGACAGCGGACTCGACCTCATCTTTTTCGAGATGGATGGGGTGCGCGGCACGACGCCGGCGGTGATCTTCGAGGTGGACGAGGGCGGCATTGACGACATCGTCGCCGATCTCGCCGCCAAAGGGGTCACCATCGTCACCCCGGTCTCGGAGGCGCCGGGCGGCTGGAGCGCCGATTTTCTGGACCCGGATGGCTTTGGCCTCGGCCTGTGGCAATCGGAAAGCCTGCCGCGATCGCTGAAATAGGGCCCCGTCGTGGAGTGGATTGGCCTGGAGACGGTTCAACATCGTCTCCGGGACTATTGTTGCAGGATCGCCACGCACATACAGTATTTGTAAATATTGTTGCCTTGAGCCCAAAAAGACTTTGTGGCGGCATTGTGCCGGGGCCGCAAATCGGCCAATGTCCGGGCATCGTCATTTATGTTTTGGGGCTATTCATGACTATTCGTTCTCTTGTGCTGGGCGCCACCTCGGTTGCGCTGCTCTCGACCACCTCGGCTTTCGCCGCCGACCTCATCATCCCGACCACGCCGCAGCCGATCTATGAATCGGCCGGTTTCTCCTGGGACGGCTTCTATGCCGGTGGCCAGTTCGGCGGCCAGTTCTACCCGGGCCTGACCTACGGCCTGGTTGGCGTGCATGCCGGTATCAACTTCATCGTTGCCGACCCGATCCTGCTCGGCGTCGAAGGCACCGCTGAATACATCTTCGGTTCGGGCGGCAATTTCGGCGAGTTCTTCGTCAATGCCCGTCTCGGCGCCGTGGTGACCGACAGCGTGCTGATCTACGGCCTGGCCGGTACCGGTGTTGAAGTCAACAGCGTCGGCACCACCTTCGGCACCTACCAGCTCGGTGGTGGCGTTGAGTTCGCCGTGACCGATTCCGTGTCGGTCCGTGGCCAGCTCGTCGGCGTCGGCTTCTACAACGACCCGGACTTCTTCGATGGCGTCAAGGCCACCGTGGGCATCAGCTACCACTTCTGATCTGCGACTTTGTTGCGGGAGTCGGGAGCTGGGGGCACTCACCACTCTGTGACGCTCGTCAACGCGGGGTGACCAGGCAACCGTAGTCAAACTGATGCCCGGTCCTCCAGGGGGCGGTATCCTTCACCGGATGCCGCCCTTTTCGTTTGTGCAGGCTGCTCTGCCGGGCCGCAGAATAGCCAACATCGCTCCTGCGCGCGCCGCGCGCATACGGCCCTGCCGGTGATAAGTTCCCACCGCACACCGGATTTTGATCCGGTCAAAAACCGAAACTCTCCGCGCCCGGGGCCGTAGCTGATGGCAAGCGTCAGTTCCGAAACCCCGCAGCCTTCGCGCTGCATAGCGGAGTTTTATTCATGACCACTCAACACGATCCTTCCCGCCGCCGCCTCCTGAAATGGGGCGGAGCGGGTGCCACCCTCGTCGTTTCTGGCGCCGTCCTGCCCAATTTCGGCATCACCGCCGCCCTCGCCGCCGATCTGGGCGAAGGCGATATCGGCGTGCTCAACTATGCCTATGCGCTCGAACAGCTCGAGGCCGCTTTCTACACCCAGGTCATCGACACGCCCTATGCGGGCATGAGCGATGAGGAAACCGCGCTTCTGACCGATATTCGTGATCACGAGGTCGATCACCGCGACTTCCTCAAGGAAGCCCTGGGCGAAGGCGCCATCCCCGCGCTCGAGGTCGATTTCTCGGCCGTCGATTTCACCAGCCGCGACAGCGTGCTGAACACGGCCAAGACCTTCGAAGATCTGGGCGTGTCGGCCTATAACGGCGCCGGCAAGCTGATCGAGAACGTCGATTACCTGGCCGAAGCGGGCCGTATCGTCTCGGTCGAAGCCCGTCACGCCGCTGCCATCCGCGATCTCTTGCAGATGAATTCGGTGGCCTTTGCCGGTCCCGACGTGGTCGACGGCAACGGGCTCGATGTGGCCCGCGATCCTGCCGAGGTTCTGGCCGCGGCCGATCCGTTCATCACCTCCGACGTCACCGCCAATTCGCTGGTTTGAGGAGAAGATCCATGACCAACCCTAATCAGACCAATCTGCTCTCCGGCCTCGATCCGGAGCTGACCGAACGCATGTCCGTCGACCGCCGCGCCTTTTTCAAGCGCAGCGTCGCCACGCTCGGCGCCCTGGCCAGCGCCCCCATGGTCCTGGCCGTCACCGCCCAGCAGGCCTTCGGGCAATCCCTGCCGGCCGAGATCAAGGACGTGCTCAATTACGCCCTGACCCTCGAGCATATCGAGGATTTCTTCTATCGTTCGGGCCTTGAGGCCGATGGTCTCATTCCGCATGAATACGAAGCCATCTTCAAGCATATCGGCCTGCATGAAGCCCAGCATGTCGCCCTGCTCGAAAGTGTCCTGGGTGCCGATGCCGTGGCCCGGCCGCAGATCGATGCCACCGCCGGTGGCCAATATGCGGACGTGCTCACCAATTTCGACACCTATCTCACCCTCAGCCAGACCTTCGAGGACCTGGGTGTCGCCGCCTATAAGGGCCAGGCCGGCAACCTGATCGGCAATGACGACCTGCTCCAGACGGCGCTGCAGATCCATTCGGTCGAGGCGCGTCATGCTGCCGTGGTCCGCAAGATCGGTGGCAAGAAGCCATGGGATGGCGCCTATGACGAGCCCATGAGCAAGGAAGAGGTCCTGGCCGCGGCTCAGCCCTTCCTGGCCTGACCGGACCCGAACCTTGCCAAGACCCGTCGCGCTCAGCCCGAGCGCGGCGGGTTTTGCATGGCGTCTGCATCCCTGTCCTGCGCTGGCCACCCTTGTGAAACCGGCCCCCTTGCTATATGAGCCGGGCAAACTGCCGGACCGCTCCCCGTTATGGCGCTGGCATATCCATACCATATGGTCCGTATCTGGCCGCCCAACGAGAGCACTCCCGTGGGCAGGTTTGGCGGATCATGCCAACAAGGCTCCGCTCAATGTCCCTGCGCAATATCGCCATCATCGCCCACGTTGACCATGGCAAGACCACCCTGATCGACGTGCTGCTCAAGCAGTCCGGCTCCTTCCGCGAAAACGAGCGCGTCGAAGAACGCGCCATGGACAGCAATGATATCGAGCGCGAGCGCGGCATCACCATTCTCGCCAAGGTGACCTCGCTGATGTGGAAGGATACCCGCATCAATATCGTGGACACGCCCGGCCACGCCGATTTCGGCGGTGAAGTCGAGCGTATCCTGTCCATGGTCGATGGCGTGGTGATCCTGGTGGACGCCGCCGAAGGCCCGATGCCGCAGACCAAGTTCGTGCTCGGCAAGGCGCTGGCCCAGGGCCTCCGGCCGATCGTTGCCATCAACAAGATCGACAAGTCCGACGAGCGGCACCTGGAAGTGCTGGACGAAGTGTTCGACCTGTTCGTGGCTCTCGACGCCACCTCCGAACAGCTCGATTTCCCGGTGCTCTACGGTTCGGCCAAGCAGGGCTGGATGGCCGAAGATCCGTCCGGCCCCAAGGAAACGCTGGCGCCGCTGCTCGACAAGGTCGTCGAGCACGTGCCCGAACCGGAAGTGGAAGAAGGCGCCTTCCGCATGCTGGTCACCACCATCGAGCGCAATCCGTTCCTGGGCCGCATCCTGACCGGCCGCATTGCCTCCGGCACCGTCAAGGCCGGCGATCCGATCCACACCCTCAACCGGGGTGGCAAGGAAGTCGAAAAGGGCCGTGTCTCCAAGGTCCTGGCCTTCCGCGGTCTCGAGCGTGCGCCGATCGAAGTGGGCGAAGCCGGTGACATCGTCGCTATTGCCGGGCTCGAAACCTCGACCGTGGCCGATACGATCTGCGCCACGGCCGTCACCACCCCGATCACCGCCAAGCCGATCGACCCGCCGACCCTGTCGGTCACCTTCCGCATCAATGACGGCCCGCTGGCCGGCCGCGAAGGCGACAAGGTGCAGTCCCGCGTCATCCGCGACCGGCTGATGCGCGAAGCCGAGGGCAATGTCGCCATCCGCGTCACCCCGGGCGAGGACAATGACAGTTTCGACGTTGCCGGCCGCGGTGAATTGCAGCTGGCCGTCCTCATCGAGAACATGCGCCGCGAAGGGTTCGAATTGACCATCGGCCGCCCCAAGGTGCTGTTCAAGGAAGAGAACGGCACCCGCATGGAGCCGGTCGAAGAGGTCATCATCGACGTCGACGACGAATTTACCGGCACTGTGGTGC